>NZ_JAQMYO010000029.1:0-10237 GCF_028369215.1 Brevibacillus sp. AG | reverse complement strand
GATTTTAAAGTCAAAAGGGTGTCTTGTGATGAAGAGTTATGAAAAAGGGGACCCTTATGGTCCCTTTACTGCTTTCAAGCTCCATGCTTGAACTTACATCATCAACCAATTAAAACCAAAAACGCCAATTGTCATTTTGTTTTGCTTCAAAATCTTTATACCATGATTGTCCGACTTGATTACCGAACTGGTCTAAAGCACGAACCATAATACTGTAATGATTTCCAACTCTTAAGCTACGAGCCGAAAATTCTGTAGATGTTTGTCGGCTTTTTTCCAAAACATAACCATCTGTAACGTTTGTAACAATAACTTCAAATCTTGTTGCAGTTGGTGGTTGATTCCAATATAAGTTTATGGTGACAAACTCAGCGAAAGGCTTTACCGCTTGTTTTTCAGATGCTTTTTTGGTGCTGGCAACATTGGTAACAGGTGCAAGCTGCTGTCCCTCTTGCGCAAATACAGGTGTCGCTGAAGTCAATAATGCCAGTGTTGCGAAAGCAGTAATAAACTTCTTCATTCTAACCACTCCTTCTATTTTCTTGCGCCCGATACAAAACAGGTTTGTTTGGACAACCATAATATACATCTTTTTACAATATATGTAAATATATGGAAATTTTAATTTTTTGTTACAATTTCTTTTTGCGAAATAATGTTCAAATAATTTTTGAAAGTGTGTAGATTAGTCTAACTGCCTAAATTGGTAAAGGACATCAATGGGGTTGGCTTGCGGAGGAGACCTCTGCCCGAAGGTTGAGTATCTCAGGGGAATCATGGGTGAGATGTAACTTTATTCAAGAAGCGTTCGTCTATCAAATGTATTTGCAAACTCCCGTGAATCAAATTCCGATACGTTTGCTACCACACTGAGGAGGTAACAAATCCATGAAAAAGGTTGTGTTCACCGCTGTAATCGCAGCCGTTCTGACTGTCGGACAGATCGCCTATCCAATTCAAGAAGCAGGAGCGGCAACGGCGGCATCCTATCGTATTGCCTACAATTTGCCCACGGTTCATACGTTGGAAGAAAAAGAAGTTTTTCATTCTCTCCTAAAAGATGCGCTTAAGATCAAAAATCCGCATCCCGCCAGCATCCTGGACAAAAACAGAAAAAGCCTCACGGAAATCGTCGGCGAACTTAACGGTACAGACACGCCGCGCGGTTTCATGATCGATGAATTCGGTGTTTCTAAAGATGGGTATTTGCTGGGCTTGTACAATGAGATCGGAATATTGGATCCCCTCTATCCTCAAGGTTACGATCCGGCCGCCATCAGCAAGCAAATAGAGCAGCAGCAAGCCTCTGGCCAATGGGAAGGCGAGCTACGGCAAAAGCGGGGAGAAGTGGAACTAAAAGCGCGGATAAACGCACTTGTCCAGGCGGGGTACGTACTGCCTGAGGACCTGAATGACCAACGGCTTACGAAGCAATTTGTTGCGGAGACGTTGTACCGCATGTACAAAAAAGTTAGGCCTTACAAGGGGAGTGTAGCTCCCAAGGACAGCCAAAGTGAAGCGGTCCGCTGGGCAGTAGAGGTGGGAGTGCCGGGATTCCAGGTCGATGCAAAAGGGTATGTGTATCCACAATCGCAGCCGTACTACACAGAAATGCTCAACTTCATCCATCTGTTTTTGCCGAGCAAAAAAACTGCGACTGGATGGGAGTATTTTCAATACGAAGTCAATCAAGACTTGTTGCTAGAGACCGTGCACAACTATTCGGGCGAATTGTTGCTTGTAAACAACAAGCCAATGTCTTCCCTTCCCAACTATGTGATGCTGTCTGATCTTCCGGAGAAGAAGAAGGCCGAAACGCAGTTCAGCGCCTCTCTTGCACCTAAAGTAATTGAGATGGTGGAACAGGTCCGGCAAGAAGTCCAAAAACCGCGCGTGTGGGACTGGCGAACAGACGTAATCAGGCATCCCTCCTTTGCCAAACTTGTGAGCGAGTACCGGAAAACGAAGAGCCAAAAAGCGCTGAATCAGGTCTATCAAACAGTCAAAGCCCGCTATAATTTATTCGATCGGCAGGACTCGCCGCAGGTCATGAAAAGCGTACTAGATCATATTCGGTGAGCTTTCGACGAGAACGGTTGGGGAGGGCCATTCCTAATACATTCCTAATTATCTATATACAATTATCGAACAATAGCACCCGTGTGGTGCTTTTTTCATGGAGGTGGGTGAAATGTAGTGCGCCAGTCGGACGAGATTGTAAAAGTCTTTCGTCCAGTTCGAACCGCTGGAGAATCAAGCCACCTCTGTCGGGCATTTCTCAACGGCAGAGGACGACCAGCCGACATCCTAGATTATGAGGTCGATCCTTATATGCAAAAGTTGTTCATTATGGCTTGCCAAGCAATTGAAGCAGAAGAAGAGGAGAAAGTTAGCACATAGCTTTCTCCTTCTCCCGAGCGATAGGGGGCTGGGGAGAGGAGAAAAGTCACATTTTGTCGTATGCGCTCGAATTATATGGACTGACGCCTTTTGGTAGGAGAGGTAGAATGTAGACAGGAGGGAGTAGTATATATGAGACAGGTTTTAATTTTGTTAGTATTTCTGCTTTTAACTGGCTGTTCTAATGTATCGGATACAGAAAAGAGCTTGGTTGAAGTATTTGGCGAATCTACTAGTGGAATAAAAGATAAGCTGACCAATACGTCTGACTGGTATCAAAATTCGCAATCGTTCCCCAATCTTAAAGCTTCATCAAAATGGTTCGAACGTGACGAAGGTAACGGATTCAAGACATATTTTACTTTTTCTGAGGACAGTACTCATGCATTCGGATTAGTTGTAAACAAAAACGAGAACAAGTTAGTTCAGGTTCTGGTAATGTCGGTTTTGGATCCAAAGTTTAATGAGAACGCGAGTGAAAAGGCATTTGCATCAGCCCAGATGATAACCACTGCGGCAGGCTGGACATTAGATGAAGCCAATGAAAAAATCAAGCAAATAACAGAAACAAGCATAGAGAAAGATACAGATCAGGTTAGTCACAATGGATTTGTTTTGAAAAGAGAAAGTAGAAGAGTGGAACAAATGGTATTCTATTCGATAAGACTGGAGAACGAAGAGGTTCCTGTAGAGTTTATGAGAGTATTAACTAATACATAGCAAAAGCGAAAACCATCTTATTTAGGTGGTTTTTCTATTTGGAGGTGAGACGGTGGGTGCAGTTGTAGGGCTTACCGCGTATATCCAAGCGAAAAATCATACATGGACAAAGAAAAAAGAGTAAAGGATTCGAGCTGACTCCTGTTTATTCATACTAAGCGTTCATGATTTTACAATATTTTATAATTTGTGTCGGTATTTTTTGCAATATTTTCAAGTGATTACTATTATTATGATTAAGAGAACAATGATTTGAGGTGAGTGATATTATCAGAAAAATTCTTTTGGTCTTACTTCTGGTGCTTTTAGCTTTCAGTTTTTTTGATCTTGACGTTAGCATGGGAATAAGCAGAAAGATTGTTGTAGTTCTCACAGTTGTGGTGGCTTTTGGGATTATTTATCTGGATAATAAAGGTGGAGGCAAGAAGGGTAAAAAAAATAACTAAATCGTTACTAGCAGTCGCATTTACTACAGCTTTTCTATTTACTGGATACTCTCAGGTAGCGGTACCTAATGTTCACGCAGCAGAACAATCTAATGATCGTAGTTTTGATATACTCCTTGAAATTGCAAAATCTGATTTGGAAGAAAAGACCTTTGTTAAGAATGGTCAAGACCCCCTTTCGTAGACAGTAAGAAAAACCCCGGCCGTTAGGACGCTAACTGAGGCCTAAATTCACTAGGCGTCAGTTTTTTTAATTTCAGTTGAAGACGTTCGTCGTTGTAAAAATGGATATATTCCTCAATTCTTCTTAGGGATATAGAGCTTCGGTTTTCAAATGAGAAAAGAAGCTTTCCATCGAGGAGTTGTCTAGGCAATTACTTCGTCGTGACATGCTGATCTGGGCGCCAACCGTAGGCAGCATGTCGTGGTATGCACGGGACGTGTACTGGTGACCCTGATCGTTGTGAACGATCACACCAGTCACGTCTTTTTGTGTTTTAAATGCTTTCTTGAAAGTCTCAAGAACTAGCGCATTGTCGTTTCGAGAGCGACGAATAACTGCTTTTATCCCCAAATTTTGCATCAACCGTAACACTTTTTTATGGTTTACTTTACAGCCATACTGACGTACTAATTCTGCTTGAATTCTGCGGTAGCCGTGAATTCCTTTCCTTTGCTTATAGATCGACCTGATCTTCTCTTTCAAAGACCCTTAAAGTTCATCGGTAAACCACAGGGGTTATTCCAATGTCTACTTTAAGGGGTGCACTTCATTTTGAGGAGACGGGTTTTTCATGTTTCTCCACTACTTTTGACAAGCCGTTCGCGCATATCTTCTCGACAGGAGGGGATGAACGGTGCATGTAAAGATTATACCGGGCAGTTCTACTGACAGTATTCGTTCCGCCTGTTACCACTATTTATTAGGAAAATACAGGAGGGAGAAGCCGTATGATCGGAATATATGCCAGGGTGAGTACAGAGGAGCAGGCGAAAAGCGGGTTCAGCCTCGACGATCAGGTAAGGGAATGCAGGAAAAAGGCAGCGACGAGTGAATCTGCCGAGTACATAGATGATGTATCTGGCGAGTTCCTAGATCGTCCGGCTCTCTCAAGGCTAAGACAAGATGTGAAAGATGGAGTCATTACAAAAATTGTTTGTCTGGACCCTGACCGTTTATCGCGTAAACTAATGAACCAGCTGCTTATTACAGATGAATTTGATAAGCGTGGTATAGAGCTTGTGTTCGTGAATGGCGAATATGCAAAAACGCCTGAAGGTCAGCTTTTTTACAGCATGCGTGGAGCGATTGCTGAATTTGAGAAGGCAAAGATTAATGAACGTATGAGTCGTGGGAGAAGAGAAAAGGCAAGACAAGGCCGCGTTCTCCGTGACTTTCAAATATATGGATACAGTTATGATTCAGAGAAAGAACAGATCGTAATTAATGAAGTTGAGGCAGCAGTAGTGCGACTAGTATTCGATCTGTTTACTCAGCCCAACGAGCTAGTTCAAGGTATCAATGGGATAGCTGTTTATTTAACCAATAAAGGAGTCCCTACAAAGCGCGGTGCGAGCGTATGGCATCGTCAGGTGGTACGACAGATGCTGATGAACGAGGCGTACGTGGGGAGATTTTATCAAAATAAGTGGAATACAGAAGGGATGCTGGGTAATCAGTTTCGCCAGCCAGATGAGAAAGTCCGTATGAAAATGCGCCCAAAAGAAGAGTGGATATCCTTGCCCTGCCCATTCATTATTGACGAAGTGAAATTTGAACATGCCCAGCGACTACTAAAGGAATCCAGAAGAAGATGGGCGGGACGGAGCTTCAACGAGTACCTCTTAAGCGGCCTAGTACGTTGTGGGTCCTGTGGAAATACGATGTCAGGAAGAAAAGCGAAAAACTGGAGCCAGCATGTTTTTGAGTATACTGATGTTAAGAATACAGCAGGTGCAAAAACTAAGGGGTGCGGTCGTCGTGTAAGATGTGAGCAATTGGACAATCAGGTTTGGGAAGCGGTTGCGTCCTGGTTGAATAATCCTGACGAGATTGCGGCGGTAGTGGAAGATAAAGTGGAAACTCCATTCGAGCAAGTGGAGTTGGAGCGATTGCAAAAGGAACTCGAAAAAACAAAAACAGGACGCAAGAGATTGCTTAAATTGTTTGCGTCTGGTGAAGGAGATATTGATGAAGAAGATATTCGCCAGGAATTGAAAGAACTGAAGGAGAAGGAAGATAAACTGAATCAGCGTCTAAATGAGCTGCTGGATCAAACAAAACAGCAGGTCGATTATGAGTATAGCCGCAACTTGATTCAAGAAGCTGCTGAATTTTATTTATTAAAAGCTCAGGATGAGCTCACCTTTGAGGATAAAAAAGAGCTGATCCGTCATGTGGTTAGGGAAGTAAGAGTTTTCGAAGAGAGTGTGGAGATATTCACGTTCTAATGTTCTGAGTAAATAAAGTGTGAAAACATATGCCGTCCTAGGCACCTAACAGACCATGGATCGTCTTGAGGCTTCCGTAAAACCTGGCAAAGCGCCTGGTTTTACAGTCCAAGGACGGCACAGAACACATAAAAGATCGCCACACACCTGGCCAAGCTGGCATAGGTTGTGTGGCGATCTTTATTTATTCTTTACCAGACTAGTTTTCCATAGATTTATGAAACTTTCTAACTATTTTGCGATTACAATCAAACCGTTTACAGCCTCCCTTCGTTTCCTTTGATAGTACCTTTAAAAAACATGTGTGAAATGGAGGAAGAATCATGAAGAAGACCGTGTTCCTAGCAGCTCTACTGCTCTTTGTCTTTACAGCTGCTGGAATGTCAGCCTATGCACAAATGGACGGTAAGCCGGCGTCCCAGGCAACATCAAATACCAGCCAAAGTAATAAAGTCATCCGGGTGTACGGACCAGGTGGACCACTTGGACCGATCAAGGAAGCTGCTGAACAATTTTCAGCTGAAACAGGAATGAAGGTGGAAGTAACAGCCGGACCAGAGGGCAATTGGATCGGCCAAGCAAAGCAAGATGCAGATATTATTTTCGGTGGCTCCGCATATATGCTGCAGGACTTCATCTTTAACCACCCCGAAATGATCGACACTAAATCACGTACGGAGCTTTACCCGCGTGCTGCGGGAATCTTGGTGAGGAAAGGAAATCCTAAGAAGATTGAAAGCCTGGAGGATTTAACGAAAAAGGGAGTAAAAATAATCGATGTGAATGGGGCTGGCCAGCTTGGCCTGTGGGAAGACTTGGCAGGCAGAAAAGGGCTGATCGAAGGCATCTCCCAAAATATTAACCTTTCTGTAAAGTCGAGTGCCGAAGCCATTGAACGATGGAAATCGAATGCCAGCCTGGACGCCTGGATTACCTATGAATCGTGGCATTACCGGCTCCAGGATGTGACTGATCTGGTCGAACTGCCCGAAGAAGAAAAGCTCTATCGTGGAACGCCGATCGCCCTGACGAAAATCACTGATCAGAAAAAAGAGGCACAGCAATTTATTGATTATTTAAGAACGGAAAAATCTCACCAAATCTTTCAAAAATGGGGCTGGAAGTAAGGACGAGACATACATCTCAAAAACTAGGAGGAATATACATGAAAAAAGCAGTTTTTACCCTTGCGATACTTTCGATTATTTTTGTTTTGGCTGCCTGTGGAAAAAGCACGGAGGTAAAAACAGAGACGGTTCAACCCGATCAAGCCCAAACGGAACCAACTAAATCGGAACAAGCCCCGGTTGACAGCCTCCAGCTTTTGAAGAATGAGAAAGCTGGAGAGTACCTGGCGGACCCACAGGGAAGGGCCCTGTATTACTTTAAAAAGGACGAAGCAGGAAAAAGCAATTGTAGCGGAGACTGCCTGGCAAACTGGCCGGCATTTACCCAGGAGGATTTCGCCGTCCCGGAAGGTTTTGACAAAAAGGATTTCGATACGATCACAAGAGAAGACAACGGGAAGAAGCAGGTTGCGTACAAAGGCTTTCCTCTCTATTATTTTGTAAAAGACCAGCAAAAAGGGGATGTAAACGGACAAGGAGTAAAAGAGGTATGGTTTGTCATAAACAGCGAAACAGCATTTGAATAAGCCTGCCCAGGGAACGATTAGTCGCGGTCGTTCCCATCTTTACTTTTAAAATAGTGTTATGGCAATATATTTTTATCCAAAAGCAGGGAGTGCCACATGAAAGAAAATTACGATGCGGAATTAATGCGATTGGTAAACGAAAAAAATGGTCACGCATTAGAGGAGCTCTATGATCGATATATAAAGCTTGTTTACGGCTTCGTTATGAAGTTTTGCAATGGGAATGAGGATAAGACGAAAGAGATTATTCAGTTGGTCTTTTTGAGGCTATGGACAACAAACTGCCATTACGATCCTGCTCAAGGCAGCTTTGTAAATTGGCTGCTCACGATTACTCGCAATATTTGCATTGACTACCTCCGAAAAGAAAAGAGGCATACGCAACACCATCAAGAGGAACACGAAGAGATCGCTGACCCTGCTAATGAAGTCGAGCAACGAGTAAATACGAATGATATTGCGATGGCGAAAAACAAATTGCCGACGGCGCAAAGAAAATTAATCGATTTGCTTTATTGGAAAGGGTATTCTCTTTCAGAGATCGCCAAGCTGGAACAAGAGCCGCTCGGCACGATTAAAAGCAGGCTTCACCAGGCTCTTAAAGGATTGAGGAAGCATCTGGAACTGGAGGATTTAAAATGAGAAGGGTTTGTGATCAGTTAATTCCATATATAGCAAATGAGCTCAAGGAGAGCGAACACATGGCCTTTGCTGAACATTTAAAGAATTGTACGGAGTGTAAGAAAGAATATCAGGAATTATCCCAGGCCTGGCATGCTTTGCCATTCGATTTTACCGAAATCGAGGTGCCTGAATCGCTAAAAGGCGAGGTGCTGGGGTTTGTTTTTGAGCACAAAAGGAAAAGCGGTACGGAAACATTCATAGCTAAGATGAGCAAGCTCGCCATGATGCTCAAAAGCCAGTTCACTCCAGTTTCAACCAGTATCGTGGCCGTCTTGTTACTCGCGTTTATTGGTCTTGGAATAGCGAATGTACAGGTAAAAAATCGGCATGTCGAAAATATACCCATTGAAATTTTAACGGCGATTCCCTTAAAAGCAGCCAATCAAAGCCACCCGGGAACAAACGGCATCGCCTATATTGTCCAGCAGGGATCAGAGAAAAGTTTGGTGGTGCAGGTTCACGAATTGCCCGGCGTCGAAGGTTCACAGGTTTATCAGGTTTGGCTGCTGAAAAACAGCACGAGGGAAAATGGTGGCATATTCAAGCCGGACGAAAACGGATCCGGAATACTGACCTACCAGCTCGCCGAAGGGCAGACTTTTGATCAAATCGGCATCACTGTCGAACCGGACGCCAACAGCAGACAACCAAGGGGGGGAAAAATAGCCGGGTCATAGAAATATCTGGCTAACCGTATAGTACGAACGGGTCTTCCTATCTGTATTGTATTCTAAACGGTAGAATCGATTTTGATCGATCTTTTTTCAAAATGAATTTGCAGAAGTTTTACGCAGCAGGCCGGTACTGACGTGTTGTAAGAGCATATTACTGTGTGGCAAGAGCAAGATCGATCCGTGTAATCCGCCATGATTCGTGAGTTGATCGAAAAGGAAATACCCTATAATTAACGGAAGTAGTAGGAACAACGAGGCAGTGTTTATACGCGTGATTAAGCTAACGGGCTTAACGATTATAAAGCTGTCGCACCTGCTAAGCAATGCTTGTACAATTATCTAAAGAATCTAAATGCTACATAATACTTGGAGGTTATGAAAATGATGGAGCAATATGTATTCCGTTAAGTCCGTGGTCCCCCTTGCTATCTCTATTCTCACCTTATAAAAATATAGGAGGACGAATATGGATATTTTAATTAGAGAACTGAGAGCTGGGGACGATGAGTGTGGTGCAAACATTGATGGGAGCTTTATCGTGGACTCTACCCTTGTCTTGCAACTAATGGGACAGCGAATCGGATATACGGTGATGGAGAGACCTCTTAGGAATAAAAGCTACGATGATGAACAGCTTGAAGAAGATACTGTTGAGGATTATTCGAACTATATCGACAATCCCCATCAAATTATTTATTTCGCGCTCGTAAACAATCAAGGTGTAGGTCAAATTGTTTTGAAAAGAAATTGGAACAAATATGCCTATGTGGAAGATATCAAAGTTGATAAGCAATATAGAGGATACGGTGTCGGTAAAAAACTAATCGAACAGGCTAAACGCTGGACGAAGGAAGGCGGCATGACGGGAATCATGCTGGAGACACAAAGTAATAATGTCCGCGCATGTAAATTCTACGAAAGTTGTGGTTTTGTCATCGGAGGTTTCGATTCCTACGTCTACAGAGGTCTAGATAAAGATAGTGATGAGATAGCAATTTATTGGTATCTCATGCTTGATTAATAAGTGATTGATCTTCAGCATATGTCTTCAAAAACCGAAATGATGGCAGCTTTTTTAAGACATTCCCCCAGTTTGGGAATAAATTTTTCTTGAAACAACTCCCGGCATATCAAGGATTCCAGTCTATTGCTTTATTTTCAATGAACATCTAAATCTGTCGATGCTCCCCTTTTGACATTTAGATTGA
>NZ_JAQMYO010000028.1:0-12378 GCF_028369215.1 Brevibacillus sp. AG | reverse complement strand
TAATGCCCGAACGGGTTTGTTTTTTTTATCATTCAATCGTTTAAACCAACGCTGGCTTTTTCGCAAGCATCGTGCCTTCCTGCGCGTAACGTACGTGCCAGGAGAATGCCTTTTCCAGTACATGCGGGGTGTGTCCGCCGCGTGTGAGTGCTTCCTCGTAGTACGCCATCAATTGATCGCGGTACATCGGATGCGCACAGTTCTCGATCATTTTGACGGCTCTTTGACGCGGAGCCAAGCCTCTCAAGTCAGCCAAGCCTTGCTCGGTCACGATAATATCTACATCGTGCTCGGTATGATCCACATGGGAGGCAAACGGAACGATGCTCGAAATGTTTCCACCTTTGGCAATCGACTTGGTTACGAAGATACCCAGACGTGCGTTGCGAGCAAAGTCACCAGAGCCGCCGATGCCGTTCATCATTCGCGTACCCGATACATTGGTCGAGTTGACGTTTCCGTAGATGTCCGCTTCAATCGCGGTATTGATCGCAATCAGACCGAGGCGGCGAATCAGCTCCGGATGGTTCGTGATTTCTTGCGGACGCAACAGCAGCTTGTCACGGTATTGGGCGAAATTTTCGGTGACATGCTTCATCTTGTCAGCCGTTAATGTGATCGAACAGCCTGAGGCAAACGAAATTTTACCTGCATCAAGCAAATCAAACACCGCATCCTGCAACACTTCCGAGAAGACAGTCAGATCCGTGAATTCCGAATCCAAAAATCCGTTGAAAACCGCATTCGCTACCGATCCGATTCCCGATTGCAATGGCGCGAGATTGTTCGGCAAGCGTCCCTCTTTTACCTCTTGACGCAAAAACTCGATCAGATGTGCCGCAATCTGCGCCGTTTCTTCGTCCGGTTCCACAATCGTCGAGGGAGAATCCAACTGATTCGTCAGGACAATCCCTTTTACTTTATCCGGGTCGACGGGAATCCCTGCTGTACCCATTCGCTGATCCACGGACGTGAGTGGAATCGGTTCACGCTCTCCTTGTTTCGCTGGTGTATAAATATCATGGATCCCTTCCAACTCCACCGATTGAGCCATATTCAGCTCAATGATGACATGCTTGGCATTTTCCACGAAAATATTGGAGTTCCCCACGGACGTAGCCGGGATGATCATGCCCTCTTCTGTAATTGCAACCGCTTCCACAATTGCGTAATCGATTGCGTCTATCGCTCCCTGGCGAATCGCTTCCGCTGTATGCGACAGATGCTGATCAACGAACATCATGCTGCCATCGTTGATTTTTTTCCGCATGACCGGATCTGCTTGAAAAGGCAATCGCTTGTTGATGATCCCCGCTTCCGCCATCACTGCATCTACATCGGAGCCGAGTGAAGCTCCCGTATATACGTTTACGCCAAAAGGCTTGTTCTCTTTTTTCGCCAGCTCAGCCAATGCGAGCGGCACGACCTTGGCATCACCAGCACGCGTGAAACCACTTAACCCGATCGTCATGCCATCCTCAATCCATCCTGCTGCTACCTCAGCCGTCACGATTTTATCTGCCAGTCGTTTATCGCGTAAGCGCTCCCACATCATTGTGACCCCCTATGCCATCTTTATTGCCTTTACACTAGCACACGGATTCTGAGCGAGCACTCGATTTTCAACAAAACAGAATATTTACGCGCCTATCAAGAAAAAACGACAGCGAACCGTTCTCATTTATCAGATATTTCAGAAGCCGAGCAATTGCCGAAACGAGCTGGCGTACGACTGACTCACAGGAACTCTCGTCTTTTGCTTGTCCTTCATCTCCAATAAAAACGTCGAATGAAAATGCGGGTGAATAAAGCCGATCGATTCCATATTGACGAAATACGGCCGATGACAGCGCACAAATCGGTCTTGCGGGAGCATATACTCCAGTTCAGCCATGTTGTATTTGTTCGAATATGATCCACTAGCCGTATGCAAAAGCGTTTTTCCTTCATGAGAGCTGATATAGACGATCTCCGTTAACGGAATAGGCAGCCAGCCGTCCTCCCCTTTTCCGACCAAAAACGATAGACGCGCCTCCGGATTCGTGAGCGGAACGTTTTGAGGTGGATAGATGGCGGTAATACAGCCCATGATCTGACCATTTCGCACTAATGGAAGCGAGAGTCCGTAGTACGGCACGCCAAAAATACGCCTCTCCACCTGATGCCCTACTTTTCCCATTTCCATGAGTGCTTGATGTGTAGCCGAGCCTATGGGAACGATATCCCCCGGCGTAATTTTCAAGTCAATATTGGAACTCGGTTGATAGTACAAGTATTGTGAGCCGTCCGAGATCGCAATCGATACCCCGTCTGGCACGACTTCCCCAATCATTTGCAGCACCTCTGGAACCAATCTGTCCTCCATGCTGATTCCTCCTGCTTCTGTTATATCTTCTATTAAAACACATTTACCTGCTGCGGATGTTCAAAAAGCCGGCTTTTTGAACTAGCATTTGCCCGCAAATCAATCCTTGTCTTTCCTCTCTATACAAGCGAATCCATCCGATTACAGCCAGGCATTGTGCTATCATGAGATTACAAAACATTCACGATTGTTTGAGCAAAGGCGGTGCAGCATGGACCACACCATTGTCTTGATTGCAAAAGGAACGGACACTCTCGAATTTTTGTTAAACGAACTACGGGCTTATTTCGAGCCGTATTGCAAAGTCATCGGCTATGCCAGCCATGAGCACATTCCCGATTTAAGCGGAGTCGATCATGTCTTTATCACAACCAAATCCCCAGAGCTGTACACAGTTGCCCGTCAAGCTGTTGCTGACTCCGTGCCCATCACGGTTTTAAATCGTTTTTTCGAGTTGCGCAAAATGAAAGCGCTGATGCAGATTCCTCCGGGGACGACCGTCCCTGTCATGAACAATTCGCCAGTTTCCGCACAGGAGGTCATCCAAAACTTATTAGAGGCGAACGTCGATCATTTGAATTACGTTCCCTTTCACCCGGGCTGTACATTTGATGATCTCGAATTTCAATACGCCATCATCATGAGCGTTCCTGACGTACCTCTTCCACCTCATGTGGAGGTGATCGATCTCGGTTTTCGCAAAATCAGCATTCATGACCTGATTGATACCGGTCGCAAGGTAGGCGTGCCCAGTGAATGGGAGCGCGAGTACTTGTCTGCCTTCATCGTAGAAATGTCTGAACTCGCGAAAATGCTCGGCACCTCCTACGCAGAAGTACAGAAGCTCAACAGCCAGCTGCAATCTACCTTTCAGGCAGTCAAAGATCCCGTGATCGCTTGCAACGAACAAGGTTTGATCACGTTTATTAACGACGTCGCCGTTGAGCTGTTTTGTCCACATGCATCCTCTATTGTTGGACAACCGTACACGGTGTTGAAGGAGCACAGCTTGCTACAGCCCTTTTTTGAGCAGGAAGATCAGGAGGACGCCCTCGTAACCATTGAACACAAACAATTTATCGTCAGCAGTCAAAGCATCCGCCGCAGGCATGAGCATTTAGGCTTCGTTTGTACGCTAAAAGACGTGACCGAAATCCAACGCTTGCGAACCACGCTTACGTTGCGCGGTCATACAGCGACCTACTCCTTTTCCGATATCAAAGGACAAAGCCAACCGCTGCTCCAAGTCATCGAGCTCGGCAAAAAGATGGCAAAAAACAATCAAACGATCCTGCTAACAGGCGAAAACGGGACGGGAAAAGAGCTGTTCGCCCATGCCATTCATCAGCACTCCCTCCGCAAAAACGGCCCCTTTGTCGCAATCAACTGTGCCTCCTTGCCGGAAAACCTGCTGGAGAGCGAGCTGTTCGGCTACGAAGACGGTGCCTTTACAGGAGCACGAAAAGGCGGAAAGCCCGGCCTGTTTGAGCAAGCGGACGGTGGGACGATTTTTCTCGATGAGGTGGGGGACATCTCTGGGGCCATTCAGGTCAAGCTACTTCGCGTGCTGCAAGAAAAGCAGGTCATCCGTGTAGGCGGCACGGGAATTCTTTCTGTGGATTGCCGCATCATCGCTGCTACCAATCGTGATTTGGAAGACGCTGTTTCCCAGGGAAGCTTTCGCGAGGATTTGTTCTATCGTTTGGCTGTCCTGCCGATCCAGATTCCCGCTTTGCGCGAGCGAATCAGCGATATTCCCCTTCTCATCGATGAGCATCTGGAGCAGCAAGGCATTCGTAAAACATGGTCGCCAGAAGTAATGGAGCTATTCTATCGCCATGACTGGCGGGGGAACATTCGCGAACTGAAAAATGTCGTCGACTATGCCATTACGGTAAGCGAGCATCCTGTCATCGGCATTCAGGACCTCCCTAAACGATTGACGGATAGCCTATTTCAAAAGCAGCAGACGGCTTCTATCCCTAAATTGGACGACAACCGCGACTTGGATATTTTGTATTGCTTGCATCATTATTACGTATCCAACAAACCAGTCGGGCGTTATCAATTGGCGCACTCCCCTGAGCTACAATCCGTAGGCTGGACAGAGAGCGCACTGCGTCACAAGTTGAAACTGCTGGAGCAGCAAGGTTTGGTACGTTCAGGAACAACCCGACAAGGAACCTCCATCACCCCCGCGGGTATCGAATTGTTGCGAAAACACGGGCGGATTTAGCTTCCGCCCAATGAATAATAGGATGTATTAGGCTGAATAAAACCTAATAAACATTCCTAAAGCGCATTGTTTTCCCTTCCCTTGCCTATGAAAATCCACTGAAAACGCTTATATTCGGGAAATTTCGACACTTGGCACGACCCTTGCTTGTCATAAGCAAAAAAAAGCGAGGTGACCTCATGTCTACACATCCATTGAAACCTGCAAAGAAACGTTTTTCTGTGCCGCATACGTATGCCATCCTCTTTATCATTATCATTTTGGCAGCCCTAGCTTCCTACGTACTCCCAGCTGGTGAGTTCGAACGCGTCAAAGACGTTGCCTCAGGCAAAACCGTCGTCGTCAACGGCAGCTACCATCCTGTAGAAAGTAATCCGGTCTCGTTCTTTGACATGTTCAAAGCGATTCCAGAAGGGATGCAAAAAGGCGCGCAAATCATTTTCTACATCTTTATTGTAAGCGGTGTATTCGGAATCATCCGCCAAACGGGTGCGATTGAAGCCGGGATCAATAAAGGTGTCCGACACTTGGAGGGTCGGGAAAAGTTGCTCATTCCTGCTTCCATGTTCCTCTTCTCCATCGGTGGCTTCACCATGGGAATGGCAGAAGAAAGCATCATCTTCGTTCCAATCGGTATCGCGCTGGCTCGTGCAATGGGCTTCGATGCCGTAACAGGTACGGCCATGATCACCATGGGGGCTGCTGCCGGCTTCATGGGCGGGATGATCAATCCATTTACGGTTGGGGTGGCACAGTCGCTCGCACAATTGCCGCTCTTCTCTGGTCTTACCTTCCGTGCTGTTGTGTATGTCTTCGTTCTCGCTTTTGCCATCTGGTACGTTATGCGCTATGCGTATCGTGTCAAAGCAGACCCGACCAAGAGTGTGCTTTATGGCGTAGAGAATCACGCCAGTCAAGAACAGGGAACAGTAGACATCCCAGATCTGAATGCACGCCACAAGCTCGTGTTCCTGGTGATGGTCTGTGGTCTCGCATTCAACGTATACGGTGTATTCAAGTACGAATGGTTCCTGACAGAGCTTACTGCTTCCTTCCTGATCATGGGCCTGGTTGCTGGTCTCGTCGGAGGATTGTCGGTCAATACACTGTTTGATTCCTTCGTCGCTGGTGCGAGAGCCGTTACGTTTGGCGCACTGATCGTCGGTTTTGCCCGCGCGATCACTGTCGTCTTGGAAGACGGAAAAATTATCGATACGATGATTAACAGTCTGACTTCGGCAATTGGTCATTTGCCAGATGCCGTTAACGTCCTGGCTATGTTTGTGATTCAAGCCTTTCTCAATCTCTTTATTTCTTCCGGTAGTGGACAGGCAGCAACAACGATGCCGATCATGGTGCCGATTGCGGATCTGCTCGGCATCCAACGTCAGATAGCGGTTCTTGCCTTCCAATATGGTGATGCGGTAACCAACTCCATTATCCCGACTTCTTCTGCGTTGATGGGCTATCTGGCTGTTGCAGGCATTCCGTATGAGAAATGGGTCAAATTCATTTGGAAGCTTCTTCTCGGCTGGGCCGTAATCGCCTCGATCGCGCTCATTGTAGCAGTGACAATCGGCGTTTCGTAACCAATGAGCTTTTCACAAAACTGGCTGCGTCAAGTAGATTGGCGTAGCCTTCGCTTCACTTATCGACTACACACGAAAAAACCGATGGAGGAACCATGCGCACAACGATCAAACAATTGCAGCCCGCCATTTTTTCTCTATACGAGCATTTACACCAGCATCCAGAGATAAGCTGGGAGGAAGTACAGACCACCTCGTTTATCGCTGACTTCTTGAAAAAACACCATTGCCGCGTCACTACCTTTGACGACGTGACGGGAGTTGTTGGCGAATGGGGCGATCTGACGCCGGGAAAATTCACTGTAGGCGTGCGAGCAGACATGGACGCACTCTGGCAAGAAGTAAACGGCGTCTTTACCGCGAACCATTCCTGCGGACACGATGCGCATATGACCATGGCATTAGGCGTTCTGATGGTATTGCAAGAAATGGACGTCCAGCTCCCAGGGCGCCTGAAGCTCATTTTCCAACCAGCAGAAGAAAGCGGAAATGGCGCACTTGCGATGGTGAACAAGCAAGCAGTGGACGATATTGATTTTCTGTACGGTGTCCACCTTCGTCCCATTCAGGAAATCCCTCGAGGCACAGCTGCTTCTGCCATCTTGCACGGGGCGGCTGGTACGATTTTCGGGCAAATCAAGGGTGCCGATGCTCATGGCGCACGGCCTCATCTCGGAGTCAACGCTATCGAGGTAGCCGCAGCGATTGTTGAGCAGTTAAAAGGTATTCACCTCGATCCGCTCGTTCCTTATTCCGTCAAAATGACGCAGCTTTCCGCCGGCAGCAAAAGCAGCAATATCATTCCAGGCTCGGCGCAGTTCCACTTGGACCTGCGGGCACAGACGAATGAAGTCATTCACGCCCTATTTGCCCGTGTCGAGCACATTTTGCAACACGTTTCCCGCCTCTATGAAGTTGAGCTGTCTTACGAAATCACCGAACGCGTCTATGCAGCGGAAGTGAACGAAGAAGCGAGACTGATCATGGCGGATGCCATTACCGAAACCTTGGGGGCAGAGAAGCTCGAACCGCCGATTCAGACACCAGGCGCGGAAGACTTCCACTACTACACGAAAGAACGTCCACAGCTTCGGGCGACCATGCTTGGATTGGGCTGTGGCCTGACACCAGGACTTCATCATCCGCAGATGACTTTTGAAAAAGAAGCACTGCTAGACGGCATCGAGATTTTGGCAAGAACGGTACTGAATACGTTTGAGCGACAATCCAAATGAACGGTTAAGGAGAGATGAACATGAAAATCGAACGCGTGGACCTGCAACGAATCAAAATTCCGTTGAATTCCCCTTTTGAGACGAGCATGGGGGTCGAAACCCACAAGGAATGCATTCTGGTGCGTGCATACAGCGGTGCCCATGTCGGATTCGGCGAAAGCGTCGCGATGGACGTCCCTGTCTACAACGAGGAAGATGTCGATACGGTCTGGTACATGCTCGAAAAGTATTTGATCCCGCAGCTATTTTCACGGGAGATCGAGCATCCTGATGACGTATCCCGCCTCTTCTCCTGGATGCGCCGTAACCACATGGCCAAGGCCGCCTTGGAAGGTGCCGTCTGGGATTTGTACGCCAAAATGAACGGCCTCTCCCTCTCCCAAGCATTGGGCGGAACTCGTACGACGATTGACGTCGGTGTGAGTATCGGAATCGAGCCGACCATCCAAAAACTGCTGCAACGCGTAGAAGGCTTCATCCGTGACGGCTACAAAAAGATCAAAGTGAAAATCAAACCGGGCTTTGATGTCGAGCCAATGCGTGCAATCCGCAACACATTTGGACCAGATGTTCCACTGATGGCGGACGCAAACTCTGCATATACGCTGGCAGACATGGAGATGCTGAAGGCTTTGGATGGCTTCGGATTGATCATGATTGAACAGCCATTGGCTCATGACGACATCATTGACCATGCGACCTTGCAACGGGAACTAAAAACGCCGATCTGCCTCGACGAAAGTATCCATACAGTGGAAGATGCCCGCAAAGCACTCGAGCTCGGCAGTTGCCGAATTATCAACATCAAGATCGGTCGCGTAGGCGGTCTGACCGATGCCAAAAAGATCCATGACCTGTGTGAGACACGCGGCGTACCAGTATGGTGCGGAGGAATGTTGGAGGCAGGGATTGGCCGCGCCCATAACATCGCGATGGCTTCGCTTAGCAACTTCACGATTGCTGGCGACACATCCCCTTCCCATCGCTACTTTGCTGAAGATATCGTGACACCTGTCATCGATTTTGCAGCACCTGGTATGCTGGCTGTACCGACAACTCCAGGAATCGGTTTCGACATCAATGAGTCTTCCATTCGCAATGCCCTGATCGAGCATAAAAGCTACTATGCAAATCGGGAGTCTACTACGACTGTCATTCCTACCTGGTAGACGACTCATTCGAGATGAAAAAGAACAGAGAGTGCCTATTGGCCTCCCTGTTCTTTTTATTTAGGTGACTGTATTAATCCGTAATCGTCAAAAGCTTGCACAAATTTCGTTCGGCAAGAGCTCTCTTCTCTGGCGGAAACCGCTTTAGCAGATCCAACGCAGCATACGGAAGCTTCAATGCATGAGGATCGCTGTATAGTCTATCCCAGTATAGCGGTGAAAAAATTTCCTCGAACGCTGGCTCCTTCACCTCTTCCTCCAAAACAAACGGAGGAACATGGCGATTCAAATAGATTTGAAGACGATGGTTTATGATACCAGGCTTCACAATATCCTCATAACCGAATCGCTCCAGATCTGTTAACGCATGAGCATGTGTGATGTTATGGACGACCTCGCTCGCCAAATGATAGCGTACTCCGTTAATATCACGCGGCGGTATAACCAAATGTAGCTCGTCAAACGCCCGCTCTGCCATCTCTGCCGTTGTATGGTAAGGCGCAACTTCGTCTTTGACATCATCAATCGTCATGCCATGGTAATTCTCGATGCCCCAATAACGGTCTAACCTGTCTTCTGTCGTCGCTTGAAGAATCTTAACCAGGCCGTGCACCACAGTCGGAGTGATCATATCAGGGCGTTCGCGCAATGCTTTTAATGCCAACACACCTAGTGCTAGTCCATGACCTGAGGTCCGCAGCTGCTTCACATTTTGCTGGAGGCCATCGATGACGTGCTGTAACAAGGAGGGATCAGCTTGCTCGTCTTGATCTAGTGGAACAAACCATTCAGGTTTTTGCTTGCGGAAGGACTCGCATGTCCGCTCAATGCCCTCTTTTACATGTTCAGGGAGATCGTGCTCACGATCCATGAAGTACCCTGCCAATAAGGCTGCCCCATAATGACCATCGAACCATCCCGCTACAGCTGCACGTGCCATTCCCGTAATGCCAAGCTCCAAGTAAGAATCAAGTAAACGCATGTAACTTCCTCCTTTTTCCATTTATGTACCCATCATATACTATACATTTTTGTTTGTAAAGTATTGTATTTTAGTTTTTCGCTCATATAAAAAGGCCCCGTATATCCGGAGCCCTTCATCTACTAGCTATCCTTTTCCTTGCTTAATCCAGCTTAAATTCTACTTCGTCTGTCTCTGGCCGATAATCGACAATCAGCCCTCTTCCATTCATATACCACAGCTCATCTTTTTCCATATAAAATGTGATGCCATCCTCTACTGTCGAAATGCCGATTTCATTCGGCAACTCTTTGGCAATCCCCATCGAGAATGAATCCTGAACCGTACTAACGCCTCCATACCGGACAAAAAAACGAATGCTGTCTCCTTCTTTGCATCCCCATTCTTCCCGAAACCATGCTACCGCTGCTTTAGTGATCGTCATGTTCATTAGTACGCCACTCCTCTCTTCCTCTACCTCTAGTTTACCTCAATTTAGAGATATTTGAAACATAAATGTATGTTAAATGGAATTGCTCCACTATTTGAAAAAAGAACCGATTCCCTTCGCCGGGAAAACGGTTCTATCCATCTGTTTAAGGCTTTATTGGAAGTGTAACCAAAAAACTCGTTCCGATACCTACCTCACTGCTGACCTGAATCTTTCCGTGGTGCGCATCCACGATCCATTTGGCAATGGATAGTCCCAAGCCTGTTCCTTCTGTCGCTCGAGAGCGCATTTTATCCACCCGATAGAAGCGATCAAACAAATACGGAATATCCTCTTTGGCGATCCCGATCCCACTGTCTTTTACGAGAATCGAAGCGCGACCGCCTTCCTTTTTGCAAGAGACATAAATCCGGCCGTCTTCGTTCGTGTACTTCAAGGCATTGTCCAGCAAGATGACCATGAGCTGATGAAGACGCTCTTGGTCCCCCACCATCTCAATGGGTTGCTGAATGTCTGTTTCGAGACGAATTTCCCGTGCGATGGCAAGTTGCGCAAAAACCTGGGTGCATTTCATCGCGACTTCGTCTAAGCGCAGCGACTGATTCATGATCTGCAACTCGTTAGAATCACTGCGAGCTAGTGTAAGCAAATCAGAGACGAGCTTGCTCAAGCGCTTGGCCTCTTGCATCCCTATCATGATTTTTTCGCTTTCCTGCTCGATCGTATGATCCGGATGTCTGAAAAGCCTCTCCAGATTGACCATGATGGCCGTGAGCGGCGTCCTCAGCTCATGAGAAGCATCGGCAATAAACTGCTGTTGTTTTTCCCACGAAACTTGGATCGGGATGAGTGCCCTTCTCGCCAAAAACCACCCAGCCACGATCGCAATGACAATACTGATAATGTCGCCGATGATGACAACGTACAACAAGCTGTCCAACATGTTTTGCTCAGGTGCCAGATTGTAAATCAGTTGAAACTGGTACGCGGTCTGTATCCGATTGCCTACAACGACCTTTTTCGGAACGGTAACTGTCTGCACGCGATAGACTTGTCCATTCACAGTTTTCGTTTCGATCCCGTCTGCTTTTCCGTTATGCTGGAATTCTGCGTATTCCTCTGGCTCCAGCCTGTCACCAAATGCGGTCCCAATGACACGACCAAAGCTATCCCAGACGAGTAAAACATACCGGCGATCCAGATCGTTAAACTTTTTCCTCTCCTGACGGTTGAATGGGAAAGGGTCGTCTTCAATCCGATGGAGACGAGGCAAAGAATCAACTGCCAGCCTTTGACTAACTTTGGTCATTTCTCGGTCCACCTGCGAATAGAGACGATACTTCATCGTGTAGTAGACTGCACTCCCCAGCCCGTTCAACAAGAGCAGCACCACTACTACGTTCAACGTTACGAGCCGAATCCTCGTTTTTCGAAACATCATTTGTCTTCCTTTTTCAAAATGTAGCCCACATTGCGGATCGTTCGGATGAAGCCTTCGTAAGCACCCAGCTTCTTGCGCAGGTAGTGGACATACAAATCGACCACTCCGTAATTCGCTTCTGAATCAATTCCCCATACGCGGTCAAAAATTTGTTGACGCGTCAATATTTGCTCCCGATTTTGCAGGAAGTACTTAAGCAGCTCGTACTCCTTCGTTGTTAGCTTCATCGGCTCATCATCAACAAAACCGTCATATTCATTTATCTTCAGAGATAGAGGACCGTATGCCAGATCGCCTTCTGTGTTCTGTTTCCCTTGTCGGCGCAAGAGGGCTCTCACTCTCGCCGTCAGTTCTTCGGCCGCAAAAGGCTTGACCAAATAATCGTCGGCTCCGGCATCTAATCCCTCGACTCTCGACTCTACGCTATCTTTTGCCGTTAAAAATAAAACCGGCGTCATTATCCCTTTTGTACGCAACGTTCTCACCAGTGAAAGGCCATCCATTCCTGGCATCATAATGTCCAGGACCAACAAATCGTAGATGCCGCGTTCCGCCAATAACAAGCCGTCATCTCCGCGCTCTGCCGTATCCACCTGATAACCCTCATCGGTCAGGACTCCTGCAATTGTCTGAAGCAGCGCTTTTTCATCCTCCACTGCAAGAATAAGCATATTGATCCCTCTTTCATTTGAAAAAGCTGTATGTCTTTCAGCATAGCATAATCGACTGGAATCACAATAATGACCACACTCGTCACTCTCGGCTGTGCACACGCTCCTTTTATTAGAGCACGTATTTTTTTGAATCAGATTTGTAGGTGTTGGCGGAAATACAAAAAAAGCTGCATTCTCCATTACTTTTTACAAGTAATCGGGAATACAGCTTTTCATCTCATTCCTTCAAAACTGAATACGCATGATTGCTAAGAGTG
>NZ_JAQMYO010000027.1:0-16138 GCF_028369215.1 Brevibacillus sp. AG | reverse complement strand
GTATTCAGTTTTGAAGGAACAAGCCTTCTATATGGAGCTGTGGTGAAGTTGGAGTTCACGCCGGTCTGTCACACCGGAGGTCGCGGGTTCGAGTCCCGTCAGCTCCGCCATTCTTATTCAAGAGTGGCGAACAAAGTATATGGCTCGGTAGCTCAGTCGGTAGAGCAGAGGACTGAAAATCCTCGTGTCGGCGGTTCGATTCCGTCCCGAGCCACCATGTACGAGCCATTAGCTCAGTTGGTAGAGCATCTGACTTTTAATCAGAGGGTCGAAGGTTCGAGTCCTTCATGGCTCACCAGTTTTTTCAATCGGACAAAATATGAATAGTTGATAAGATGTGCGGACGTAGCTCAATTGGTAGAGCGTCGCCTTGCCAAGGCGAAGGTCGAGGGTTCGAGACCCTTCGTCCGCTCCATTTTTGTTCGTAAACACCACTTGCTATGTGCCAGTGGTGTTTCTTGCTTTATCCGCTGAACACTTTAAAAGACGAGTCAGCTTGTAGGGTGCCGATGCTTCTGGTACGATACTTGGAGTGTAAGCTCCTACGATGTTGGAGGTTTTATGAAACATAACAAAAGTATTTTGAAGAAAACGACCGTCGTTGACTTTAAGCAAGATGCTGCTTTTTTTGTTGACCGGGGAATGCGTTGTTTGAATCGGTACGACTATGATAAAGCATTGCGTTCATTTCGCCGAGCAGTTGAAATGGAGCCAACGAATGCAGAATGCCACTGCCATTTGGCAAGTGCTTTAGCTGAAACCGGACAGTTTGAAGCGTCAAATGAAGTCCTCTATGAAGTGATAGAAAAATGGGACCCATCTATGACAGAAGTGTATTTCTACATGGCGAACAACTATGCCAACTTAGAAGATTACCCTATGGCAGAAGAAATGGCTGTTCGTTATTTACAAGAAGATAGCACTGGACCGTATCGGGAAGAGGCCGAAGAGCTCCTCGATTATATTTACTTTGAGCTGGACATGCCACCACGACACTTCCTCCCAAGTGAAAAAGAGGACGTATACAGTAAGCATGAACGAGCTCGTCGGAGTTTGGAAGAGGGACGTTTCTTGGAGGCACTGGATACCTTAAAAGAAATCGTCGAAGCCGATCCTGACTTTTTGCCAGCGTGGAACAATTTGTCTCTCGCCTACTATTATGCTGGGGAATTCCAGAAGGCGATGGAGACAATCGAACAGACGCTGGATAAGGAAGAAGGAAATCTGCATGCACTGTGCAATTTGGCCGTTTTGCTCTCCCATCACAATCAAACAACAGAGCTGTTGAGCTTGATTGATATGTTGAAAAAGGTCGTTCCGTTCCATCCGGAAAATACCTATAAGCTCGCAACAACAATGGGAGTGCTGGGCCAGCATGATGAAGCGTATTTCCATTACCAACGCATGCTGCGAAATGGACGGCCGCATGAAGCGTGCACGTACCACTATGCTGCGATCTCAGCTTATTTGAGCGGGAAAAAGGATCAGGCACTGCGCTGGTGGCAAAAAGCCAAGCAGTTAGACCCAGAAGCAGGAATCGCAGATCAGTACATTCAAATGGTAAAAAACGAACAAGAAGGGGAGACTATAAAACCGATCCCCTACCAATACAATACGACCCAACGTGATGTTTCTTGGGAAAAGGCTTCATTCACGGGAGTGGAAGATTTTAAAACAGACCCGATGATCCGAGCTTCTCTTCTCTGGGCGTTGCAGCATGGACGCGATGAAGTGAAATTCGCGGTGTTGCAAACCTTGTCTCTGATCGGAGACGATGAGGCTGAGACTGCGGTCCGTCAATTTTATTACCAGACGGATAATCAACAGCTGCAAAAGTTGGCGTTGCTGGCTTTGGCTGATATGGGTGCAGACATGCCGGAAGGAACTCCTGATGGATCGAATGGTTCACCGGCGACGGAAGAGCAAAAGGGCAGTATAGAAGAAGGCATAAGCCGTTATTTGCTCTCACAGGGCAAGCAAGAGGCCGGAGAATGGTGCCTCGATGTATGGCGCAAGCATCATGAATATGCCCAAAGTCTTGTACAAGTGCGAAAAGAAGTAGCGTGGGTCGCAGCGTTAGAATATGTATACGGAACGATAACGAACGAAAAACAGTCACAAGCCCTTCTAGCTCAAAAATACGGCATTTCTGCCGCTACCTTGGCAAAGTGCGTCAAAGTTTTGTCGACACTTGATTTTAAATAGATTATTACATTATAATTAATTTAAATAAGGAAACAGAACTGTGTGAGATGAGGAGGCAACAACCATGAGCGATCAAAAAATTTATGATGTGATTATCGCCGGAGCTGGCCCTGCTGGAATGACGGCTGCTGTATATACATCCCGTGCGAACATGAGCACATTGATGCTGGAGAGAGGAATTCCAGGCGGTCAAATGGCGAACACGGAAGATATCGAGAACTACCCAGGCTTCACTTCCATTCTTGGCCCTGATCTCTCTACAAAAATGTTTGAGCATGCACAGCAATTCGGTGCGGAGTATGCATATGGCGAAATCAAAGAAATCCGCGATGAAGAGCCGTACAAACGCGTTATCACGGGTGACAAGGAATACTTGACCAAATCTGTTATTGTGGCAACTGGTGCAGAGCATCGTTTGCTCGGTGTACAAGGCGAAAAAGAATTGTCCGGCCGTGGCGTTTCTTACTGCGCGGTATGCGACGGTGCATTTTTCCGCAATAAAGAGCTGGTGGTTGTTGGTGGAGGAGACTCCGCAGTGGAAGAGGCTGTGTTCCTTACTCGCTTTGCTTCCAAAGTGACGATCGTACACCGTCGTGATCAGTTCCGTGCACAGAAAATCCTGCAAAAACGCGCTTTCGATAACGAAAAAATCGAAGTGATCTGGGATACAGAACTAAAAGAGATCCGTGGTGAAGGCAAAGTACAAGCGGTTCTCTTGGAAAACACCAAAACAGGTGAACAAAAAGAATACCCAGCAGATGGGGTGTTCATCTACGTAGGTATGGACCCATTGACTGCAAGCGTACGTCCACTGGGTATCACCAACGACGCAGGCTACGTATTGACAGACGAAAAAATGAACACCAAAGTAAAAGGTGT
Source organism: Brevibacillus sp. AG (assembly GCF_028369215.1). NCBI lineage: Bacteria > Bacillati > Bacillota > Bacilli > Caryophanales > Paenibacillaceae > Brevibacillus > Brevibacillus sp. AG. The sequence continues at coordinate 13,054 of NZ_JAQMYO010000027.1, read as the reverse complement.
TTTTGCAGCAGGAGATGTACGTGAAAAAATGCTGCGTCAAGTTGTGACAGCTACTGGAGACGGTTCAATCGCTGCTCAATCTGCTCAACACTATGTAGAAGAGCTTAATGAAAAGCTAAAGGAACAAAATGTCACAATCTCTTAACCTGCTTGTAACATGGGTGAAATAATTCAAGAGTAATCTATAGACAATGAATTGACCCCCTTATCTATATAAACAATTGTTGCGTGGCTGGCATTCAGTCACGCATCTTTTTTTCTAAAAAAGCTTATACGCCTGTAGAAGACATCATTGGAAAAACAGGGGAAGCGGTTCAAAAAGGTGCGAATAAGGTGGACAATATGGTATGCTATTGTCAGAATCGTAGGAGGCGAGTTGCGTGACGGAATTGGGAAACGACAAGGCCATGAATCTCCTGATTATTACCGGAATGTCAGGTGCGGGAAAGACAGTTGCTGTACAAAGCTTGGAGGACCTGGGCTTTTTTTGTGTAGACAACCTACCCCCTGTACTGATTCCCAAATTTGCTGAGTTGGTCAAACAGTCTGGTGGGAGTATTGAGCGAGTCGCATTGGTGATTGACTTGCGAGGGCGTGAGTTTTTTGAAAATCTAGCCGTAACCATGGAGAGCCTCAATCAGATGAATGGATTATCGTACCACATCCTTTATCTGGATGCGAACGATCAGACATTGGTTTCTCGCTATAAGGAAACACGTCGCAGACATCCGCTTTCCCCGAACGGTTCGCCTTTGGAAGGAATTCACGCTGAGCGCCGTTTGTTGGAGGAAATGAAGGGCTGGGCGCATCAGATTATCGATACGAGTCAAATGAAGCCAGTTCAGCTTCGAGAAAAAATCATCAACCAATACGGTCAACAAGGATCACCACTTACGATTAATGTTTTGTCGTTTGGTTTCAAATACGGCGCACCAATAGACGCTGACTTGATGTTTGATGTCCGTTTTTTGCCTAACCCGCATTATGTGGAGGATTTGCGTCCGAAAACAGGATGTGATCCAGACGTGGCAGAGTATGTGATGAAGCACAAGGACACAAAAGAATTCTTAGAAAAGCTTACAGACTTTTTGGGGTACACTCTGCCGCATTACCAGCGAGAAGGAAAAAGTCAACTTGTGATAGGAATTGGATGCACCGGTGGCAAGCATCGCTCGGTCGCCATTGCAGAACATTTGGGAGAAACCTTTGGTAAAGATTTTTCTGTCCGTGTCAGTCATCGTGACATGGAAAAGAACAAATGAGCATAAGATGGCAGGAAAGACTGAAGTGTGCATAAAAAGCCACCTGTGGTATGTGTATTAGAAATAATGAGGTGACATATGCCTACTAAGGGAGTCGGGAGGCTACAGTCAAGACCATTACGGGTAGTCGTTATTGGCGGAGGAACGGGTTTGTCCGTCCTTCTACGCGGTTTGAAGCACGAGCCGGTGCATATCACAGCGATTGTGACGGTAGCAGACGATGGGGGAAGCTCTGGACGTTTGCGAGAAGAAATGGATATGCTACCACCTGGCGACATTCGAAACGTCTTGACTGCTCTGGCCGATACAGAGCCGTTGATGGAAAAAGTCATGCAATATCGTTTTTCCACAGGCACGGGATTAGCAGGGCATAATTTGGGAAATCTATTACTTGCAGCGATGAACGAAATCACTGGAGATTTTGTCACCGCAGTCAAAACACTAAGCGGAGTTTTGGCAGTGCGTGGAGATGTATTGCCAGCTTCCACGCAGTCGATTCAGTTGAAAGCGGAAATGACAGATGGATCTCTCGTAATCGGAGAATCCCAAATACCGTTGACTGGCAAAGAAATCAAGCGGGTGTTCCTTGATCCGGAGGACGCTGTTCCTCTGAGCGAAGCCCTGATGGCCATTGCCGACGCGGATGCCATTTTGATTGGGCCTGGCAGCTTGTATACGAGCATCCTGCCCAATTTATTAGTACGCGGGTTATTTGAAGCGATTACACGCGCACAAGCCCCGAAAATCTACATTTGTAATGTCATGACACAACCGGGGGAGACAGACGGTTTTTCTGCATCCAGGCACGTCAATGTCATGTATGACCATGTAGATAGACCATTTCTGGATACGATCATTGTCAATTCAGCCGAGCTGCCTACCCATGTATTGGACAAATATACGGAAAAAGGAGCAGCTCCTGTCCGATGTGACTTAAAGCAATTGCGCCAACTCGGTTTAAATGTGGTGGCGAAGCCGTTAGTCACATTTGAGGACGGATACCTACGTCATGATGCACATGCTGTCAGCAAGCAGGTTGTGTCACTCGTCAAACGTAGACGGAAGGTGCTGAAGATAGAGAAGGAGTAGTGAAGTCGATGTCATTCGCCGCGCATACCAAAAAAGAACTTACCATGACGGAGGGTGCCGATTGCTGCAGCAAGGCAGAGCTCTCAGCCTTGATTCGAATGAATGGAAGTCTGCAGTTTGGAGCCGGACGACTGGTGCTGGATGTGACGACAGAGAACGCGGCGATTGCCCGACGTATTTACACGCTAATCAAGAGGTTGTTTCAGATACACGCTGAACTGCTGGTTCGCAAAAAAATGCGATTGAAAAAGAACAACGTCTACATTGTGCGTATTCCGAATAAGGCAAATGATATCTTGCAAGACTTGGGCATCATGGATCAAAGCCTGTCGTTTATCCCAGGAATCGCTCCTGAGATCGTGAAAAAGTCCTGTTGCCGCGCTGCTTATTTGCGGGGGGCTTTTTTGGCGGGGGGATCTGTGAATCATCCAGAGGCATCCAGCTATCATCTGGAGATTTTCACTTCCTATCAGGATTTTTGCGAAGCATTGACCAAGATCGCCAATCGGTATAAACTAAATGCCAAGTGCATCGAGCGGAAAAAAGGGTATGTTCTCTATATTAAAGAAGGCGAAAAGATTACAGAGTTTTTGAGCTTGATTGGGGCTCATCAGGCGCTTCTGTATTTCGAGGACGTCCGAATCGTAAAGGACATGCGGAACTCAGTAAACCGATTACACAATTGTGAGATCGCCAACATAAACAAAACGGTGAATGCAGCCACCAGACAAATGGAAAGTATTCAGCTCATCGATCAAGAGATGGGGTTGGAGAATTTGCCAAAACGTCTGCGCGAGGTCGCGGAGCTACGATTGGCTCATCCTGATATCAATTTGAAAGAATTGGGCGAGATGGTGCCAAGCGGAGTAGTGAGCAAATCGGGCATTAACCACCGCTTGCGAAAAATTAACGAAATCGCTGACAAAATACGAGAAAAACAAAATATTTCGATGTAGATGCATGTTATACTAAAGGATAATAGTCTACAAGTAAGGAGGTCCGTTCATGGTTCAACAGCAGGTCGTGGTTCAGTTAAAGACCGGTTTGCAAGCTCGTCCAGCAGCCTTTTTCGTACAGGAGGCTAACCGTTTTGCATCGGAAGTATTCGTAGAAAAAGGCAACAAGAAGGTTAATGCGAAAAGCATCATGGGTATCATGAGCCTCGCAATCAGCTCTGGAACAGAAATTACCATTTTGGCAGAAGGGCCGGATGCCTCCCAGGCAGTTACTAGCCTTACGAATCTGGTAAGCAAGGAAGAATAGAGTCACGAGAGACACTTTTCCCTTAAGGGAGGTGTCTTTTTTTGTTGGTCATCTTGATGAATATGTATCAATTCACTTCGGGCAGGGCATTTCTAACCATGTATATTGCATGAAGGAGGAATCAGACATGAGTAACCGTGATTCGTGCCACGAAGGCCGCGATTGCTTTGACATGGACATTGACCGGATGATTAACGAAGGACTAGGGGGAGGGATCGTTTCCGATCAGAACGGCTTGATTGAAGAAACCAGTGTTGACACAATGACAGGGGCGTCGTCAGCCAAGCAAGCCCTTGAAGATGAGCAATAGGGAGCCGCTTATGAATGTAACGAGAGCACAAGCCATTATGAGCTCCGACGACCATATCAAGGTAGAGTACGAAGGACAAGCCGTTTGGATCGATGCTGTAGACGAAAAAACGTCAACAGCACGTGTGCATGAGGAAAAAAATCCAGGACATAGCCGGACGGTGTATGTCAGTCAGTTAATGGAAGTATCACAATGATCCAGCGAAAAAGCCGGGCAAATCAAGGGAAGCCTCTTGGGGTTTGCTCGGCATACAAAAAAACACTCGGCCAGTAGTCCAGGCACGAGTGCTTTTTTTACTACGTATCTCTTATTTTTTGGAAGACGGTTCGGAAGTGATTACTTTGTCAATCAATCCGTACTCTACTGCTTCTGCGGCAGAGAGGAAGTTGTCACGATCGGTATCCTTTTGGATGCGCTCCAAAGGCTGTCCAGTGCGTTCAGCCAGGATAGTGTTCAGATGATCACGCATCTTCAAAATACGTTTTGCGGCGATCTCAATGTCGCTCGCTTGTCCTTGGGCACCACCCAATGGTTGGTGAATCATGACTTCACTGTTTGGCAGAGCAAAGCGTTTGCCTTTTGCCCCAGCAGCCAGCAGGAATGCTCCCATCGAAGCAGCCATTCCGATACAAATGGTGGATACATCTGGCTTGATGAAGTGCATAGTATCGTAAATTGCCATACCAGCAGTAATAGAACCGCCTGGGCTGTTTATGTACAAGTGAATGTCTTTCTCCGGATCTTCCGCCTGAAGGAACAACAACTGTGCCACAACGATATTGGCTACGGTGTCGTTGATTGGGGTTCCCAGAAAGATGATGCGGTCTTTGAGCAGGCGGGAATAAATGTCGTAAGCACGTTCCCCGCGGTTCGTCTGTTCAATGACGGTTGGAATTAAATTCATATGCATCTAGTCTTCCTCCTCTCTTTGTAACAATATCATACACAAAAGGTCAATGAAGGTCAAACACATAAGTGCGCGCCCTCACTACCATGTTTGCCAAATTCCCTTTGTCTAAACCTACTCCAAAAAGAAAACATTCATTCCTTAGAATTCTCATCGGCCTCGGTCAAATCGACGGCGAGTTTCAGCGTGGCCTTCATCTTTTTTCCCTTGATGATCGTATACTCATCGACTTGTTTGGCTTGCAGCTGATTGATGGCTTCTGCCAGCTCCTGTTGATCTTTGTATGGTTCAATGGTCAATAAGCATTCTTCGTCACTGGCCTCTTGATAAATGAGAAAAAAACGTTCCCCTGCCATGGCAAGCCTCACTTTCGAAAGTTATCCACAATGTTATGCACAGGTTGTGCACAAAAACATTTGTTCGTGGGATATTTATTTTTTCAACGTACTTTCCAGAGCACATGAAAACGTTCCACTAAAACGCGTTTGCTCATGAACAGGCGTCGCAAAAGGTTTTCTTATAGTCTGGTCATGTTTGTTGGGAGAGTTGCATAGGAGATATATGGAAAGAGTAGAGGGGTGTGTATGATTCACAAGTTCTCGACCTAGATCACGATGCAAAACGCGCACTTACAAGCTGATTATTCCAATTTATTGCTGAAATCAATGAGATGCTTTTCATCAAGATAGCCATTTCTATGCGGAGAAGTGGCTATTTCCTTGATGCAATACGTCATACACCTCTATTAGCAGACAGCGATAGAGGTCTTTTGATTGATTCTTCTTTTAATCATTTCTATTGCAAATTTTCTAAAATATCCTACAATAAGATTGTGATTCATAGTTTGCTCATAAATAAAGAGGGGGATGTTTTTGCTATGAAAAAACAGAAATCTTTGTCGATACTGGCTGCAACATTTGCTCTGAGCACATTGCTCGCGGGCTGCGGTGGAGGTACGGGGACTGGTGGACAAAGCGCGACACCACAGCCGAGCAACAATAGCGGAGGAAGCACAGGCGGTGCAAGCGGATCTACTGAGAAGCTTGTGATTGCTGTAGTTGGTCCGATGTCTGGTCAGTACTCCGACTACGGAAGCACAGCAAAAGCTGGTGCTGAATATGCGTTGAAAGAAAAAAAGGAGGCATTCAAAGCACTTGGCTTTGATGTTGAATTGTCCGCGCAAGACGACCAAGCTGACCCGAAACAAGGGGTAGCAGTCGCACAAATGTTGATTTCAAATCCTGACGTAGTCGGAGTAGTTGGCCATGCTACAACAGGTGCTTCGATTACAGCAGCAGCGCAATATGAACAAGAAAAGCTCGTAATGGTATCTCCTTCCGCAACGGGATCCGATTTGACTGAGCAAGGCAAGAAGATCGTACACCGTATTTGTGCGCGTGATGATCAACAAGGCTCTAAGGCTGCTATTTTTGCCAAAAATCAATTGAATGTAAAAACGGCTTTCGTTATGCATGACAAGGCTGCTTATGGACAGGGACTTGCGGAAGAAGTGAAAAAGCAGTTTGAAAAAGACGGTGTACAAGTTCTCGGCTATGAAGGGGTAACGGCAGGCGAGAAGGATTATAGTGCGATCATCACCCAAATCCTTGCAAAAAATCCAGAGATGATCTACTTCGGTGGATACTACTCTGATGCAGGGATCATCGTGAAGCAAGCACGTGAAAAAGGCTTCAAGGGTGTCTTCATGGGTGGCGATGGCTACGACTCCGCTGACATGGTGAAAATTGCTGGTGCGGAAAATGCTAATAACGTAGTCTTTACTTCTACTGTTGGTGATATTGGTGCTACCGAAGACGGCAAGAAATGGATCACAGATTTCGAGAGCGCGACTGGCAACAAAGTAGGGATCTTCACTTCGTTTGGTTATGACTCCATGGGGGTTATGCTGAACGGTCTGGAAGAAGCGATCAAAGCAAACGGCGGCAAAAAGCCAACTCGTGAACAAGTGCTGGAAGCTGTTCACAAAACCAAAGATTACAAAGGCAAATTCGTCAACGTAACATTCAATGAAAAAGGCGACAACGACTTTGCTTCCGTATATGTGTACAAGTATGAGGATGGAAAGAAAGTATTTATGGGTGAAGCGAAGTAATTCTTCATTATGAATCAGCCGTTTGGGACATACTACGTTTGGCATGAATACCAGAATGAAAAGGAAGGGATTCTGATGTCAAACAATCGTAATACGAAGAATGGCGGCAACCAAGGACACAGCAGCAAGACGCAAGGCACCCAAAAGCAAAAGTCTGAAAGAGATCGTAACCTGAATAAGCAGGATCCACAATAACAAACAAAAACCCACCTGGCCCAGCAGTGAGCTCGCAGGTGGGTTTTTGTTTTGTTATACTCGTTGCTTGCTGGGCAGCCGCTGTTCCGGATGACCATAGCCCTGATGCTGTCTGCTACGCAGGTTTTTCGCTTGGGATTCGCGAATTTTGGCCACAAACTCACTTGTGCTCATTTTGGTGAAATCCATAGGGCACCTCCGCTGATAATGGGATGTACACCTTTCTAGGATGACCCAATTTGGTCCTGTACAATCGGCAGTGTAATCTCTACCACTGTACCTTCGTGCTCCCTGCTTTTAATTTCCAGGCTACCGTTGTGGTCTTTCATGATTTTGCTGCTGATCATGAGGCCGAGGCCAGTCCCGTTTTCTTTTGTCGTGAAAAAAGGGGCGCCCAGCTTGTGAATCATTTCTTCAGAGATTCCACAGCCACTATCCGTGAGCGTAATGAGCACCTGATGATTGTCTTTTAAGGAGGTGGCAATATGAACCTCTCCATGTCCGTCGATCGCTTCGATGGCATTTTTAATGATATTGATAAAGACTTGCTTGAGCTGGTTTTCTTCTCCCGCAATGATCGGATGGTAAGCAAATGCGGTACGGAAATCGATGTTTTTCAAGTTTGCTTCCGACCTCAATAGTGCCAAGACGCTTTCCAGCAAAGGGATGAGCGGAAGAGGCTTAATTTGAATGCTATGAGGCTTTGCCAAGACTAGTAATTCACTCACAATAAAATTGATCCGGTCCAGTTCAGAGAGCATGATATCAGCGTACTGCTGGTTATCATTCATGCTCGGATAAAGAAATTGGATAAAGCCCTTCAAGGATGTTAGGGGATTGCGAATCTCATGGGCGATTCCAGCAGCCAGCTCCCCAATCACGGACAGCTTTTCAGCCTTCCGTAATAATTCCTCGTTATTTCGGCGTTCTGTAATATCCCGCGATACGATGATAAAGCCATCACAATCTCCCGTTTTCGTCAGGATGGGGGCACCCTTTGATTCGAGAACGATCCATTTGTTATTTTTCGTTTGGAAACGGAACTCGCATATCTTTGGTTCTTGGGTCACCAGCAAATGATGAAAGTGGTCAATGACTGTTTGCCGATCTTCTGGATGAATGTCAGCAAAGGTGAGCTGACGGCAATTTTCACTCGTTTCGATTACGCGTGAATGAGAAGGGGAGAGATAGAGGATATCCCCGTTTTTGTCCGTAATCAGAATAAGATCATCTGTGTATTCCGAGATGATTTTGTTCGTTTTCTCGCTTTTAAACAAGGCGGCCTCAGAGTATTTGCGTTCTGTGACATTTCGCGAGACTAACATGATGTTTTGTACGTCTCCTACCGCGCTTAAAATGGGGATACCGCGTGTTTCGAAGGAAACCTCGTTTCCGTTCCTATCCATAGAGCGCGTCTCGAAATGAACGGGTTGTTTCGTTGCCATGATCTCTTGAAATTTGTCCCTGAACATAGGGATATCCTCTGGATGTGTGAGTTGCAGATTGTTAGGGGAAGTAACCTCGGCTGGAACAAATCCCAATTGCTCGATTGATGGGGATGCATAGATGCGTCGCATGGATAAATCATAAATCGTCACGATATCCTGGGTATGATCGATGAGGAGACGATATTTGGCTTCGGTTTGACGCAAGGCCTCTTCAATTTTTTTGCGGTCGGAAATGTCACGGGTAATACAGGAAGCACCAATAATTTTTCCCGTTTCATCTTTGATTGGAGCAGCCGACAGAATGACATCCATCTTCGTGCCATCTTTTCGCTGCCTGATGGTTTCGTAATTGGTTAGTAAGACACCCATGCTCCTGACCGCATCAAATAACTGTTTGGTCTCGCTCCTATACTCGTCTGGAATGAAGCAGAGCGGTGAAGCGTAAATCTCCTCCATGGACCAACCGTAGTATTGCTCAAAAGCATGATTCACCAAGACGATATTGTTATCGAGATCACTAATCGAGATGGCATCCGTCGTAAAGTGAAAAAATGCTTTTAATATTTGATCTGGAAATAACACTTGCGTGATTTCCTTTTTTGAGCGTTTCTTTTTCCATAAGAAAGGGGTATTAAGCTTGTTCATCAGAGTTCCCCCGCATAGTCTATCAAGTATTTGAGTGAGATAACGTTGTCGTAACTATTCGAGATATAAGACCCATTTTCCTATCAAAATTTGGAATAGTTTGTTATTCCATAATGAATTGGTTATGCATGAAGGTTCTGACTCGCATGGAAATCAGCTATAATGAGAGTTAGAAAAAAGTCGGGGGTGTATGCATGACAACTGGTTTTATCGTTGCGTTGGTGCTCATTTTTATCGTCATCATCGGTGCGACGATTTTGGTTACAAACAAAGCTTATTCGCGTAAACCTGAACAAATAGATCCGATTCTGCCCAGTAAGGATACTGCTGGAAATAAGGAACTCGATCAATAATGCCAGTAGGCAAAAGAAAAGGAGTGGTTATCTCAACCACTCCTGCTTTATTGACGGTATCGGAAAGTATATAGCCTACAGTTTGGAGAAGCGTTCTACGATGTCATCAACAAGCAGTTCAGCAGAAAGGATACCGCCACCTACGTTCCAGATCACTTCGTCAACTTGGAATGCCTTATTGTTTTTCGCGACATTCAGTTTTTGATAGAGCGGATCTTTCATCCATTCCTCGGTGTATTTATTGGCAGATCCATCACCGGAATAATCACCGATCCAGTAAAACATGACATCGCCATCCATTTCAGCCATGAGCTCTTTTGGAATGTCTTTTTTGAACTCATCGATGTCTTGGGAGGCTGGTCGAGCAAGGCCGAGCTGGCTCAGAACAACGCCAGAGAAAGTGTCTTTCAAGTAAAGACGAGTTTTTCCAGCTACGAAACGAACGACAGAGACTTTCATCTTCGTCTTGTCACCCAGTTTTCCTTTTGCCTCTTCAATCTTCTTATCGAAATCAGCCATCAGCTTGTCGCCTTCAGCTTTTTTATTCAACGCTTCGGAGTAAAGTGCAAAGTTGATTTTCCATCTGCCTACGAGATCCTCGGAGAAGACGGTTGGGGCAATCGCGGAAAGCTGAGCGTATACTTTTTCTTGTCCTTGGCGTCCTTTTGTTCCCAGAATCAGGTCTGGCTTCAGGCTGGCGATCAGTTCAACATTCGGTTGGTTCTCGTCACCCAATTCAACTGCATCCTTCATTTTCTCTTTAATATGTGGATGCCATGGGTCACCAGGTTTACCGAGGCCACTCATGACAGCCCCAACTGGCGTAATCCCTAATGCGAGAACAGCCTCTGTGCTTTCACTGGTAAGAGCGACGACACGCTGAGGAGTCCCTTTTATTTTTGTTGACCCCATAAAGTGCTTTACTTCTCTCTCTTCAGACGCTGCCGGCGCAGGTGCTGGTGTAGATGTTGACGCAGCTGGAGTAGAAGAAGATGAGCTGGATGTAGACGTTGCCTGTCCCCCGCAACCTGTTACGAGCATCACAGCGGAGAGCATAGCCCCGAGCATCAAACGCAGGGAAGTTTTGCGCATGATGGAAAATCCCCCTTTTAACTGATAATGATTATCATTTTTCTTCACTACTGTATATGCTTATATGACAATGTGTCAATATATTTTTTGGAATGAAAGGAAAAGTATAGATATTTTTGTGCTGAATTTTCCAATAGCGATAATAAAAATCAATATCATTGACTAGCCCTATCCGCAAGCTTAGACTGATTAGTGGGAGAAACTTACATACATATGTAGCGAATAGACAGAATAGGTAGAATGCAACGGAAAGAAGGGAACAGGCGTGAATGTGATTTTGTCCAGCCGACTGCAAAAGACTACTGTACTCATAGTAGGACTCGTCGTCCTGGCAGTCGTGATGGTAGCTAGTATCCTTTTCGGAATCAATCGGTATTCGCTCACTACTGCAGTAGAGGCATACACCCAATTTTCCGGTTCAGAGGAACATTTGATTATTACGACTTCCCGAATGCCGCGTACACTTACAGCGGTAGCGGTGGGGAGCAGCCTCGCTGTAGCAGGTGTTTTGTTGCAGGCGTTGACTCGAAATCCTTTGGCTTCACCATCTCTTATCGGTGTGAACGCTGGAGCTGCAGCAGCTATTGTGACGACAATTGTTGTTTTTGGCTCGCAATTCCCAGTGTCGCAAATGATGTGGGCAGGCTTTATCGGAGCGGGTGTGACTGCTCTGCTTGTATACGGATTGGCTTCCGCTGGGCGGGGAGGCATGACTCCGATTAAGCTGACACTTTCGGGTGCAGCGGTTGCCGCTTTTGCTTCGTCTGTGACCTCTCTGTTTATGCTGCTGCAAGAAAAGACGATGACAGAGGCTTTTTATTGGTTAGTTGGTTCTGTGGAGGGAAGACAGCTCGATCATTTTTTTATGATCATTCCTTATTTGCTAGTAGGTTGGTTAGGCGCTATGCTACTGACCGGTTCGTTAAACTTGATGGTACTCGGTGATGATGTGGCGACTGGTCTGGGCCAAAAGATTATCTTGGTAAAAGCTACAGCGATATTGATCGTGGTGCTCTTGGCAGGTGGGAGTGTCGCGCTCGCCGGACCGATTGCATTTGTGGGCATCATCATCCCGCATCTTTGTCGTTTTTTAGTCGGTCTTGATCATCGATGGTTGATTCCCTATTCGATTGTCTTCGGTGGAGCTTTTCTGGTTTGCGCTGATTTGCTTTCTCGCCTTGTATTGATGCCGCTGCGTTTGGAAGTACCAGTAGGCGTAGCAACCGCCATGATCGGAGTGGCCTTTATCATCCCGCTGGTCAGGAGGAGGGCGTATGCATAGACATGTAGTCATTCGGACCAAAAAGCCAGCGCTCTCGTTTCATGTAAATAAGCGGGCGTTAGGAATTAATTTCATACTATTTTTGCTGTTATCTGTTGTGATTGTATTGAGTATTGGCTTAGGAAGCTTGCATATTCCTGTGTGGGAAGTCATCAAAGCTTTTGTGGGAGCGGGCAGTGAACAGAATGAATTGATCGTGCTCGATTGGCGGTTGCCTCGCGTTGTCGTTTCAGTCATGGTAGGGGCTTCCCTGGCGGTATCGGGGGCCATCTTACAGTCCTTGGTGCGAAATCCGTTAGCTTCGCCTGATTTGATCGGAACTACAGCGGGAGCGACGGCAGCAGCGGTAGCATTTATCACATTCGCAAAAGATGTAAGTGTGCAATGGATGCCATTGGTGGCCTTGATCGGTGGATTGCTAACCGCTACGCTTACGTATCTCACTGCGTGGAAGGAGGGGGTCTCACCTTTTCGCCTCGCGCTTGTCGGTGTATGTATATCCGCGGGGATGGGAGCATTAACGATCTTTTTCATGGTGATCACCCAAACCCACAAAGCATCAAACGCTCTTGGGTGGATGACTGGAACGGTGTACGGTATGTCTTGGGTAAATGTCATGACGTTGCTTCCATGGACCGTTTTGTTTCTCGTGGCTACGATTTTCCAAATCCGCTATTTGAATGCCCAGGAGCTCGGTGATGATATCGCCAGAGGCATTGGCGTAGCAATTGATAAGAAGAGATTGCTCTTGATTGCGATCAGTGTGGCACTGGCAGGTGCTGCGGTAGGTGTGGCAGGAGGAATCAGTTTTATCGGTTTGATGGCACCACACATTGCGCGTAGGCTAGTTGGCTCAGCGTATGGCTACTTGCTGCCGGCTTCCGCTGTTTTGGGTGGGATGCTTGTCGTCTTGGCTGATTTGATTGGGAGAACGGTGTTTTTACCGCATGATTTACCAGCTGGGATTTTTACCGCAGCGATTGGAGCGCCGTTTTTTGTTTATCTTTTGTATAAAACGAGGAATCATCAATAGGTCCCCTGATGTCAAGGCGATTTTTAACGAGTAAATGTCACGCAAGAGAAACAGTTCATAAT
>NZ_JAQMYO010000026.1:0-17697 GCF_028369215.1 Brevibacillus sp. AG | reverse complement strand
GAACGGTTCCAGAAAAAATTAAACCAGCGTGCCCCGGTTGAATACCGAAACACGCTGGCTGCTTAGGCTTTTTTAATTGTGTCTACTTGACAGGGGTAAGACCAGAACTTCACGGGTCTTTTATACAAGGTTGAAATTGATGGACTGGAAAATCATACTACAGTCCGACGTGCTTTCATAAAAAATGGTATGATTGTCATAGTAAAGAGGAAAGCAGTTTGGTTCAGATTCTATTTGACCGGCAAATTAATCCTGCTTACAATAATATGATCGTTACCGTTTATGTAAAAACCGTCTAGTCGTTTTTCTAGAACAGCAGTTCTTGTCAAAAAGGGCGAAGACGTAAGGAAGGGAACAAAGGCGTGATTGTTACGACAGGACTTGAGCCTGGTGAAGAAACCTTGCGTCACGCAGCTGAATTGGCTAGTACATTGGGGCTACAGGTTGTGAATCGACGCGATTATTCATTGGGTCAAATGCGCAAGCGATATGGGGTAGAAGAAGTATTGGTGGTTTCCGCTCTTGGAGCACGTCTGGAAGTGCCGGGGAAAAAACCATTCTTTTTTCATCCGAATACATCTGCTTTTCGTATAAAGCGGCTCATGCGCGGCGATACTGATACTATGCTTGTTGCTTGCCAAATTCATCCAGGGGATGAAGTGCTGGACGCAACCTTGGGTTTGGGTGCTGACGCTATTGTATTTTCTCACGCGACTGGTGCAAATGGGAAAGTCGTCGGCATCGAATCTGAGCGATTGTTAGCCATCTTGGTAGAAGATGGACTACGGCACTGGTCATCCGATGCGGAAGAACTGGAGCAAGCCATGCGTCGTATTGAGGTGCGATGTGGCAACCATCTAGAAGTACTAAGAGGACTGCCTGCACGTTCCTTCGACGTCGTTTATTTCGATCCTATGTTCGAGATAACTGTACAAAGCTCGTCGGGGATCGCCGGAGTCCGGGAGCTCGCCAATCCAGATGCTCTTTCAGAGGAGGCTGTTTTGGAAGCGCAGAGAGTTGCGAGAAAACGTGTGGTAATGAAAGAAGGAAAAGAAGGTAGGTTGTACGAGCGCTTCGGTTTTACACCGTTTCGCTCCCGCGGCCAGCAGGTCGTGTACAGCTACAAAGAGATAGGTGGAGGGGAGTGACCTTGCAACAGAGAGAAAGGCTAGTCGTGATTATTGGGCCAACATCGGTCGGCAAGACCCAGCTAAGTTTGGAGCTGGCCGAACAGTTCGACGGTGAGATCATTTCCGGAGATTCCATGCAAGTATACCGTGGAATGGATATTGGCACCGCAAAAGCAGAACCAGAGGAGCTTGCGCGTATACCGCATCACCTCATTGATATTAAAAATCCAGACGAAGAATACTCTGTCGCGATGTTTCAGGAAAGTGCCGCAACGTTGATTACTGACATCAACCAACGTGGTAAACTCCCGTTTATCGTCGGCGGGACAGGTCTGTACATAGAATCGGTTACCCATCGATTTCAGTTTTCCACTACTTCTCAAGATCCTGAGCTCCGTGATCGTCTGCAAAGATTGGCTGACAGCGAAGGCGTGGAAGCACTGCACGCCAGACTGGCCGATGTCGATCCGATTACAGCCGAACGCTTGCATCCTAATGATGTAAAGCGGGTGATTCGCGCATTGGAGATTTATGAAAGCAGCGGGTACAAAATGTCCGACTTTCAGCTGCGGGCGCAGCATTCCCCTTATGATTTGGTGATGATCGGCCTCACGATGGACCGCGCAAAGCTGTATGAACGAATCAACCACCGGGTCGAACTCATGATCGAAGCGGGACTAGTTGAGGAAGTGAGGGGGCTCTTGGATGCTGGCTACGACGCGTCGCTGGTCTCCATGCAAGGCTTGGGGTACAAGGAGCTCATTCCTTATCTGTATGGAGAAATCACGCTAGAAAAGGCAGTGAATGACATACAGCAGCGAACGCGGCATTTTGCCAAACGCCAGCTTTCTTGGTTCCGTCGCATGGCAGAAATTCAATGGTTTGACATGACTGATCCGGCAGAACAGAGGAATAACGTGGAAACTATCAAGCGAATATTGGCAGGAAAGTTTCAACAATTGCCGAATATATAACATACAAGTCCTTTTAGGGGGTAGTGTACATGAAACAGACGATCAACATTCAAGATACGTTCTTGAATCATTTGCGGAAAGAAAACATCGCGGTTACCATTTACCTTGTGAACGGATTTCAATTGCGCGGGTATATTAAAGCATTCGATAATTTCACGATTGTGATTGATAGCGAAGGCAAGCAACAATTAGTATACAAGCATGCGATCTCCACTTTCACTCCGCAACGCCCTGTATCGCTTATGTCTCAGGAGAACAACCAACAGTAAGCGATGCAACACCAACAGCCAGGATACATGTGATCCTGGTTTTTTTATTATCTAGCGAGATTGATGGAAATACCTTAAGCGCAAAAAGCAATAAAGAAGCCCTGTCGCCATAGAAGCGAACAGGGCTTTCACATTACTCCATGCAATGATTATTCGTGTAAATTTGGAACGTGATGCCGAACTTGTCCTTCACATTGCCGTATGCTGGGCTGAAGAACGTTTCTTGCAGTGGCATAATCACTTGTCCGCCTTCTTGCAGGGCATCAAAAATCTTATGAGATTGTTCTTTATCATCGGTCGAGATGCAGATGGTCACTTGATCACCAAGTTGATGAGGTTGTCCTGGAAAGGTATCGGAAAACATCAATTCCGTTTCGCCGACGCGAATAGTAGCATGTCCGATACGATTCTTGGCTTCTGCAGGTAATGGGAACTCCGGATTTTCCGGCATTTCACCGAAGGTTTGCTTGAACAGCACTTCAGCACCTAGCGCACCCTCATAAAAGCTAATCGCTTCACCCGCAGTACCATTCAAAACGATGTAAGGAATCAAACGCAATGCCATGTGTCAACATCTCCCTTGGTTTTCATATGACCAACTTGTCAAACCCACTTACTATTCTTGCCCATACTGTGATTGTAATGCACAGAACGTATGTTTGCAAGAGGGGAATTGATCAGGAGGCTGATGAATTCCGACGAACCATGACTATGTAGCAGACAATGGCGCCGATCGTAGAAAGAGCAATGATGATCCCCATTGGTACTGCGGTATATTCGCCGCTGATTCCCACAAGTGGAGCGACAATTCCGCCGCTAATGAAGGAGAGTAGCCCCTGGAGAGCAGATGCGCTTCCTGCTGCCTTGCTTTGATTTTGCATGGCGAGAGAAAATCCAGTTGCGCCCACAATCCCTACACTGGATACGACAAAGAAAAGGGGAACGAGCACAGCAATAAGACCAGCTTGTAGGAGAATCATCGTCAGAAGGAGGATTCCGCCGACTCCCGCAATGATAATCCCAGCAATGAACAAGGAAGTTTCTTTCACTTTACCTGCAAGCTTACCTGTGATTTGACTCGCAATAATAATGCCTACACCATTAATCGCGAAAATGAGACTAAACGTTTGGGGAGACACTTCAAATATTTTTTGAAAAACAAAGGGCGAACCGGCGATGTACGCAAACATGGCAGCTGTCACCAGGCCCTGCGCGATGGCGTACCCCATGAAAACGCGATCCTTCAGCAAGGTACCAAAGGTTGTCAGTGTATTGCCGATTCCCGCCTTGGAGCGGCGCTCTTGTGGCAATGTTTCTGGAAGAGCAAGCAGCACGACGAGAAACATGATAGCACCAATCAGGCCCAGTACGACAAACACGCCGTGCCAGGTAGTAAATTGGAGGATTTGTCCCCCTACGATAGGTGCCGCGATCGGAGCGATTCCGTTAATGAGCATCAAGAGGGCGAAAAACTTCGTCAGCTCTGTCCCAGAGTACAAATCGCGAACCGTAGCGCGAGCGATAACAATTCCAGCAGAACCAGCAAGACCTTGTACGAAGCGAAGCAAGACGAACGTATAAATAGAGGGAGCTACCGCACACAAAAAGGAAGAGACCGCATACAAAATGAGCCCGATAATTAGAGGGATTCTTCGACCACGTACGTCACTGATCGGCCCCGCGAACAATTGACCAATGGACAGGCCGAGCATGCATGCTGTCAAACTGAGTTGGGTCATAGAGGTGCTCGTCTGCAAATCATCGGCAAGCATAGGAAGTGCAGGTAAATACATATCTAGGGACAGTGGACCAAAAGCAGAAAGCGATCCTAGAATCGCCGCCATCCACAGCCGGCGTGATTTATTGCCGGTTAGGGACGTGGAATCAAGTTCTTTTGCTAGATTATTCACGGCAAGTTGTCAAACCTTTCTCATTATTATTCCAGGAAAGAAGCTTTTTATAACTCAGAAGTCGGTTGCGTATTTTGCAAGTAAAAAGCTTGGAGGTTGCTGTGCATACGATCGAGCAAGCCCCGCAAAACATCTTTTTCTTCCTCTGAGAATCCGATGAAGCAGTTTTCCTCAATGACGCGTAATACTTCTTTGACATGCTTGGTAGCCATCCGACCTTTGTCGGTAAGATAAACGCGGGAGATACGTTGGTCCCGTTCATCTGCTCTGCGCTCGACAAGTCCCGATTTGGCCATTCGATTAATCATGACGGTAAGCGTAGCGGGCTTTACTCCGATTTTTCGGGCCAATTCTCTTTGAATCATTCCATCTTTTTCAATCAAGCGCATCAACAGAATGGGTTGACCCGGATAGACGTCGTATTTTTGAATCAGAAATTCTACATTTTGCCGATGCATTTTCATCACATGCGATGCAGAATGGGTTAATGCGGTTGCATAACTGAACTCCACCAAAGTACCCCCAATTAATTAGTTTGCTAATGAATATTCTGTGAAAGACGTCCGTAAGTTAATGCCTTGTCCTATTATACAAAAACGATTGGTCTTCGTCATGAAAATGATTTGCATTTACGAGCTTTGGAAGGATACACTGCATTCTTTGGAGAAGTAATGATGTCCTTGAAAATCGAATGAACAGGTTAGGTGAGAATAAGATGATCCTGAATGAAAAAATAAAAGCGGCAGTCGTACAATTAACAGGGGTAAATGGGGAAGATCTCGGAATCATCTCCACAAAAGAAGCGCTTCAAATGGCAAAAGAACAGGGAGTGGACCTGGTATGTCTTTCGTTGGCTTCGAGTCCGCCGCCTTGTCAGTTAGTGAATCGAACGAATTTTAAGGAACAGGTCATTAAGGAAAACGCCAAAAACCGGAAAGCTGAAAAAGGCGTAAAAGTAAAAGAAATTCGTTTAAGTGCTTACATCGAAGACCATGATTACGATACGAAAAAAAGACAGGCAGAACGAATTCTTTCATCCGGGGATGCTGTGCAGTTGACTGTAAAATTGGAGAAAAAGGAAAGTCAGGAAGCCAAGCGATTAATTGAGCAGTTCATCAAAGATCTGGCTCATTGCGGAAAACAGGATAAAGGGATTCAAGTAAGCGGCAAGCAGGTAGTTGCTAATCTATTGCCACTCTAATGACGAAAAGGGAGTAAGCGCATGCCTTTTACTTTTGCTCATCCGGCTATTGTACTGCCGTTACGAAAATGCAAGTGGTTTTCGTTCTCTGCCCTCGTTTTTGGCAGTATGGCACCCGATTTTGAGTATTTCTTCCGGATGCAGCCATTCAGCGTATACAGTCACACCATGCTCGGATTGTGGCTGGTTGATTTGCCCATCGCGATCCTATTAGCGGTTTTGTACCAGTACGTGGTCAAAAAGCCATTGCTTGCACGTTTGCCAGAGTGGATTGAACGAGGACTAGGCTACACAGACATTGGTAGCAGAATGCCAGCGTGGCGAGCGGTAATTGTGTTTATATACTCAGCGTTACTCGGCAGTCTGAGCCATATTGCATGGGATGCCTTTACCCATGATGGTGGACGTATGGTAGACCACTTCTTGTTCTTGCAACAAACGATCTCGATCGCCCATTATAAGGTGCCTGTTTACAAGCTACTACAGCACGGCAGTACCCTTTTCGGCGGATTGGCCATTTTGTATGTCATTGCGCGAAGTGCGCGGAAAAACAGACAGATCGTCATGAGACAAGTACCTGTCTTGGAAAAATGGTTGTTTTGGTTCGGAGTGGGGGTGTTTGGTATCGTGACGGTCTTTTATCACGCATTCCTGGTAAAAGGAATTTCGCCCTTTGTCCATCCTTTGCAGCAAGTGGTTCCGTTTCTCTCGGGATCACTGCTTGGAATCGTAGTGCTCTGCTTCGCTTTGGACAGGCTCAGATTGAAAAAGTAAAATCCCTCAATATGAGGGATTTTATTGTTTCTAAATTGAAAAATCCTCGGACTTCAGATTCATTAAATCATCACGAGTTGGGTCAGGAATTTTGAGCAATCTAACAGCTTGCACACGTATTGCCTTTTCAATATTATTTCGCACATATCGTGCATTACTGAAATTTACATGAAACGGATCGCTCGTTACTGTGAGCAGTCTTCTTCTCAGTTTTTCACTTGCTTCAGCAGAGATTCTATACTCCTTGTTCTTTGCCATTACATTTGCAATATCCATCAACTCATCCACCTCATAATCAGCAAAGTTGATGTGGACGGGAAAGCGTGAAGGCAGTCCTGGATTTAAGTCAAGGAATGTATCCATTTCATCATTGTACCCTGCAATTATACAGACGAAATCATTGCCAAAGTCCTCAAGGCATTTGGTAAGACAGTCTACAGCCTCTTTTCCAAAATCTTTTTCACCGCCACGAGCTAATGAGTAGGCCTCATCGATAAACAGTATTCCTCCCATGGCTTTCTTAACAAGATCACGGGTTTTTTGTGCCGTGTGCCCAATAAATTCACCAACGAGATCTGCACGTTCCACTTCGGTTAGGTGGCCCTTAGTTAAAACACCCATTTCCTTAAAGATCTTTCCGAAAAGGCGTGCAATTGTTGTTTTCCCAGTACCGGGATTTCCCTTAAAAACCATATGGAAAACTTGCTTCTCAATTTTAAGCCCGTGTCGTTCCCTAGCTTTATTCATTTTGATGAGCGCATAAATTTCATAAATCGTTTTCTTGGCTTCATGTAAACCAATCAGGCTTTCTAATTCTTCAAAAACAGTCGTTAAATTTGAACTCGACGTGGTACGAACTATTTCAGGTAAAGTATTTAGCTGCTTAACACTTACTGGTCGATTGAATACAACTTGAATTCGATTATTACTACTTGAAGATTCGAGCACCTCAGTTTGAGGAATGGCTCCTGCTTGCTTCACATGTTTCACCTGCCTTGACCATCATACAGAAAGTATACTCAGGAACATCGGAAAACCTGCCAATTTTTACGCAAGAGATCGAATTGGACAAGTCATTATTATTTTAAAATGATGTTTTTATTAAAATAAGAAAGGCACCTGATAAACAAGTGCCATGGGAAACTACTTGATTGAATCAAGAAGATCGTCTTCATTTATAGAAGGAAGTGCTTCTGATTCAGATATGCTTTCAAATTGACTATCAACAGATTTCTTAGAATTCAAACCTTCTGAGTTGTCGGATTTATAGAGTTGGTGAGGTGAATTTGGGATCAAGATGTGCTTCTTAAGATCTTCATCGTAACTACCATTTAAGAACAAGAGATATTCACCCTGCTCTAATTCTTGAAATTTAGGTGCTACTATGTCAGCCATTTCTTTACCTCCGCCAGTGTCGAAACCAATAACACGATAAACTTCGACAGTATCACCTTCTGAAATCTTTTGGTCAGTCTCGTTGTTATATACTTTATCTACTTTAACTTCATATACATAAAATACGATTTCAGAAACTTGTTCTTTTCTGTACTCATTTGGTAATTTTGCTTTGATAATCACGTTTGAGTTTTCAACCAACTCGTCAGTTGACTTATATACTTTAGCCAAAGCATTGCTATGAGAGTCTGCGTGTGCTGTTTCCTTGATTTCTTTAAAAGCTAGCGCTGACCATACTCCAACAACTAAAGCTGCCGTTGAAATCATTGTGATTAATTTTTTCATTCACTACACACCTTTTCATCAATGTGATGATACTCACAATATCTTAACTTAATCTGGAAGTAATGATGATGAAACAGGATATCAAATTATTGGAGTGGTTTGTAGGCGTGTGTTAGCAAGGAGGTAAATCCTATGAAGAAAATAATAGAATACTTGATGATATTCTTGCTCTCTGGGACTTTCTTGTTTTTCGGAAAAGTATTTGTTTATATGCTAGGTGATGAACATGCATTTGGAGATTCTGCGCCTTTTAATTTTAGTTATTTTCTATATTGTGGCGCTCTATATCATTTATCTGGGTGTCAAAAGGTTGGGGTTAAATAATCGAAGTAAGACAAATAAAGTACTCGATATCACAATATTTATTCTCTATGTTACTCTAGTATATTTGCTTGCAAGTACGTTTATCTCAAGATACGTTGTCTACTTTGTGTAGACAGAAAACGTCTCAGTGTTTTAATGATTTCTGCTAGTATCCGTATAACGACAGGTCGCATATTTACCCGAGTTGCAAAAACATCTTTAAAACAAAGACTAAATGAATAGTTGATTTTAGAAGAAGCAATCATGATCGAGTGTTTGGTGAAGGTTGAGTTACATGCACAAAGAAGGAAAACGAAAGGTTGAATCAAAACGAGAAAACATGTTCTTAGCATTAATATTCTGAAGTCTTTAAAGATCAGTTTGAAAAAGAAGCGTTCATTTCTGGAGGATGTATCTAAAATCTTTATCAGAGTGAGGGGGCCGGAGGTCTATGACTTCTTTGTTGATTAATTCAACTTCTATCACAAATCACAACATTTTTTTATTTTAATAATGAGAAGAGTGATTCAATTAAATTTGATCTAACAATATGATCATGTTCCTGTTGAAACAGCACTGTTAAGAAGCACAAAAGAAGGGGAACAGCTAATTGTTGAAAAGGAAGCGGTAATTGGAGAAGGGTTATATGTTGAAACAAGAGTAGGGCGTTATCAAGATGGTGAGCAAATTGGAACTGCCCTCGCAATTCCCACAAAAGATACTTATTTTACTGCGATTCCGTTTAAGTTCTTATATGTAACAAAAGATGGTAAAGCATATCAAATGATCACAAAGAAGAATTCCGTAGAGATATTTGAACTCCCTTTTACTAATGAAAAAAAAACTAATATTGACAAGCAACTTCTTAAAAAAATCCAACCTGAAGATAAACAAAATATAGCATTCTTTGACGAAGAAAAGCTTGAGATTAGAAGTTCTAAAGCAAAAGCTCAAGCAAATGATTGGTATACTGCGTTACAACGAGCAGAAGAAATGACATATATCTCATGGGATTACAATCCTAAGAAAATGAAGACTTCTTCAACTAAAAACACTACACCGCCTGATCATTTGGCAAAAGTTTCGAAGACGGTTGAAGAACAGGGTATTCCATATAACTGGGGAGGATATGATGGTGTAGATACTTCAAACTCTTCAGGGAAAAATTTTAAGGATAGCATATCAAAAGGGGATACGGCAGGCAACGTAAATACGAACCTAGACTACCGTTCGTCTGGTACAGCAGGAATTGATTGCAGTGGTTTTATATCATCTGCATATGAATTAGGCGACAAATTTGGAACCTCTAATTTGACGAAGAAATTTAAAAAGACTAGCTGGTATGACTTCCAAGCAGGTGACATCGGGCTTAGAAAAGGACATGTTTGGATGTTGGAATCAGTCAAAAAAGGATCAGACAATCCTAAAGGATTTTATACCTATGAAGCAACAACTGACGGGACAGGAGACAAAGCAAAGTCGTACTATAGAAGTTGGGATGATGCTCAAAGTTACACACCTTATACGATAAAAGAATAAAGCGAATTTACATTTATGCTAAGATATTCATATTATTGGGTATCTTAGCTTTTATTCTAACGACAGTAGGGGGATGTGATATTTTGCATAGAAATCTAATGAAGGGTATGTGGATTTTGCTTTGTTATATTCTGACTACTCTATTAGCAGGATGTCTTCCAGCAGATGAAAAGGTGAAAGAAAACCATCAAGATCCGGATGTAGTATTGAATCAATATTTTGATGCTTTGAGTAAACAAGACTATGACACAATGGTAAAATTGTATGGTGGTGATTATGAATCCTTGATTGGAAACAATCCGTCAGTTGCCAAAGATGATTATAAAAAGCTTTTTGAGAATTACTGTACAATCAATGGAGGAAACATAGTAAAAATCGATACGATAATTGAAAAAACCAAGATCAGTGATGAAGAGTATATTTACAAACTTTCTTTTAAATATTTGGATGATACATCGTTTGAGAACGGTAAGCAAATTGAATACACTGTGAAAAAAATAGACGACTCTTTTAAAGTAATGGGATTGCCACCATATATCCCATAGGAATGATTTTATGTTTGAATAATAAATCTAAAGTTGAATGAGGGAACACTAATCGGGGTTAAAGTGCTGATACAGTAGTTTATACTCATATCAGAAAAATAGAAGAACATGATGACGGAATCATTATGAAAAGTGCAAATGGACAGAAAGATCATTGGCAGATTAAAGCTACAGATTACGATAATGAAGTAGATATTATTCTGCAAATGAATGCACAAACGGGAGAAGTGAGTCATTTAACCAAAGAGGAAAGGTAAACGACCATTACTCCGTGAGCGTAGAGTGATGGTCGTTCAGTTTTCTTCGATGTTTCCCATTCGAAATTCCATAATATGATATAATTTTCCAAAATAAAGGGCTTTACCAAACATGCGGAGGATTAAGATGGAGCAAAAGAAGTATACGGACGTCATACGTCTCGGCCATCAAACGACAGAAGGTGTATTTAGCGAAGGGGATTTCATTATCATTCAAGAAAAGCTTGACGGAGCAAATGCAAGCTTTCGATATGATGAAGAAACGAACAGCATCCGGACATTCTCTCGAAATATGGAATTGCATGAGGAAGAGAATCTGCACGGCTTTTTTCAATGGACACAACAGCTCCCAAAAGAGGAAATCGTGGCGGGCATGGTTTATTTCGGAGAGTGGTTGAATCCGCATAAAATTAAATATCCTCAGTATGAAAAGCAGTTCTTTTTATTTGATATGTACGATACCGTTGCTTGCGAATATGTGGATTTCGCGATCGTGGAAAGGGAAGCGCAGCGACTTGGCTTGCAACTCGTACCGGTCTTTTATCAGGGGGATTACCAAGGGGAAGAGCATCTCAGATCGTTTGTCGGCAAAACAGCTCTAGGTGGCAAGTTCCGGGATGAAGAAATCGGTGAGGGCATCGTCGTGAAAAATGCCGATTACCGGGATCGTTTTGGACGACAGTTATTTGTCAAAATCGTCACGGACGTATTTAGTGAAGTCAAGCGTCAAAAGCCACCGAAAGACCCGAATCAACCGAAGTCGGAAGAAGTATTGTTTGTAGAGCAGTATGTGACGCTCGCACGTGTGGAGAAGTTTCTCTACAAACTGATTGATGAAGGTGTATTGGAAAAGACATTTGGCGTAAAAGACACGGGGATTATCCTGAAAAATCTGAATCTCCGCATTCATGAAGATCTCCTCAAGGAAGAGGCGGATGCCCTGCCTGATGGATATGATGAGAAAGAACTCCGCAAAGTGATTAGCAAAGTGATTCCGCTTTTCGTGAAGGAGATTTTCTCAGAGAAAGCGGCAGGTAACCCATGACGCAAGGATTTCAGTTGGCATGCCCTGCTGCCGTAACGTTTTGGGCAAAATGTGGTATGATAGTGCATGAAGGGGCGTGAATCGGTGAACGATCTGATCAAAACGAAAGAAACAGCCATACTGATTGGTTGCTATTTAGATAACCGGAATGAAGAAAGAACCCGTCTTTCCATGGAAGAATTGCATGAGCTGGCCGCTACTGCTGGTGTAGAAGTACTGGACGTCATCACGCAAAATCGGGACCGGGTTGATTCTGCCTGGTATTTGGGGACAGGAAAAATTGATGAAATCGCGCAGAGGGCTGAAGAGCTGGATGTGGACGTCATCATTTTCAACGATGAGTTGTCTCCGAGTCAGACTCGTAATTTGGATAAAGTTTTTGATTGCAAAGTGATTGACCGTACGCAGCTCATTTTGGATATTTTCGCAGGGCGTGCACAGTCACGTGAAGGGAAAATCCAGGTAGAGCTGGCGCAGTACAACTACTTGCTGCCTCGGCTTGCCGGGCAAGGAAAGCAACTGTCTCGTCTCGGGGGCGGAATCGGTACGCGTGGTCCGGGTGAAACCAAGCTGGAAAGCGACCGTCGTCATATTCGCAAGCGGATTAGTGAACTCAAACAGCAATTAGAGGATACGGTTCGGACGAGACAATTGCATCGGGAGCGTCGGAAGAAAAACAATGTGTTCCAGATTGCGTTGGTCGGCTATACGAATGCTGGGAAGTCGACGATCCTCAACAAGCTTACGAATGCAGACACGTTGCAGGAAGACAAACTGTTTGCCACTTTGGACCCGACGACTAGGCAATTGGAGTTGCCGAGCGGACTGGATGTGCTATTGACGGATACGGTTGGTTTTATTCAAGACTTGCCTACGAGTCTGGTCGCTGCATTCCGTTCGACGCTAGAAGGTGTGAAGGAAGCGGACCTCATCCTGCATGTGGTGGATAGTCATCACCCTGATTTCCAAGTACACATGGAAGTCGTAGACAAGATTTTGCGCGAGCTAAAAGCAGAAGAAATTCCGCAGCTAGTCGTTTTCAACAAGGCAGATATGCTCACAGAGGGCTCTTACTTGCCGCGTGCAGACGAATCGATTCTGATTTCTGCCATGCGGGAAAATGACCTGAAGCAACTGCTCACCCGGATTGAGTCATTTGCCCTGCAATCTTTCAATGAAATGAAGCTGCGCGTTCCTGTTGAGCGCGGAGACATTCTCTCCTTATTGCATCGGGATGGGGTAGAGATGGAACAAGAATTTAATGAAGAGGAAGCGGCCTACTTGATCACCGTTCGTGTGAACAAGGATAATCCGATATACGGCAGGATTGTTCCTTTCCTCCTGGATAAACCAGAGACTGTTGAAGAGAGTTGGTAAGTAACAGATGTTTTCATATTTTTCCCATGGAGAAAAGCTTCGCCCCCTCGTAATGGAGGTGGAAGCGACAATCTCAGAGAGACATCGTCAAATTTCCGCTTTGGTGGATACGAATCAACTGAAAGTATTGCGTTCCTTCCAAAAGCATGAAGTCAATGAATTTCATTTTTCAACATCCACAGGCTATGGCTACGATGATTCTGGACGTGCAACGCTGGAATCGATTTACGCCGAAGTGTTTGGTGGCGAGGCGGCATTGGTGCGTAACCATATTATCTCGGGTACACATGCGATTGCGATTTCATTGTTTGGTATTCTTCGTCCAGGCGATGATCTTCTCTATATTACGGGCAAGCCATACGATACGCTTGAAGAAGTAGTAGGTGTGCGCGGCGAAGGGCAAGGCTCACTCAAGGATTACGGCATCGGTTATAGCTACGTGCCTTTGACGCCAGAAGGTGAAATTGATTTTGTGGCAGTCGCACAAGCGATTACACCACAGACGAAGGTCATTGGGATTCAGCGTTCGCGAGGCTATGCAGATCGACCTTCTTTTACCATTGTGAAAATCAAAGAAATGATACGGGTTGTAAAAGAAATCAAGCCTGATCTGATTGTATTTGTAGACAACTGCTACGGAGAGTTCACGGAGGAGCAAGAGCCATTGCACGTAGGTGCAGATATCATGGCAGGCTCTCTCATCAAAAACCCGGGTGGCGGCTTGGTCAAGACAGGCGGTTATATAGTAGGACGCGAGGATTTGGTTCAGCTCGCATCGTATCGGATGGCAGCACCGGGAATTGGCGCAGAGGGTGGTGCATCGCTCTACTCGCTACTGGAGATGTTCCAAGGCTTTTTCTTGGCCCCACACGTAGTGGGAGAAGCTTTAAAAGGAGCGGTATTCTCTTCGGCAATGCTGGAGCGTCTGGGCTTCAAAACAAATCCACTGTGGCATGAGCCGCGGACCGACCTGATTCAATCCGTGGAATTCGGCAGTGCAGAACGACTGATTACGTTTTGCCAAGGGATCCAAAAAGCAGCACCAGTCGATTCACACGTCACTCCGTATCCAAGTGAAATGCCTGGGTACGCTGATCCTGTGATTATGGCAGCAGGTACGTTTATTCAAGGGGCGAGCATCGAATTCTCGGCAGATGGCCCAATTCGTCCACCTTACTTGGGCTTCGTTCAAGGCGGGTTGACGTACTCGCACGTAAAAGTGGGGATTTTGACGGCGTTGAACGGGATGCTGGAAAAAGGCTTACTCGAAATTCCGGGTGAATAGGATAAAAGCGCATGGAACGGACGGCATTCTCTGGATGATGGAGGATGTCGTTTTTTTATGTGAAAAAACTGTACATAACTTTCTGTGTAATATTATCTAACATCTATTGACAGGGATTTTGTTATAAAATAGAATAAGACTAAGAAATACGAAACAGGAGGGACAAGTCATGAGTGATGACCTTCGCCGGAATATGGCCCTCTTTCCCATTGGGATCGTCATGAAGCTGACGGATCTCACTGCGAGGCAAATCCGTTATTACGAACAAAACGACCTGATTCAGCCCGCCCGCACAGAAGGGAAGCAGAGGCTCTTTTCTTTCAACGACGTAGATCGCTTGTTGGAGATCAAGGCTCTGATTGAAAAAGGACTGAATATTGCAGGGATCAAGCAAGTCCTGCAAATGCAAGAGCCTGCTATGGAACAAACAGAGATTACCACGACGTCCGAAGAGAAACGCAAGGACATGTCCGACAAAGAGCTGCATCAGCTCCTAAGGCAACAGATTATGTATCGCGATGCCACTCGCCATGGCGAGGGTGCATTGATACGTGGAGAGCTTTCCCGCTTCTTCCACTAGATAGAAAGCCGATATAGAGACAGGAGGAGAGAAATGTGAGCAAGTTTACAAGAGAAGACATCATGCGCATGGCCCAAGAAGAGGACGTAAGGTACATCCGACTGCAGTTTACCGACCTGATGGGGATCATTAAAAACGTAGAAATCCCGCTGTCCCAATTGCCAAAAGCACTCGATGGCAAAATGATGTTTGATGGTTCTTCCATCGAAGGCTTCGTTCGTATCGAGGAATCCGACATGTACCTGGTACCTGATCTGGATACATGGGTTGTATTCCCGTGGGGCAATGAGTTTGGCAAAATTGCACGTCTGATCTGTGATATCCACATGCCAGATGGCTCTCCATTCGAAGGAGATCCGCGCTACATCCTGAAGCGTGCCCTGAAAGAAGCCGAAGAAATGGGCTTCACAGCATTCAACGTAGGTCCAGAGCCTGAGTTTTTCCTGTTCAAGCTGGACGCAAAAGGTGAGCCTACGCTGGATCTGAACGACCAAGGTGGATACTTCGACTTTGCTCCACTCGACTCCGGTGAAAACTGCCGTCGTGATATCGTATTGACGTTGGAAAAAATGGGCTTTGAAGTGGAAGCATCTCACCACGAGGTAGCTCCAGGTCAACACGAAATCGACTTCAAGTATGCAAATGCACTTCAAGCAGCTGACCAAATTTTGACGTTCAAACTGGTTGTTAAAACCATCGCGCAAAAACACGGTCTGCATGCGACCTTCATGCCAAAACCGCTGTACGGTGTAGCTGGTTCCGGTATGCACGCGAACCAATCGCTGTTCCGTGGTAAAGAAAATGCTTTTTATGACGAGTCCGATGTAATGGGACTGAGCCAAACAGCGAAGCATTACTTGGCAGGTATTTTGCAACATGCTCGTAGCTTTACTGCGATTACGAATCCGCTCGTAAACTCTTACAAGCGTTTGGTTCCTGGTTACGAGGCTCCTTGCTACGTAGCTTGGTCTGCGAAAAACCGTTCTCCATTGATCCGTATCCCTGCTTCCAGAGGCTTGAGCACGCGTATTGAAGTACGCAGCCCAGACCCTGCAACGAACCCATACTTGGCGTTGGCAGTTATGCTGAAAGCTGGTTTGGACGGAATCAAAAACAAGCTTACGCCACCACCTGCCATTGATCGCAACATCTACGTGATGACCGAGCAAGACCGCGAAGCAAACGGAATCGAGAACTTGCCTGCTACTTTGAAGGAAGCAATCGAGTGCCTGAAAGCAGATCCGGTGATTTGCGAAGCATTGGGCGAGCATGCATTGGTACACTTTATTGAAGCGAAAGAAATTGAGTGGGATATGTTCCGCACACGCGTTCACGATTGGGAGCGCGAGCAATACATGACTGCTTACTAATAAGCGAAACCCCTTGTGCCTGTAGGTGCGAGGGGTTTTTCTAATTGGTGGGCAAATTTGATTTTTTAAGAGGTTTTACATTTTTGCCCACGATTTGCCCACTATTTTTTTCGGAGTAGACACTTTCCATGTAGCTTTCAAACTTGTCCATGTTATCTAATTCAATTTTCTTTGAGATGTGGGCATATACATCCGAAGTGATCTGGATACTGCCATGACCTAATCGTTCTTGGATGTATTTCATATCAGTTCCAGTTTCCAATAATAGCACTGCGTGAGTGTGTCTGAGAGAGTGAATAGGGATTGAGGGAATGTCTAATCTTTTGAGAGTACGTGAGAAAGCATTAAAGAGTGACGATTTAGGGACGTAATTACCATCGTTTCTAGTTAATACGAGATTCAGATCGTGGTGGTAAAGCTCATTTAAAGCCAGCTTTTCCTGGTTTTGATACTTCATATGTTGCTTTAGATCATCAGCTAACGTTTTGCTCATTCGAATAACTCTAGTTGAGTTATAAGTTTTTGTATCGCCAAATAGCTCACTTTTTGTCTTTTGCTTGAAAGTCCAGTGTTTTATTGATACTTATCGTCATATTCTTAAAATCTATGTCCGACCACTGTAAAGCTCCTGCTTCACCTTTGCGCATACCTGTTTCAATTAGCACTTTAAAATATAGCCAATAAATATAGCCGTAAAGGTGTACTGCTTGTAAAAATCGGGGAATATCACTTGTTTCCATGAATTTTATACCGGTCTTATTTTCTTCGCGCCCCTTGATGGTAACACCGTTGCAGGGGTTCTTTTCGATCTTATTAAGTGTTAATGCTTTTTCCATTGCATTGTTTAGAGTTGAGTGGATCAATTCAATAGTTCGCTTACTGTAGTCTTTATCTTCTGTAAGATGATTAATAAATTTTTGATACATAATTGGTTTTAAATCTTGTAACATGATTTTTTAAAAATATGGAACAATATGATTTGTAATGTTCCTGCTGTGCAATTTAAAGGTATTTTTACGCACAGTGTCTTTTTTATACTCATCTAACCAAATCATAAGAAAATCTTGGAGTGGTAAATCCTTTTGCTCGTATCCCTCCAATAAGCTGCTTTCAAATTCGTTGGCTGCAAGTTGTGCTTCTTTCTTAGTTGCGAAACCTCCTTTTGTTTTTTCTTTGTATTCCTGAGTGAAGGGATCAGTGTATTTTAGTCGATACTCCCATTTTTTTCCTCGCTTTCTGAAACTAGCCATGTAATCACTCCTTATAAAATTGTATTCAAAAAAAGCGCATCCAGTGGTCTTACCCCTGTCAAGTAGACACAATTAAAAAAGCCTAAGCAGCCAGCGTGTTTCGGTATTCAACCGGGGCACGCTGGTTTAATTTTTTCTGGAACCGTTG
>NZ_JAQMYO010000025.1:0-33627 GCF_028369215.1 Brevibacillus sp. AG | reverse complement strand
GTTCACGAGTAAGGGTTTTTTATTTTCGAAACAAACCAGTTTTTGGGCCTATATTATATTCATGAATATTTGAAAGGAGTTGAATCCATGTTGCTACCAAATCTGCCGATCAAGACAATGGGAGGAAAAATGTTCTGGGACACCCTTGACAGGAGGAATGGATGGAAATTGCAGCAAAACCTTATCACTGGACATTTCCGTATCCTCGATCAGGACAATATGCGACAAGCGTGGGGACTTGAGGAGAGTAGGATAAAGCAGGCGTTTCGTAAATTCACTGAATATCGTTGTTAGTAGACCTAATATTAGGAGTTCCCAAAACCATCGACCTTTTTGTGTTTATCATAGAAGGTTTGGCTCTAAAGTACCCAAGCGTTTTTAGATGATTCTTGTTCACCATCCTACTTTAAAAACAAGAACAAGTTTGGACAAAGACAATTCTCCCAAACACTTTCCTCAATTCAAAAAAACAAGCGGAAGTGAGTAAAAAAATGACTCACTTCCGCTTTTCTACTTCCCAAGCAAAAACCATTTTTATGAGTGACAAGACAAGAGCACGGTCAGTAACTGGGCGTTCTGATAGTATCGCGACAATTTGTCCAAGTTCCGAATGAGCGTATAACGGGTCGATTGAATGGAACAACTGTTCCAAGGGAATCTGCAAGCTACGGGAGATCTTTTGCAGGCTTTCAATCGTTAAGTTCTTTTCGCCACGCTCAATCTGTCCAATGTAGTTGGTGTGCAGACCGGAACGCTCACCAAGCTGCTCCTGACTCAATCCCTTGTCCAAACGAAGAACACGAATCCGATCTCCCAATTCTTTCGCCAACTGTTTGGTACTCGCTTCCATTCACCCCACCTCTACTCAAGCGTATAAGAGGTGGGTTTTGTTTTACACACACTATAAGTGTTAATTGACTAACAGATAACACTCGTAAGATAATGTAGGAAGAATTTACTTAATCCGACGATTTCTTGACCTAGTATGAAAGGATGAAAGAGACAATGAAATTTGGAAAGGCCATAACGAGTGGATTTAATAAACTCTACGCCGTCTTGTCTGCGGTAGGTTTGTTCATCATTGCACTTTGGATGATATCTTACTGGTTGGGATTTGATATTGAAAGTGCCATAGACAAAAAAATCAGGCCAGAAAACCTCTACATTGAATCGGTCAAAGGTGGCTCACTTCAGCAATACACGCAAGAGCCTTTAGGGAAAGTGCTCGATACAGTATTTACAGATACCAAATGGTCGTACTACGAGGTAGATGGAAAATACTTTGTCCAATTTGACGGGCTGCACTATACGGCAGAGGGTAATAACGTGGCAAAAATTACATTTGAGGTCAAAGAAGGTGCCAACTTTGAGGTATCTTCCATAGCAGTGGACGGTAGAGAATTCTTTGAATTTGAATACGTCCCATTCATGAACATCGTCTTCAATGAGTATCAGAGTATAGGCATATAGTACAGTCGAAAAACGCAACCCAGTGAAGATACTGAATATCAACTTATCAATAAGGAGGGTACTATGCGAAAGATATTCAACGGTTTGTTGGGTTTGCTCGTCCTGTTAGCGTTTGGAATATACCAATTTGGAATCGTGGGAATCGCCCAGCACGACTACGAGGAAAAAGCCTTGTATGTTGCCAAATACAATAGTGAAACTCCCACCCCCGAGGATGAAGTGGATACCGCGTTTTGGTTAGCAGAGCGTGACATCCGATATCATCTGAGGGTGAATGATGATACATTTTTGGCAGAAAAGCTGAGCGCAACGGCTAATCTCTCGTACAATCTGTCCTACATTCTGAATCTTCCAGCGAAACTGATTCACAATGTTCTCTTTGACATTCAACTTGTCAATGATGTAGATCAAACAGACCTAGGAACCCTCACGATGGCTACAGTCATTCTGTTTGACCTTGTGTATGCCATTGTAGGCTTTGTCGGAGCATTGCTCATGCTACTTGTAGGAACCGTAGTTGGACTTGTTTGTAATCCTATCAATACATTTCTGGACATCCCCGCTTGCATTTGGGGTCTCCTGAAGACGGTTTTCTATGCTATCTATCATCTTTTTGCGTGGTAGTCACGTTTCGTTTTATTAGTTGTTGTCAATCATTACAAACCAATAAAATTCATGAAAGCACCTACCCTAAAAACGATGGGGAAGGTGCCTTTTGCAATTGAGGAGGAAACAGAGCATGAGAACAATTAAGAGGATACAGGACATACTCATCCTGCGGGAAGCAAGCGTATTTTCAAACGGCTTTATGAACTTCCTGGAAGAAGAGTTTCTAGGGTTGAAGGAAGCGTTTGACTTTGACGGTTTGGATGAAACTTTCACTCTAGAATACGGCTATTTGGTGATTTTGCAACGTGGAGACAACCTGCGAGACTTGAGTATGGTCGGACTGAAATGGGCACAGAATGGATTGCTAAGCTGCATGCCAGAGTATATCGAAAAAAATGAAAGAGAAGGAGAGGTTTGGTACAAGGTAGTGGTCGTTTTCTCCAATGATGACGGTATGATCTTCTATGTTCCTGAAGAAACCGTTGCGAATGACGATGAAATAAAGACGTGGCTAGAGGAGAATATGGAATGAAAACTGTCAAAGAAGCAGCGAAAAGGGGCAACATCGTCCGGCTTCAAATGGTGCGGGAGTCTAGTCTCCTTTACTCGCAGTGGCGAATCAGAATGGTGTCTGTCGGATCGCTGGACAGTTCAATCGCTCACCCCGGAGAAACTTTTAAAACCGCAATCCGGGGAATCAGGTTCTCGACCACATCATCAGGGAACATAACGTGCCTACCACTTCATGAAAAGTAAGGATGAGAGTACTCCTGCCTGAAGAATACTGAGAGGAGAGGAAAGCATGGGTCGACTAGTTTTAGAGATAGCCATCGTCGTTCTGACTGCCGTACTGAAATACAAGAAGTAAGATAAATGGAGAGGATTACTTGAATCAATCAAGATAGAAATCATCTGGTTAATAGCTAGGAATGAGTAAGGAAGAAGTAATCGCCTTCATTACAGAAAAGTATGGAGTAAATCAAGAAGATTTCTATAAAAGACTACTTTAAAAAAATAAGCAGGTTACAATGTAATTTTGGGCAGATATTGTTTGCTCATTTTTTTGCTTTCACACACAGTGAAACGTATTGATAAAAGTCGATGTTTTACGACGACGTGGGCTCCACTATAGACCTGGAGGAATATTGTGTACCCGCGACGAAAAAGGAACCTTATCTTAACTGGATAAAAGCAACGACCGCAGCTGGGAGTAATATCTTACGGAAATAATTTAGGAGTAGGAAATTGGCGAATGGCGCAACTCATGATGAATCGCGAACTGCTTGGAAGAAAGATAAGCTGAAAAAGGACAGATACATCCCAAGCCACAGTTGGCTAGTAACAGAAACTGTCCGCTTTTATCTGCAAGTAAAGGAACCCCCTACTCAATACAAGGAAGGAAATTTTTTTGGAATTAATGATTGATTTTCCAAATCCCTTATAATATAATAACGAGACATTTGAATACCTCGCAACGAATGGAAGCCTCTGCTGTGACGGACATAGTGCCTGAACACCTGCATGCTAACGTGAGTCAGTAAGCCGGACAGTAGCCGCGTGCGAAGTCCGTTCTAGACGCCATTTAACAAGAGGAATTTTTTCAGAGCCTTGATTAACCAAAGGGTTATTTAGGGTACTACGAAAAGATTCTTACTGTTAACGGGCGTCTTTTTTGTTTCTCAAAAGTCGTCCAGACGTTCGAGATTCAATTTACATAGTGTCAGGAAGGAGATGGTGAGTGCCCCTGATATTTTCTGCCGCCCCGACGCAAGTACCTCCGGGGTGGCAAGCAAAGTCCAAGTGACTCAAGAGATTGCGCCGTCCGCCCCTTGGGCCCCTTTCGAATCAGACAGATTTTTGCTATCGATCGCATCGGAAAGAGAAAGGTTCTTTCCCGTAATACGTTTACCCGTAACCAACAGGGAAATGAGTTGTTGTTTAAGGATAAGAGAAGTTATCCATACAATGGTTTATTTGGAAAAGGGAACAACCGACTTCAGGAGTCCCTTTCGTTAGTACATCTCATTACAAATAAGCAAAGGAGATCAGATATATGGACAAGATGACGAATTTAGTAGGGAAGATCGAAACAGAAGATGACCTTATTGACCAGGAAGAGCTTGAACTTCCAGAATTCGATATGGAGTTTGATGAATTGAATGATGAAGACAATCTGGCAGAACCAAATGATTTAGATGACGAGGAAGTTGATCGGAACGAGTCAAGTGAAGATATAGACAGTCCGGATTTGTCCGAGTTTACTCCGTCCGTTTGTGAGCAGACAGGAAGAACGGTTGGACAGTCAGGTGTTATGTCCGTTGTGAACTCAAAAAATGGCGTAAGGGTGGCGCTAAGCAAAGAACTTATAGAACGCTTAGGTCATCCAAAAACCATTCAGATTGGCTTCTCCGATCATCTGATCGCCATTTCAGAGAATTTGGGTGATCGCTATACATCTTATACAATGCAGAAAAGCGGACCGAAGAGCATTATTTACCGCAGTAAATTGGTCAAGCAGATTACGGAAAAATATCGGCTAGATTTTTCGAATCGAACGTCAGTTACCTTCACGGAGGTAAGCTATAAATCGCTTGGAGACAAGATAGTTGCACTAATAAGCGTGAAATAGCGAAAAAAGCAACGGCTGATATTTGATTGTCAATGTACGTTTATGAATTGGAAGCTACCCAGTTGTCCATCTGGGCCTGAAGCGGGATGGCAAGTAAACGTCTACCTTCCCCCTATTACGATTTATATGGTCACACACAATTTAATGGAGGATATTCCATGGGATATGAGATGACTCGCAAAAAGCGACGAATGGAACAGTGGCAGCATCCTGAGAAGCATGAAATGACAAAGATTGAAGAGGATGAAGCCAATCTGGATGATGGGAGTCCTGTCGATTCAACCGATTCTGAGCTTGAAACGGCTGGAACGGTGAAGCCGAAAAAGAGAAAAGGACAGGGCTGGTCGCCCACTAATAGAGAGTTCCGTTACAAGCAATTTGTCGGCCGACAAGATAAACTGTATATCTTGAAAAAGGACGAGAATGACAAGTTAGTGGAAGAAGAACTTGCTGATCTTGTGGTTATTGAAAAAATATATGAGAACATCGACGATAATACCTTCGAGTTACTCCTGAAGTATTGGTACTTGAATCAATGGCGCGAATTATCAATTAAACGATCGCAACTTCAATTGAACGAGTTGACGAAATTGCTAGATTATGGAATTGACGTTCCCAATTACAAAGCTAGTCAAATTGCTAGGTTTCTCTCTCTGCAAGAAAAAGACGCACCGTTACATAAGTCCCATCGACACTTGGGCTGGGCAGACCGCAAAGGGGAACTTGTCTACAAGCACCAGGAGCTTCTTGGCCGTAACCTATTGGATTCTTCGACGTACGAAGGGAACTTACTTCTTCAGAAAGGTACCTTTGAGGGCTGGAAGCAAGTAATCAAGCAGGAGGTGCTCGGCCACACTCCCCTGGAGTTCGCGTTGACGTGCGGGTTTGCCGCCCCGCTCGTCTCCCTCATTGCCAAATTGGTTGATTTGGAAGTCCTTATTTTCCACGCGTTTGGCGATTCTGCACAAGGAAAGACGACAGCCGGACGTGTTTTTGTCTCCCCTTTCGGCCTCCCTTCCAAACGGGAAGGCGGTCTGATCCTCCAGTGGTTAGCGACAAAAAATGGGCTGGTGGGTCAGATTAAACAAAAGCATGGACTCCCCCTTGTCCTGGACGAGGCATCCATGAACCGTATGTCAGACTTTACCGATATATTGTATCTGCTAGCCGAAGGGCGTGAAAAGGCCCGGATGACAAAAGAAATTCAGGAACGTGAGCGCGCTTCATGGAGTGGGGTCTTTTTCTCAACAGCGGAACATTCATTACACCAGAAATCTAATCAAAACAGCGGTCTATTGGTACGGTTGCAGGAAAAAGGAAACGTGCCTTGGACACGTTCAGCCGAAAATGCAACCGAGATAAAAGAAGGTCTCCTGAAGCATTATGGTCATGCGGGGCCAAAATTTATTGAGTTTCTGCTAAAAACAGGCAAAGATGCTATTTTGAACATCTGGAAAAAATGGTCAGAAATTTGCTACGGCAAAATGGTCGTAAAGGATGGACTGTCTCGTCGTATAGCCGACAAATTTGCTCTTATTCTTGCAACAGCTGATTTAATGAACCAATGCTTCGATTTTTCTGTAAACAAGGATGGAATCCTGGAATTTTTGTTGGAAATGGATCAGGAAAATGCAAAAGGACGAGACCTTGGTGAACGGGCTTACCAGTATCTGAGACAGATTGTCGTCCAGCATCAGATGAGATTTATTAAAGCCGACGACAAGCCAAACGGTGAAATCTGGGGGAAGATGACTCGTGGTTACGACCGAAAAATTGAAGTGGCCTTCTTGCAAGAGCCCTTTAAGAAATTGTTATCCGACGGAGGGTTTGACGATTATTCAGTTGTGCTCCGCAAGCTGAAAGAAAAGGGATATTTGGACCACGAACGTGACAAGAATACCAGAAAAAGAAACGTTAACCCCACTACTAACAAAAGAGAACTGGTGTATTGTATCAACTTTGACAACTCTTTTGAGAAGTTGCTGAATGGCGTGACACTATCTAGTTCACAAGTGCAAACGGCACCTCGCAAGTCGAAAGGAAGCAATAAGGTATCATTAACTGAGGACCATGACTTCCCAGAGGAACCGTAAAATGCTGGGGCAAACCCCTTTGCTACGCCACAGTCGGGGAGATAGGTAATTGTTGACACAGATGGGGCTTGACCGTTCTCCCCTTCCCTGCCACTTTGTCCGTGGAATGAGAGGCTTACTGAAACACGACGGAAAGTTGGGAAAGAGACCATCCCTTGAACAGTAGTTTGGTCGTAGGGAAACAGCCTTCCTTGATTGATTCGTTCGGCTGCGACAGCAGGTTCGAAAACTGCCTACACTTGTAGAAAATAATGCTCCGCCCCCTGCCTTTTATTTGATCCGCTCGAAACAACTGGGGCAACTGGGACGGTTCCCCCCTTCGCTTACGTCTCTTTGGTTTGTTCGCGTCCCAGCCTGGGATTGGCGCAGGGACTCGTCCCGCCAAAATCGTCTTTACTAGATTTTCATTCAGATATTATTTCCTTGAATGGAACAAGAAAGGGAGAGTTGAAGCATGCATCAGTTTACTAACGTTGTCGAAATGTTCCTACAATATATGGAATCTAAGGAGCGAAGTTCTGAGACAATTAGTGGCTACTCGAAGGATCTGATTGCCTTTTATCGTTACTTGGTGCAAAAGTACAACAGGAAAGTCTACATCGAAAATGTTACAGAGGCCGACATCGAGGCGTTCTTATTTTTGCTCAAAATTCAAGGCCAAAAACCAGCAAGCCGTTCCAGGAAACTGTACTCCTTGCGCTCGTTCTTTGCGTATGCTCGTAAAAAAGAGTTTGTGCCGAAAAACATTGCTCTTTCCGTTGACCCTCCGAAGCTACAACAGATGGAGAGGGTGTATCTTTCCGAAGGTGAGGTGACGGAACTGGTCGAAGCCATTGAGCATCCGTTGATCAGGATTACCGTTATGACCTTGTACTACACCGGTCTACGTATCTCAGAGTGCCTAAATTTGACAATCAGCACAGTTGACCTAGAAAAAGAACTTATTCTTGTCGTGGCAGGCAAAGGGAACAAAGATCGGTCTGTCCCTATCTCCAGTAAACTTCTTCCGATTCTTCTGGATTACATCCATAACCATCGCCCAAAGTTAGACACCGATTACTTCTTTGCCACACAGAAAACCGGGATGCTCTCACCGGTTTATGTAAATCGGGTTCTGGGTGAAACCGTCAAAAAGTTGGGTTGGAAAAAGAAAGTGACGGCTCACATTCTGCGCCACAGTTTCGCTAGCCAACTGGTCAAGAAGAATGTGAATCTGGTCAATATCCAGAAATTATTGGGGCACTCGTCCCTGAAGGTAACCAGCATCTACACTCACAGTAATATTGACGAACTCAAAGATGCGGTGAACGAGCTTTAGCTGTGTGACCTGTCCCCATCGTTAATATTCTAAATAACAATTAAAACAGAATCCATCTCTGAAAAAGAATGGGGAGGCACGATAAACAATGATCCGATCCTACAAAACCACGATCTCGCGACAAAATCTAAAGAACGGACAGTACCTTCCAGAGAAGATCACCATCGTCAGAGAAGAACCCATGGATTACGACGCTAACCGCCGTTACTACGTTTCAGCAGTTGCGCTTCTCAGCAAGATGTACGATGAACTAAACAGATAATTCACTCCCCTCCTCTTCTTTGGGAGGGGAAATACTTTACGAGAGGAGAAACCAGACATGAACAAAAAAGCAGCCATCTACGCCCGCTTCTCCAGCGATAACCAACGCGACGAGTCAATCGACGCTCAAATCCGAGCTATCGAGGATTACGCCAAACGTAACGGCTTTGACATCGTAAAAGTCTACGCCGATCGTGCCAAAAGCGCCACATCAGACAAGCGCCCCGAGTTTCAAAAAATGATTCAGGACAGTTCACTCGGCCTGTTTGAAGTAGTCATTGTCCACAAGCTGGATCGCTTCAGCCGTGACAAGTACGACAGCGCCACCTACAAACGAAAGCTGAAGCAAAACGGAATCAAGCTAGTCAGTGTAACCGAAAACTTGGACGGCTCAC
Source organism: Brevibacillus sp. AG (assembly GCF_028369215.1). Taxonomy (NCBI): domain Bacteria; kingdom Bacillati; phylum Bacillota; class Bacilli; order Caryophanales; family Paenibacillaceae; genus Brevibacillus; species Brevibacillus sp. AG. The sequence goes on along the minus strand of NZ_JAQMYO010000025.1, from coordinate 24,852 downwards.
CGGAAAGCGTCATCCTGGAATCGCTTCTTGAAGGAATGGCTGAATACTACAGCAAAAACCTTGCCCGAGAAGTAATGAAAGGCATGAGAGAGAACGCCTACCAGTGTAAGCATACAGGCGGCCTTGCTCCCCTCGGCTACGATGTAGACCCAACGACAAAGCAGTACATCATCAATGAAAAGGAGGCAGCCCCGATCAAACTGATCTTTTCTATGTACCTCGACGGCTACGGCTACAGCAAAATCCTCGATGCACTTAGCGCTAAGGGGTACAAAACAAAATTGGGCAGGCCGTTCGGCAAAAACAGTATTCACGATATCCTGCGGAACGAAAAGTATTCCGGTGTCTATGTTTTTAACAAAACAGCAAGCAAAGATGCATTCGGCAAGCGAAATAGTCACTCTATAAAAAGCGATGAAGAAGTGATTCGTATTCCTGATGGTATGCCCGCTCTTGTCTCCCCCGAGGACTACCAAAAGGTCGTGGAAAAAATGAATGCAAACAAACACTCCCCTGCCGCTTACAAAGCAAAAGAATCCTACCTGCTCAGTGGCTTGATTGTTTGCGGTGAGTGCTTGGAGAAACAAGGCCAAGACTTTGCCATGATGGGCAACTGCCGACCGATTGGTAGAAACAAAATGAAGTACGTCACCTACCGCTGTGGCAACCGAGACAATAAGAAGAACTGCGACAACAAGGAATTGCGCCGGGAACACATCGAAAGCTTTGTCATCTCCGAACTGCACAACAAGATTTTCAATGACGATGTGATCCCTCAATTGGTTGAGCAGTTGAACGACTACCAGAATTCGCTGAACACAGAAAGACAGGAAGAGTTGTCAGCACTAAAAGTCACTCTGCAAGATGTCACCAAGCAACTCGACAACATCGTTTCAGCAGTTGCCCAAGGCTTTACTCAATCGACTTTCCTTGAAAAGATGACGGGATTGGAAGAACAAAAAAGCAAGCTTGAATTCAGCATCAAGGAGTTGGAAATGAACAACAAAAAAACAGTCATCACAGAGGAAATCCTGCAACAACTGTTTGGCATGTTCAAGTCGTATGTAGCTGAGAAAAACATTCCTGAAATCAAGAAGTTCATCGGAAGCTATGTCGAAAAGGTTATTGTCTACAAAGAGAATGTAGATGTGATCTTCAAGATTAAAATTGTGGATTTGTTAGGTGGAGGCGGGGGGATTCGAACCCCCGTCCGAAAACAGCGATACATGAGCATCTCCGAGCGCAGTCACTCATTTAAATTTCGGTACCGGATTCGCGGAGTGACGCGCTGACCCGTTACCTAGCCTGATTGATCTTCTTCCTTCGGCTCCAGGCGGAAGCCTCCGGCGTATCCCACTAAAGTTGAGCGCTAGTCATGCCACATGGGCGATGGAATGGTAGCGCCTCACTGGTTATTAAGCAGCGAGAGAAAGTTGTTTGTTGCCAGTTAATGGCGTTCCGCGTTGTTGACGAGGTCCGCAGCCCCCCGGCTCGCTTCTCATGCTCTACCATCCCCGTCGAATCCAGAACGCCCCCAGGTAAGGTGAGAAAAAGTCTAGGTGAAGAGCCATTAAATCCGCACCTAGACTATATTGTAACTAACAGTGTATTGGCTTGTTGTTGCTTATTAAATATAGCACAGGCGACAACCAAAACTCAACGTTGATTGCTGCCAAGCCTGCCAGTGCAATCCAATCAACCTTTTTGACGTTCGCGCAGAGCACGCTCGATATCACGCGCAGACTCTTTTTTCTTGAGGTCTTCGCGCTTGTCGTAGTTCTTTTTCCCTTTGACAAGTGCGAGCTCGACCTTGGCCCAGCCGCCCTTCAAATAAATGCTGAGTGGGACCAGCGAGTAGCCTCTTTCGCGAATCAGACCATTGAGCTTGAGGATTTCCAAGCGACGCATCAGCAGCTTGCGAGTCCGCTCTGGCTCATGGTTAAAACGATTTCCCTGCTCGTACGGACTGATGTGTACATTGTACAGAAGCAATTCGCCATTCTGCACACGGGCGAAGCTGTCCTTGAGCTGGACACGCGCCGCACGCACGGACTTGATCTCCGTACCGGTCAGCTCAATGCCTGCCTCGTATACTTGCTCGATGTGGTAATCGTGGCGCGCTTTTCGGTTTTGGGCGATTGTCTTGGTTCCGGCCTTCTCTTTTGACATGGAGATCACCTCACTTGTACGTACTGCGTTTCGTACCAGTTAGTCTAGCAAATTTTGCCCATTGTGGCAAGTCATTTACCCGGTAAATAGCCATCCCCGAAAAGGGAAACGGATCGCTCCGAGTACTTTTCGGGGTTTAAACAATTGTTTAACGGCGTTTCCGTTTCACCTGACTGGCTACATTTTTGCGATTCTTTTTCTTGGACTTGACGAGATCTTCCCAGAATCCCTTCTGGCGTTTCGCTGGGGTATCTCCTTCTCCTGTACCGATTGGCAGCACTTCTTCACCGTTCGATGCTTTGCCCGATCCAGTACGACGAGGAGGTTTGTTCCCTTCCGTTTTGCGGCGATCCTTGTATTTCTGACGGATTTCCGCCGGATGCTTTTTATCCTTTTGTCGATCTGGTCGATCTGGTCGATCTGGTCTGCCAGGACGATCTGGACGGCCTGTACGTGAACGTTCTTGTTGCTTTCCACGTGTCGGCTTACGATCCCCACCGCGACCATCTATGACGCGAGGCGTACGCTCACGGCTACCACGGAAGCCAGCCTTCGGCATCCCGACGATTTCGAAGTCGATGGTGCGTTCATCCACGTTGACATTCGCTACACGTACCTCGACTACATCCCCGATCCGGTACTGCTTTCCAGTACGCTCACCGACCAGCGCAAACATTTTCTCATGGTAATGATAGTAGTCGTCGGTCAAAAAGCTGACGTGCACCAAGCCTTCAATGGTATTAGGCAGCTCGACAAAAATCCCAAACGAAGTGACGCTGGAGATGACACCTTCGAATTCTTCTCCCACTCGCTCAAGCATGAACTCCGCTTTTTTCAGATCGTCTGTTTCACGCTCGGCATCGACAGCCAACCGTTCACGCTGTGACGCATGCTCTGCGATTACTGGCATTTGCTCTGCCCAGTACCCCAGACGTTTTTCTGATATTTGATTCCCCAACTCGATCCATTCGCGAATACGGCGGTGGACGATCAGGTCGGGATAACGGCGAATCGGCGAAGTGAAATGGGTATAAAACTCCGTAGACAAGCCGTAATGCCCCAAGCTTTCCGCGTCGTAACGCGCTTGCTTCATCGAACGCAGCATGACGGTGCTGATAATAATTTCTTCTGGCGTTCCTTTTACCTCTTCCAGGAGCTGCTGCAACGCACGTGGATGAACAGAATTGCCCTTCCCGCGGATCGAGTAGCCAAAATTCGTGATGAACTCCATGAAGGCCATGAGCTTTTCAGCGTTCGGGTCTTCGTGAATCCGGTACATGAACGGCTGCTTCATCCAGTGGAAGTGCTCCGCCACTGTTTCGTTGGCAGCCAGCATGAACTCCTCGATGATCTGCTCCGCAATCGATCTCGTACGGAAGCCGATTTCTGTAGGTGTCCCCTCATCATCGACATAAATTTTCGCTTCACGGAAGTCAAAGTCAATGGCACCACGCTGCATACGTTTTCCACGCAACTTCAATGCCAAATTCTTCATTTCCTCGAACATCGGGACGAGCTGGCTGTACTTCTCGATCAGCGCTTCGTCCTTGTCATCCAAAATACTTCGTACATCCGCATATGTCATTCGCTCATCTGTACGAATCACGCTCAAAAATATATCGTACTTAACGGTGTTCCCGCCTGCATCCATCTCCATATCACAAGAAATCGTCAAGCGATCCACCTGCGGATTGAGACTGCATATTCCGTTGGACAAGCGATGTGGCAGCATCGGAATGACGCGGTCAACCAAGTAGACACTGGTACCGCGACGATACGCCTCATTATCCAGCTGGGACTTATCGCGAACGTAATAGCTCACGTCAGCGATATGCACACCGAGTCTTACGTTTCCATTTGGCAGCTTCTCAAGAGACACCGCATCATCCAAGTCTTTGGCATCTGCTCCATCAATGGTGACCATCATGCGATCACGTAAGTCACGACGACCCTTGATCTCTTCCTCGGATATCTCATCTGGTGCCGCCTCAGCCTCAGCTAATACGTCCTCAGGAAAAGCCTCAGGCAAGTTAAACTTGCGGATGATCGACAGAATATCGACGCCCGGATCGTTCTTATGTCCGAGAATCTCAACGACTTCACCCTCTGGATTCACACGCCCCTCTGGGTAGCGAACGATGTTCACGACTACCTTGTGACCATCTACTGCTCCGTTAAAGGAGTCTTTCGGGATGAAAATATCTTTGCCGATTCGCTTTTCGTCGGGGATGACAAACGCGTAATGCCTCTCATCCTTGAATGTCCCTACGACCTGCTTGATTCCGCGCTCGACAATGCGGATGATCTGCCCTTCCAGGCGATTGCCGCCTGCTTCTTTTTCCACGCGGACAAAAACCGTATCGCCATGGAGTGCACCATTCATATCATTCGCATGTACATATACATCATCCGAGTCAGGTGTCTCCGGGATCACAAATCCAAAGCCCTTTGGATGACTTTGCAGACGTCCGCGTACCAGATTCATTTTTTCAGGCACGCCATACCGATTCGCTCTGGTGCGGATCACCTCTCCGCTCGCTTCCAGTGCATTCAGCGTTTTCACAAGCTCCTTGAACGTGGCAGAATCCTTGATTCCAAATGCTTCTTCCAGTTCCCTCACCGTCATCGGGTGGTATGCTTGCTCTCGCATAAACGCGAGTATTTTTTCTTGGTCTTCCATTCACAAACCTCCTTTTTCGCGTGGCATTCCCGCGTTTCTCCATGACCATCCTATTATGTAGTATTCACCGTTCCCGCATATCGCAATCGGAATAGAGAAAAAGACAGCAAGTTGCACTCGCTGTCTTTCGGCCGTTCGTCTATTACGCTCCTGATTTCAAGAAATACCCGAGCAAAATCGCAAAAATCATGAAGCCAACCGCAAATACAACGGTCAGTTTCCCTAAAAGTGCGTCAATCCCGCGGGCTTTTTGTTTGCCCATCAGTTGCTCTGCGCCGCCACCAATCGCTCCGGAAAGGCCGGCACTTTTTCCCGATTGCAGCAACACGACGATAATTAAGCCAATACTTGCGATCACAAGTAAAATTTTCGCAGCCAATGCCATTTTCATTCACCTCAAAACGTATTTCCAAGGCGGAAAAAACCAATACAACAACTTTATCACACTTGTCTGGTAACAGCAACCCGCTATCCCTTCCATTTATAAGAGAAATTCTTTCAAATAATATTGACCGTTATAAGGTAGAATAAGAGCAACGAAATAATGGCAAATTGTGTACTTTCTTTGTCTTGTTTGGTAGTCTCCTTGATATTGTCAAACTTTTGCCGTAAAATTACCATGAAACTTTATAATTTGCTTTGGGAGGTCTTTGTCAGATGGCTGGGTCCAACAAAAAAGACATGAATCAAAACGATGTAATTGATTCCGCGAAGGCCTTTTTCACTTCGTTTGGTATCTTGTTTCTAGTTTTTCTCATTGCACTTGTAGGATCAATCATTTTCCCACCAAAACATGGCGAAGAAGCCAATGGTGGCGGCGCACCAACTGCACAAATTGACGCTGCTGCTGTATTTAAACAAAATTGCGCTTCCTGTCACGGTCAAAATCTCGAAGGCATTGCAGGTCCAAACCTGACGAAAATTGGAGCGACGCTCAGCGCTGACGACATTGCTAAAATCATCAAAGATGGTAAGGGCGGCATGCCTCCTGGAATGCTGAAGAAACAACCAGAAATTCAAGCGGTTTCACAGTGGCTGTCGGAGAAAAAATAAGTACATAGATAGCCAGTAGGAAAGAAACACCGAAGACTCGTCCTCTTCGGTGTTTTCCGCGTTAATGGGGAGGCTTTTACATATGACCATCAAGATCGAAGCTTTGGGGAAACACATCCACTCTCCCACGAGTACATGGTTGTTTCGTGACGTAAACGCTAGTATTAAAGAACCTACGATTATTGGAATTCTGGGAAGGTCAGGCCAAGGAAAAAGCACCTTGCTGCGTATTTTGGGTCGTCTTCTGCACCCTGATGCGGGTAAGGTTTTTTTAGAGAATAAAGAAATGGCATTGTGGGACGCGAAAGCTTGGCGAATGAAAATCAGTTATGTGGCACAGCAGGCTGTTATGCTGCCAGGCAGTGTGGAAGACAACCTGCGGACAGTAAGTACCTTGCATCAACGTCCTTTTGATAAGAAGCTCGCCTCTGACTTGATGGAGCAGTTATATATGGAAGAAATCGATTGGTCAAAACCAGCCGCTCAACTGTCCGGTGGTGAAAAACAACGGCTCGCTCTCGTTCGCAGCTTGTTGCTTCAGCCACCTGTCCTGCTGCTGGATGAGGTCACCGCTTCACTCGATATGAAAAGTAAGCAGGCTGCTGAGCGTCTCCTCGTCAATTTGCACCGGCAAACAGGCACGACCTTAATTTGGGTCACGCATGATTTAGAAGAAGCGCGAGTGGCTTGCAAGCGCATTTGGTTTATGGCCAACCACCAGCTCGCAGAAGACGCTGAATGTGAAGCGTTTTTCCACTCGCCCCAATCCGTTGAAGCTCGTGAATTTTTGCAAGATGGAAATTTCCATGCTGCTCTAAGCGAGGTGCAGCGATGACGCATACTTTTACGTTTTCATACATGTGGCTACTCTTTGCCTATGCCTTTGTTTTCATTGCCCTTCTGCTCTCTGTTTGGCAGAAGCTCGGTTTGGAAAAAGACATTTTGATTGGCACCATCCGTTCGACCGTTCAGTTGCTCGCGATCGGCTATGTCCTACATTTTGTCTTTGCTGCCGATAGTGTCTGGTTTATTTTCGTGATCATTCTCATGATGATCTTGGTCGCTTCGTGGAACGCTACCAGCAGAGCGAAGCATTTATCGGGGATCTTTTGGCGGATCTCCCTTTCACTTGCGATAACAGAGATCATCACCATGGGACTGTTGGTTGTACTCGGGCTTGTCTCTCCTACGCCGCAGTACCTCATCCCGATGAGCGGCATGATTATCGGCAGCTCTATGATCGTCACGAGCCTTTTTCTCACGCATATGAACAGAGAAGTAGAAGCCTCTCGTGGGGAAATCGAGACACTGCTTTGTCTGGGAGCCACTACACGCCAAGCCGTACATGTGGTGTTGAAGCGCGCTGTCAAAGCGAGCATGATTCCTACCTTTGACACGATGAAAACAATCGGACTCGTCCAATTGCCAGGGATGATGACCGGAATGATCGTTGCGGGTGCCAGTCCTATCGAGGCCGTGCGCTATCAAATCCTCATTATGCTCAGCTTTAGCTCCTCTGCGGCTATTTCGGCGGTTCTGATCAGCATGCTCAGTTATCAGCTCTGGTTTACTCGGGATTCCATGCTCCACTCTTAAATGCACACACTGCCGGACCTTTGCTTCCGGCAGTTTTTTTGTTTTTGTAATGAAATGCACCCTGAGTCGTCAAATTACTAGTAGAACGTACAAAAGGTGGTTCAGCTATGGACAAAAACGGTTTAATGGAGCAATGGTTCCTACGCTATGGCGATGATATTTACAAATTTCTTATTTACTACACAGGAACCCGCGATGTAGAAGACCTCGTCCAGGATGTCTTTTTAAAAGCGCTTCGGTCTCTGGATGCATTCGAAGGCAGATCGCAACCGAAAACATGGCTATTGACGATCGCGAGGAATACCGCCATCGATCATAAACGAAAGCAACGTCTTCGTAATTGGCTGCCAGATAAATGGCTGGCGAATGTAGAGACGGAAGAAAAAACACCGGAAGAAATTCTGCACGTACATGAGGAGCAGCAAGCACTTTATCATGCAATCCGTGCAGTAAAGCCCGCTTTTCGCGAGGTGCTCATTTTGCGTGGAGTCAAAGGACTGTCCTCCAAGGAGACGGCTGAAATACTTGGGTGGTCCGAAAACAAAGTAAACGTGACACTGCACCGTGCCATGAAGGCTGTCAGGGAAATACTTGAGCGTGAGAAAAAGGAGATGATTGGCGATGCGATCTAATTCAGACCATGACTTACTAGGGAAATTACAAGGAATGCCTGATATGAAAATGAGCGGAGAAAAAAAGCAAGAGATCGTATCTGCTATTCGCCAAACAAATGGAAGCAAATCTGGAAGGACTGCTTCTTATCGTGGTTTCTCTGCGCTTGGCAAGGGATTGGCCCTCTGCTCCGTACTCGCTGCGACCGTCTGGCTGGGAGCCTCTCTCCTTACGAACCAACACCAGAGCACTTTACCAGACACCGTTGCACCTGTTGCTCCTGGCTCTCCTACCGCTTCTCCGGGACCGGGTCCAAACAACAGCGTAACGACACCGCCATCTCCGCAGTCAGAGGAGCTCTTGTCACAAATTCGCTCAAATGCGAAAGAAGGCAGAGTCATCTCCCTTCCTTTCGTTCTGGAAAAAACGGTAGACGAAGTTGAACAGGGCTGGGGAAAACCTGAGAAAACCTACATAGCAAATGGACTGACCTACTCCGCCTACCCGAAAAAAGAAGTCGTGTTTGGCTACAACAAAGGTATGCAGATTGTAGACATCCACAGGACAGATTCACGTTTGCAGCAAATCAGCCTGTCTGCCGTCGAAAAGAGCTGGGGAAAGCCGGGGCGTATCAGTGAGTTTGGCAATCAAACGATTTACACTTACGATGTCACAAACAACTATCAAGTGAAATTCCACTTCCAAGGAACAAAAAGCACGAACAAGGAAGACCTGATTCTTGTTGAATACCATCTGTATTATCCGCAAGGAAACAAAAATCTCATGCTGTATGCGGACAATGCCGAGATGTTGCAAAGCGTGCGTGATCTCGCTCAGAAAGGCCAAATCTTTGGCAGTCAGTATCGTGTAGAAAACGATATGTTCGATGACGCAGAAAAACAGCTGGGCAAACCGGATGTCGTCTCCTTCAACAATGGCATCACGTACAATACGTACCGGGATCTCAATCTAGTCTTCGCCTTTAACAAAGGAATGCAGATCGTTGATATTCGCTCCTACGACCCACGCCTGCAAGCAATCACACTTGCCGAGGTGCGTGAAACACTTGGGGAGCCAGCTAGCAAAACCACAACGGGCGGCCAAACCATCTACACCTACAAGGTAACTCCTGATTATGAATTGAAATTCATTTTCTCAGGCATCATGACGGATGATTCAAACACCCTCTACATCGATCACGTAAACATTTACTACCCACGAGGAACATTCAACAACATGGCTGGATAACAACACAAAAAAGACGGGAGCATCAGTCCCGTCTTTTTTCATTATTTACCGATGATGTAGCCTTCCAGCTCATCCAGTACTTTATTGGCTGCGATTACGCCACCGGAAGTATTCCAGATGGTGTCATCCACTTTGAATGCTTTATTGTTTTTCACGACGTTCAGGTTTTTCCAGAGAGGATCGTTCGTCCACTCTTGCTCCAGCTTGGAAGCTTCGCCTTTGCCTGTTTCGTACGTGAAGTAGAACATGATGTCGCCGTCCATTTCTGGAATGCGCTCTTTGGTTACTTCTGCTGCGAAATCGTCTTTGTCTTGGGAAGCTGGACGTGCCAGGCCAAGGTCTTTGAAGATCGCGCCTGTGAAGGTTTTTGTGTAGTAGATGCGAACTTTACCAGGCATGAAGCGTACAACGGATACTTTTGTGTTCAGCTTGTCGCCAGCTTTTGCTTTAAATTCTTCTACGCGCTTGTTCCAATCAGCGAGGACTTTTTCTCCCTCAGCCTTTTTGTTTACCGCTTCTGCGAACAAGGAGAAGTTTTCTTTCCAATCGCCGCGTGGCTCTTCAACGAATACGGTTGGAGCGATTGCAGTCAATTGTTGATAAATTTTTTCGTGACGGAATTTCATACCCAGAATCAGGTCAGGTTTCAGTGCCGCGATTGCTTCCAGGTTAGGTTGACCTTCTGTACCTACGGATTTTGTCCCCTCAAGGAAAGACTTGGTGAAATCGTAGAATTGTGTTGGATCATGAGCAGCACCCACAGCCCCTACTGGCTTCACACCGAGAGCCATCAAGGTTTCTGTACCTTGGTTGGTCAACATGACGATGCGTTCTGGTGTACCTTTAATGGTTGTTTCGCCCATCGCGTGTTTCACTGTGTAGCTTTGGCCGGAACCCTCCGAATTGCCTGTTGCTTGATCAGCAGGCTTTTGTTCTGCCGGCTTTTGTTCACTTGCTTGCGGAGTACCACAACCTGTAACAACCAGCAAGAGCGCCATTAAGACAGCAAAGAAAGCTTTACCGCTTGCGGTCCGATATGTACGAGAAAACATGATGAAAGGACCCCTTTCCCTTTTCTATAATGAGAATTCATATCAATGACAGAGTCTATCCTACTCCCCTGCTTGTCAAAAGTCAATCACAAAATGATAATGACTATCAACGTCATTGACACTTCCTTTATGTAGCTCTACACTTAACTATGAAACCATCTAAGAAATAAGGATGTAGCCATCATGAATTCTTTTTTAGCTAGCAACTTTCGTAAAATTCTGGGAGTGATATTCGCCCTTCTTCTCCTGACTTACCTCAGTTATGCCAGCCTCATCTTTGGCGTCATTGACACGAGTTGGCAAACTGCGATTGATGCTTACACGAATTTCAACGGCTCCAATGAGCACATTGTCATTAAAGAAGTGCGAGTACCCCGTGTGCTCAATGCACTTACGGTCGGTTTTTGCCTCGGCTTGGCCGGAACTCTGCTCCAATCCTTGACGAGAAACCCTGTTGCAGACGTTGAACTGTTTGGTCTTAATGCAGGTGCTTCTCTTTTTGTTGTGTTCGCCGTTACTTTTGTCGGAATCAGCTCCTTGACTCAGTTTACGTGGATTTCCTTTTTAGGAGCCGCTGTAGCAGGTTTGATCGTTTACTTGCTCGGTTCATTCGGCAGAGATGGGCTTTCACCTGTGAAGCTGGTTCTAGCGGGTGCAGCTATCACCGCTTTGGCTTCCTCAATCCGACACGGCATGATGGTCCTTAATGAAAAGGCTACTGACGAGGTGCTGTTCTGGCTAGCAGGGTCAGTCGGAGGCAGAAAGCTGGAGTATTTAGCCACTGTCTTTCCTTATATGATCATCGCCTGGATCGCTGCTTTTGTCCTCGCACGTCCGATTCAAACCTTATTGATGGGTGATGACGTAGCAAAAGGTCTCGGACAACGCACATTATTGGTCAAATTCAGTGTTGGAATCGTCATTGTTCTCTTATCCGGTTGCGCGGTTGCTGTTGCTGGACCCATTGGTTTTGTCGGATTGGTTACTCCGCATCTGGCCCGCTATCTCGTTGGAATCGACACTCGCTGGGTGCTTTTGTACAGCGGTCTGCTTGGTTCCATCCTACTGCTGTTAGCAGACATCGGCGCTCGGTATATCGCAATGCCTTCAGAAGTTCCTATTGGAGTAATGACAGCCCTGATCGGGATTCCTTTCTTCATCTATGTCGCACGCAAGGGGCTGGATAAATAATGAAACACTACCTGTCTCTTCGCATCGGCAAGCGCTTTTCATCGTTTCAGCTACATAAAAAGACGATCTGGTTTTCGCTACTCGCCTTGCTGATCGTCATCGCAGTGGCGGTTGTCAGTCTCGGAATGGGTGAAATGAAAATCGCCCCGCTCGATGTGGTCAAAGTTTTGTTGGGAATCGGTTCAGAAGAGAATGCTTTGATTGTGGAGCAATTTCGCCTGCCGCGCATCGTCATCGCTATTCTGGTAGGTGCCGCACTTGCCGTTGCTGGTGCCATCATGCAGGGCCTCGTCCGCAATCCGTTGGCTTCCCCAGATATTCTTGGAGTATCCGGTGGAGCATCTGTTTTTGCAGTCGGCTTTTTGATCCTATTTGAAACAGCGAGCATCAAATGGCTTCCTCCCATCGCTTTTTTGGGAGCGACATTGACAACATTCCTGCTGTACGCCCTCTCTTGGAAAAAAGGAGTTACGCCGCTTCGTCTCGTCATGATCGGTGTTGGAATCAAAATCGCAGCGGGTGCCATTGTCACCATGCTGATCATGTTCAGTCCGTTCTTGCTGCAAAATAAGGCATTGCTCTGGCTGACAGGAAGCATCTACGGCGTTGCCTGGAACGACGTATTCATGATTTTGCCGTGGGTCGTCGGACTGATTCTCGTAGCCGCCTTACTTGCTAGACGCGTGAACATTCAACAGCTCGGCGATGATCTGGCGACGAGTCTCGGCAGTTCCTTGCAATTGGATCGCTTCCTCCTGCTCATGATTTGCGCGGCTTTGACGGGAACAGCCGTCTCTGTTGGAGGAGACATCAGCTTTGTGGCTTTGCTGGCGCCACACATTGCCAAACAACTGATTGGTCCGTCCTTTGGCGGTGCCATGACACTCTCGGCTTTCTTGGGTGCCATTATCGTATTGCTTGCGGATTTGATTGCACGCATGGCTTTTTCACCAATCGAAGTGCCTGTAGGGGTATTCACCTCTGCCATCGGCGCTCCGTTTTTCATCTACTTGCTGTACAAAAACCGAAATCGCTAGTAAAGAACTTTGTCCCGCTGTGGTGGTGGGAGGAAACAGGAGAAAACGCTCAGCTTCTTGTCCCACCCACTGAGGGATTCACTGCCCGACTCCATGCAAAAAGCGAAACCGCGTCCAAAGTGGTTCTTTCAGGAAGTTTTTCAGAGGTGTACGCTTAAGAACGTGTTTCGCTTTTTGCATTCCGTCTCGGTCGGCGTGCCAAAGATCTTCGCTTATTTCTCCTGTTTCCTCTACGAGCTGTCGTGCTATACGGATTTTAAAAAGCCTTTAAAAGATTGATGAATGTGATCAGTAACGCCAGAGAAGAATATTTCCAGACGTAGCGACTTGTGGAGTCCTACCGAGCGGAGAAGGGATTCGCGGGCAAAAGAAAGGCAACATGCTCGCGTTACGAAGCGGCTACCACTTTTGCGTTTCCCCGCGAATCCCTTCGGAGCGGACAGTGCACGCTTCCAGTGGGACGTAGCCTGGAGCCTAGACTGGAAATATTCTTCTCCCACCATAGCCACATGCGGCCCTGAATATATTTTTTAACTTCCTATGCGTTTGAAAGGAGTCCAACCCATATGCAAGCTTTGGAAACCCAACGGCTTACGTTATCGTACGGAGAACGCAACATCATTGAAGCATTAGATTTAAACATCCCGCGTGGAAAAATAACTGTTTTCATTGGTAGTAATGGCAGTGGCAAATCGACATTGCTGCGCTCTCTGGCACGTTTACTCAAACCAAAGGAAGGTGCCATCCTGCTTGAAGGAGAATCAATCGCAAAGCGCTCTACCAAAGAGGTAGCCAAACGTCTTGCCATCCTTCCTCAAGGCCCATCTGCACCAGAAGGATTGACGATTCTGCAATTGGTCAAACAAGGACGCTATCCTTATCAAAACTGGCTACAGCAATGGTCAGAAGAAGACGAGCAGATGGTCAACAAAGCATTGGCAGCTACTCAACTCACGGATATGGCTAACCGTGCCGTCGACAGTCTCTCTGGCGGACAACGTCAACGCGCCTGGATCGCGATGACGCTCGCCCAAGGTACCGAAACGATTTTGCTGGATGAGCCTACGACTTATTTGGATATGTCGCATCAGATTGAGATTTTGGACCTGTTGTTTGAACTGAATCAAACAGAACAGCGTACCATCGTCATGGTTCTCCACGATCTGAATCTCGCTTGCCGCTATGCCCATCATATCGTTGCCGTTCACAATCAGACCGTAGTGGCAGAAGGGGCTCCAAACGAAGTACTGACGACCGACCTTGTCCGTACGGTTTTCGATATGGATTGTCAAATTACGCAAGACCCGCTGTACGGAACTCCTATGTGCATCCCGTACAGTAAAAGCCGCCTAGGCTTTGTGCAGGCCGAACCAAAAGCATTCGCCATGTCATAAGCGCCAAACAACAAAAAGACTGTCCATCGAGTAGTATGGGCAGTCTTTTTTCGTATGCAAAAACTTGAGTGCGGTGGCATGTTTCTTTCATCCTACAAAAAGAACAGCGGCAGTCCCGGACTTTCTTGCATCCTGGACTGCCACTGTTCTTTTTATCTATCAATCATGTAAGCTTACTTCTTCAGGTTGTAGAATGCAGAACGACCGCCAAAACGAGCTGTATCAGCGAGTTCGTCTTCAATACGCAGCAATTGGTTGTACTTCGCTACGCGGTCAGTGCGGGAAGGTGCACCAGTCTTGATTTGACCTGCATTTGTAGCCACTGCGATATCCGAAATCGTAGAGTCTTCGGTTTCACCGGAACGGTGGGAGATCACCGCAGTATAGCCAGCCAGCTTCGCCATTTCGATTGCTTCAAAGGTTTCTGTCAGCGTACCGATTTGGTTTACTTTTACCAGAATGGAGTTACCTGTAGAGGTCTCGATTCCGCGAGCCAGACGCTCCGTGTTCGTTACGAACAAGTCGTCACCCACCAGCTGAACTTTGCTACCCAGCTTGTCAGTCAGTGCTTTCCAGCCATCCCAGTCGTCTTCAGACAGACCGTCTTCGATAGAGATGATTGGGTATTTGCTTACCAGATCTTCGTAGAACGCGATCATTTCTTCTGTTGTTTTCACAACGCCTTCGCCTTCGAAGTGGTATTTGCCATCTTTGAACATTTCTGTAGCTGCAACGTCCAGCGCGAGGAACACGTCTTTGCCTGGCTCATAGCCTGCTGCCTTGATCGCATCCAAAATGGTTGTGATCGCTTCTTCGTTGGATTTCAGGTTTGGAGCGAAGCCACCCTCATCCCCTACTGCTGTGCTCAGACCTTTTTCACCCAATACTTTTTTCAGGGAGTGGAAAATTTCCGCACCTGTGCGCAGCGCTTCCTTGAAGGAAGTAGCACCTACTGGCATGACCATGAATTCCTGAATGTCTACAGTGTTGTCTGCGTGCTTACCACCGTTCAGGATGTTCATCATAGGAACTGGCAACATTCTCGCGTTGAAGCCACCGAGGTAGTTGTAGAGAGGAACGCCGAGAGAGTCTGCAGCTGCACGTGCTACTGCCATGGACACGCCGAGAATCGCGTTTGCGCCCAGCTTGGCTTTGTTTGGTGTACCGTCGAGCTGAATCATCGCCATATCGATGCCAACTTGATCGAGAGCGTCCATGCCGATCAGTTCAGGAGCAATGATTTCATTCACGTTCTCTACGGCTTTCAGAACGCCTTTACCCAAGTAGCGGGATTTGTCACCGTCGCGAAGCTCAACTGCTTCATACGCACCTGTAGACGCTCCAGATGGAACATCTGCGCGACCCATCGAGCCATCTTCGAGATACACTTCTACTTCCACAGTTGGATTACCGCGGGAGTCCATAATTTCGCGTGCATAAATGTCAGTAATCATTGCCATTTCTCGTCCATCTCCTTTTTTCATGTGCACTTACAATCTATTTCGATAAACGCCAAGCTACCCTTACAGTGTGTCCCAGTAAAGCCTATTTTGCAAGTAACGATTTGCCTGTCATTTCAACCGGTTGCGCTACCCCCAAAAGCTCCAAAAGCGTTGGCGACAAGTCGGCCAAAATACCGTCTTCGCGCAGAGCAGCCCCGTCTTTAGTCACGATTACAGGCACCGGATACGTACTGTGTGAAGTAATCGGACGTCCCGCTTCATCCAGCATCAGATCCGCGTTGCCGTGGTCAGCTGTGATGACGGCTACGCCGCCTTTTGCTACGATGGCATCGACCACTCGGCCCAAGCATGCATCGACCGTCTCGACTGCTTTGATCGTTGGCTCCATCATACCGGAATGACCAACCATGTCGCAGTTGGCAAAGTTCAGGATGATCGCATCAAAATTTTCCGCCTCGATCTCAGCGACAACCGCGTCTGTCAGCTCTGGAGCACTCATCTCCGGCTGCAGATCGTACGTCGCCACTTTTGGCGAAGGAATCAAGATACGCGTCTCACCTGGAAACTCCTTTTCACGCCCGCCACTAAAGAAGAACGTCACATGCGGATATTTCTCCGTCTCGGCAATGCGCAACTGCTTCAAGCCTTGCTGGGAAAGCACCTCTCCCAACGTGTTATCCAGATTGGAAGGCTTGTAAGCGACATACCCGTCAACTGTCTCGGAAAAATGCGTCAGGCACACAAAATGCAGATCGCGTGGACGCTCATCTCCGCGGTCAAAGCCACGGAAATCTTCATTCGTAAAGGCTTGCGACATTTGAATCGCACGATCCGGGCGGAAATTATAAAAAATAACCGAATCGCGGCTTTGAACGGTCGTCACTGGTTTTCCTGCCTCATCGAGAATCACGGTTGGCATGACAAACTCATCCATAATGGACTTTTCGTAGGATTCTTTCACTGCTTGAACCGGATCACGATAAGCCGGAGCATCTGCGTACACCATGGCACGATACGCCTTCTCTACGCGCTCCCAGCGTTTGTCCCGATCCATCGCGTAGTAGCGACCTTGTACGGTAGCAATGCGACCAACGCCGATCTCTGCGATTTTGGCTTGCAGCTGTTCGATATATCCCACTGCACTGTCAGGCGATACATCGCGACCATCGAGGAAACCGTGGATGAACACATCCGCAAAGTCCTGCTTTTTCGCCAACTCGAGCATTGCAAACAGGTGGTTAATGTGACTGTGTACACCACCATCGGACAAAAGCCCGAACAGATGAAGCTGCTTGCCGTTTTGCTTCGCGTGCTGGAAAGCAGCCATCAGTGTTTCGTTTTCAAAAAAAGCGCCTTCTTGAATCGACTTGGTAATGCGCGTCAAATCCTGATAAACAACACGCCCTGCGCCGATATTGAGATGGCCTACTTCGGAGTTCCCCATCTGTCCTTCTGGAAGCCCAACAGCCAGCCCGCTTGCCTCCAGTGTCGCGTGAGGGTATTGGTTCCAGTAACGGTCGAAATTCGGCTTGTTGGCTTGTGCTACTGCGTTTCCATGCGTCTCGTTACGCAGAGCAAAACCATCTACAATCAAAAGGGCAACCGGTTTTGGTCTTTGTGCCATTGCTTTCTCCTCCTATCGCGACGTAGCTCCTGCCACAAGCTGCAAGTAACTGTCCGCTACAAGACTCGCTCCACCGACCAATGCTCCGTCGATATCCGGCTGTGACATGTAGCTTGCGATGTTTTCCGGCTTTACGCTTCCGCCGTATTGAATGCGCACTTTTTCAGCTGTCGCTTGTCCGAAGCGTTCACCGATTACGCTACGAATAATGGCAATCGTTTCATTGGCATCCTCTGCCGTGGAAGACTTGCCTGTGCCAATCGCCCAAATCGGCTCGTATGCAATAACGGTATCTGCCACTTGTGCAGCGTCCACTCCAGCAAAGGCACCTTCTGTCTGCGTACGAACGACGTCAGCTGTCTCGCCCGCTTCCCGCTGCTCCAGACTCTCTCCTACGCACACAATCGGTACGAGACCTGCTGCTAATGCGGCTACAACCTTTTTGTTCACGGTCTCATCTGTTTCATTGAAATATTGACGGCGCTCGGAGTGACCAAGGATCACGTACTCCACACCGATTTCTTTCAGCATAGACGCGCTGATTTCACCTGTATAAGCACCTTGCTCTTCAAAATGCATGTTTTGCGCGCCGATGGCAATATCCGTGCCCGCCAGTTCTTCCTTAAGTGAAGCCAACGCTGTAAATGGTGCGCAAATGACTTTTTGTACCCCGGAAGTATTGTTGCCTGCCTTGGCGTCCTGCGCAAATGCTCTTGCCTCGGCCATCGTCTTGAACATCTTCCAGTTCCCCGCGATAATTGGTGTTCGCATGCAAACTCCCCCTCTTCGCTCTTATTGATTATCTGCCAACACAGCTACGCCTGGCAGTTCCTTGCCTTCCATGAATTCCAGAGACGCTCCGCCACCTGTAGAAATGTGTGTCATCTGCTCGGCAACGCCTGCTTTCTCCACAGCTGCTACGGAATCCCCGCCACCGATGATGGTCGTACCGCTGCATGCTGCCATGGCCTTGGCTACACCAATCGTGCCGCCTGCAAAAGCATCCATTTCAAATACGCCCATCGGACCGTTCCACACCACTGTTTTGGATTCTACAATGACGCTGTGGTACTGCTCTACTGTTTTTGGCCCGATATCGAGTGCCATCCAGCCCTCTGGAATCGCATCAATTGCTACGACCTTCTTCTCGGCATCTGCCGCAAAACGATCAGCTACCACAACATCAACTGGCATCAGCAATTGAACGCCGCGCTCTTTCGCCTGATCCATCAACGTACGTGCGAGATCGAGCTTGTCGTCTTCACACAGAGAAGCACCAATACCGTAACCCTGTGCTTTGAGGAATGTATTCGCCATACCGCCGCCGATAATCAGGTGATCGACTTTGGTCAACAAATTTTCAATGACAGCAATCTTATCTTTTACTTTTGCACCGCCGACAATCGCTGTAAACGGACGCTCCGGATTGGACAAGGCTCCGCCCATGAAGCGAATCTCCTTTTCCATCAACAAGCCCGCAACTGCTGGTATGTACTCAGCGATTCCCGCTGTAGAAGCATGTGCCCGGTGAGCTGTCCCGAAAGCATCATTGACAAACAGATCAGCCAAGGCCGCAAAGCTTTTTGCCAGTTCTGGATCGTTCTTTTCTTCTCCCGCATGGAAGCGCACGTTTTCCAACAGGATGACGTCGCCAGACTCCATCCGTTCTACTGCCGCTTCTACGTCAGCACCATGGCAATCCTCCAGCTTACGCACGTCCTTGCCCAAGAGCGAGGATAGATGTGCTGCGACAGGAGTAAGACGCATCTCTTCCACTACTTGGCCTTTAGGTCGCCCAAAATGGCTCGCCAGGATTACTTTGGCTCCTGCCTCCATCATGAAACGGATGGTTGGTACAGCAGCACGAATGCGTGTATCGTCGGTGATTACCCCGTCCTGCATCGGCACGTTAAAGTCGACGCGGCAGAATACGCGCTTGCCTGCCAGCTCAACATCGCGGATAGATTTCTTGTTCATGAACGATCCTCCCAAATCATTGGCTTTTTATTCGGAAAAAAGATATGGGAAAAGGGAGATTGCTCTCCCTTTTTTCCACAACAGTTCTATTTTACGTGTTAGAAGCCGCGCTGTGCAACATAATGACACAAGTCTACGACACGATTGGAGTAACCCCACTCGTTATCGTACCAGGAAACGACTTTCACCATGTTTCCTTCCAGTACCATTGTAGACAAAGCATCAATTGTGGAGGATGCAGGGTTTCCATTGTAATCAGACGATACGAGTGGCTCTTCGGAGTAGCCGAGAATGCCTTTGAGTGGGCCTTCTGCCGCTTCTTTCAGAGCGTTGTTGATTTCTTCAACAGTTGCATCAGTCTTCAACTCAACTACCAAGTCTACTACAGATACGTTTGGAGTTGGTACGCGCATTGCGAAACCATTCAGCTTGCCTTTCAGCTCAGGCAGTACGAGTGCTACCGCTTTTGCCGCTCCTGTAGAGGTTGGAATGATGTTCTCCGCAGCTGCACGGGCACGGCGCAAATCTTTGTGCGGCAGGTCGAGAATTTGTTGGTCATTGGTGTAAGAGTGAACGGTTGTCATCAATCCGCGTACGATACCGAATTTTTCATTGAGAACCTTCGCATAAGGCGCCAAGCAGTTCGTTGTGCAGGATGCGTTGGAGATCACAGTGTGTTGAGCTGGATCGTACTTGTCTTCGTTTACACCGATTACGACTGTAATGTCTTCGTTTGTTGCTGGAGCGGAGATGATGACTTTTTTCGCGCCACCTTCCAGGTGCTTCGCTGCATCTTCGCGCTTCGTGAAGCGTCCAGTCGATTCCACTACAATTTCAACACCGTAATCTGCCCATTTGAGTTGAGCTGGGTCGCGCTCTGCCAACACCTTGATTTCTTTGCCGTCAACGATGAGCGTGTTTTCGGAAGCTTCAACGCTCACGTTCAGAACACCATGAACAGAGTCATATTTCAAAAGGTGAGCCAGTGTGTGTGCATCTGTCAGGTCATTGACCGCCACGATTTCTACATTCGGATTGTTCAGTGCTGCACGAAATACGTTACGACCGATACGACCAAATCCGTTAATACCTACTTTTACCATAATGTATACCTCCTGCTCATTAGCTAGCTTTATTCTTCATCGCGAGAAACCTGCCCTCTGGCGAAAACCAGCGGGTCGATAATATCGTCACAATCGGTAATAAGATTGGAAAAAACACAAAGGGCAATGTCTGGATCGTCGAAACACCTAACGTGAGTGCCATCATCATCGATAGACCGTTCCACGGGATCAGTACAGGCATGACAACTGTGGAGTCCAACATCGTCTTGCCCAACAGCTCGCGCCCTCCCTCCCATTGGGAGAACCGTCCGAGAAGAGTAGAGCCGAGAACCAATATTGGAATGGTTTGATTACAGCTGATGATGACCACTAACAGCGATAATGCCGCTGCCTTCGCTACCAATACCGTCTTATTTTTTGTATGGCCCATCATTTTGTCTACGATGGGGGTTAATAAATTGGCTCTGTTCAAAATGCCGTTTAAAAAGCCTGCGAGAATGATTAACGCCAGAACACTGAATATGGCGAACATCCCGCCCCCATGGACCAGTTGATCCAGCGGCGTTCCTGAATGAAGCTCAAATCCAACTAACATCGATGTAAAAAACGTCTTCACATCCAAATTCCCATTGATCCCGACTAGAATCGCACTGGCTCCGATACCGTAAAACAATGCCTTCACCGCTTTTACTCTCAGTGCGAAAGATGCAATTAACACGACGAGAGGCAGCATGAGTAGCCAATGTACAGAAAAATGACTGACTAACAGCTCTTGGTACATTTGAATGGTATCCGTCGAGCTCGCCTGAGGTCGAAACAGATCAAGAATCAGGAAAAGTAACGCGCAAATCGCTACCGTAAGCAAAGCAGGACGCCGTATTCTTCTTTCCTGCTCTTCTGTCATACCGACATTGGAAAGCACCAGTAAACGACTGCTGGATATCGGTGAGAAACGTTCCCCCACCATCGCTCCAGAGATGAGCGCACCTCCTACGATCGCAGGTGATATCCCTGCTGCGTGTGCGATGCCCATCAGAGACAGCCCAATCGTACTCAGCGTACCGATTGATGTACCCAATAAATAACTGACGCCTGCGGTCAACAGAAAAGAGAGAACGAACAAATACTCGACATTCACAATCGACAATCCGTAGTAAATGATGGCGGGTATAGTTCCTCCCATCATTAAAAGCGGAATCAAGAGTCCTACTAAAAACAGAATCGTAAGGACGGGCTTTGCCTTTTGGACACCTTCCCAGCCAAACACGAACTGCTGCTTCCACGGATAACCCAATCTTTTTACACTAACCAGTGTGACCAAGATCGCAAAAACAATCCCCCATGCGATCGGAAAACCGAGCGATAGGCTCAAAATGATGCCAGCGATCATTGCCAAGATGGGTGTTACCGATGTGATAGACATGCGACCGACTTCCTTCCGTTACAATCGTGCGGACAACAGCGTGTAAGCTGCCCCTTCGTCCGTAATGAGTACATTCTGACACGATTGCTTAGCAAAGGAAAGAATCGCTTTTGCCTTGCTTTCGCCCCCCGCAATGGAGAGCACGGTTTCTGCCTTGTGCACTTCCTCTAGCTGTAAACCAATTGTCGGCATTCTGTGGACCGTTTCTCCCGCTTCATTAAAGTAGTAGCCGAATGCTTCTGATACAGCACCCGTCTCCACTAATTCTGCGAGCTCTTCCTCTGAATAATTCCGCCTTCTCGCCATCGTGACGGCATCCCCGATTCCATGCAAAACGATTCGAGTCTCGCCCAAGAGCGACAGCACATCTTGCACTTGCGGCTCTTTGACCAATGTCTGCAAGGCTTCTGGATGAAGGCGATCCGGTACGTGAAGAAGCCGATAAGAAGCACCTGTTTTCGCTGCCATGGCGGAAGCGAGCGTATTCGCTTGTAGCTCTACGCGTTCTCCCAGTCCACCGCGAGCAGGGACAAACTGAACGTTTTTGAACGAAGCAGAAGGCGTCAGATGACTTGCTACGCTGGCGATGGATGAACCACCTGTTACCGCTACAATGTCTCCTTCTTGCACGACCTGTTTGAGTACCCTTGCCCCTACCCGTCCCAGCTCTTCCTTTACCCAAGGCGATTGGTCTGCATTGCCCTGCACCACAATGACTTCTGATATGCCCAGCTTTTTTTGCAGGCGCTCCGCCAAGTCTGTAAGGCCGAATAGGTCTCCGACGAGAGGCTCCATGTCGTCCAAGACTTGTTGCCCTTCTTCACTCAGGCTCATTCCCGCAGCCGTTACATGAAGGAGCCCCGTCTCTTTTAGCAGTTCCACTTCTGCCCGCAAAATACGCTCAGTAGTATCCATGGCTTGAGCTAGACCTCTTCTGCCAATCGGCTGCAAATGATAGATGGATCGGAGCAACATGTACCGCTGACGCAAAACCTGAATCAAGTCAGGCAACAATTTTTGTTGCAGTTCCAGTAAACGTCGCATTTTGCCTTCTTCCTTGGTTACAAATTGTTGATAGGGACGTTTTATGTCCCTGTATATACATTTTTTGTCCCACTTGGTGCAAAAAAAAGATCACTTGCTACAACTTGAATGTATCATATTTAACAATATCTTGCAAGTTCCCCCGAGCCCCTATAAAAAAGTGCCACTCATGACCGAGCGGCACGTCTATGTAATTCGTCTCGCAGCTCCTCTAGCGTCACCACATGTGTAATGGAACGAAACACGATTTCTCCATCAATCTCGACTACTGGAATGACAAACATCATTTCTTCATGCAAGACCGGATCACTTTCAATATCAACCATGCGCATACGAAGGGGGAACTCCTCCGCCAAACTGCGGATGTAGAGCTCCACCTCGTCGCACAAATGACATTTTTTTCTCCCGTACAAGACAATTTCAAACGTTTTTTCATTCATGCCCGTTAAAACCTCTTTCGTTTAGCCGACGATGGGATCAGCATTTCTTCCCGGTACTTGGCAACCGTACGGCGGGAGATTTCAATCCCCTCTGTAAGCAGCATCTCACCCAGCTTTTGATCAGATAACGGAGACTTCCGATCTTCTTGTTCGATCAGTGTTTTGATTCTTCGCTTAACACTCTCAGAAGAAGTCACTTCCCCGCTGGATGTAGAGAGTGCTGACGTAAAGAAATACTTCAGTTCAAAGATTCCACGCGGTGTCTGGACGTATTTGTTGCTGGTTGCCCGGCTGATCGTCGATTCATGCAGGCCGACCCGCTCTGCTATTTCTTTTTGTGTCATGGGCTTTAAGTAATGAATCCCCCGATCAAAAAACTCCCGTTGCATATCGAGGATGGCCTGAGTTACACGCATGAGCGTCAGGCGGCGCTGCTCCAGACTTTTTGCCAGCCACATGGCAGCATTCAGCTTATCGTGAATGAACTGCTTGGCTTCATCCTGACTTTTTTGCTGGCTCAGCATCTTTTCATAGAAGCTGTTGATTTTCAGCCGCGGTGCAGCAACATCATTGACCAATACTACATAATCATTCCCGACCTTCTCTACCGTCACATCTGGAATGACATATCTTGTGTCTACTGCGGAAAAGGCCGCACCTGGACGCGGATTCAGCGTACGGATCAAGTCTGCCATCGCCTGTACCTCTTGCGGTGTACACCCGATTTTGTCTGCAATCCGCTGATAACGATTGTCCGCCAAATCTTGCAGGTGGTTGCGAACGACCTGAACGATCTTTTCATCATCGAGTGCCAAATGCCCGAGCTGCAGCAAAAGACATTCTTCTAGGCTGCGTGAAGCTACGCCTACTGGATCAAAATGCTGCAAGACGGACAACACGTCCTCAATCTCCAGCATTTCAGCACCTAGGCGCGTACTCGCTTCCTCCAGTGAAATTTCCAAATACCCCTTCTCATCCAGATTCCCGATCAAAAAGAGAGCGATCTGTTTTTGCAGCGACGAGAATCCTTTTACATAGCCGAGTTGACGCTCCAGATGTTCGTACAGCGTCTCCGCACCTTGCTGGACGTAATCCAACGGATTGTAAGTGCTTTCATTTTTCAACGAACCGTACTCACCTGTCGCGCGATTGCCCACAATTTCTTTCCAGTCAATCTCAGGAGCTGGTTTCTCTGCTTTTGCAGAAGCGACTTCTCCAGCAACTTCAAGGTCAAAAACAGGATTTTCATTGGCCTGATCCTGCAAATAGGAGATGAGATCAATGGCTGAATACTGCAATATGGTAATCGCTTGGCGTAATTCCGGCGTCATCACTAATTTCAGTGTTTGTTCTTGAAATAACCCCAATCCCATGTTCATGAAGCCCGCCTCCTTCGCACTTGCTCATGCTGCTCGATGACTCTTTATTTTCATTATATTCGTTCTCTCATGCAATTTTCCTGCCAAATTGATGAAGCAGAACACAAAAAACGTCGAAAGATCTTCACTATTGGACTTTTTCACTCTCGCTTACCTTATCACTAGTTTTTTCTGCTGAACTACTTTTTTTCGTTTGCATTGAGATTCTCGATGTTTTATAATGAAAATTGTCGTCACAATATACGCCTGTAGCTCAGTGGATAGAGCAATGGTCTCCGGAACCATGTGCGGGGGTTCGATTCC
Source organism: Brevibacillus sp. AG (assembly GCF_028369215.1). Lineage (NCBI taxonomy): Bacteria > Bacillati > Bacillota > Bacilli > Caryophanales > Paenibacillaceae > Brevibacillus > Brevibacillus sp. AG. The sequence goes on along the minus strand of NZ_JAQMYO010000025.1, from coordinate 103 downwards.
CTTCAGGCGTACCATACTTATATATACAAAGCGATCTCTTGGACTTCCAGAGGTCGCTTTTTTATGTTGAATCCCCATGGGAACAAAAAAAACAGCCCGATTA
>NZ_JAQMYO010000024.1:0-34345 GCF_028369215.1 Brevibacillus sp. AG | reverse complement strand
CTATTCAAATGAAATTGGCGCGTAAAGCATAGATATAAGGCTCGGTAGCTCAGTCGGTAGAGCAGAGGACTGAAAATCCTCGTGTCGGCGGTTCGATTCCGTCCCGAGCCACCTTTATAGGGGCATAGTTTAACGGTAGAACGAAGGTCTCCAAAACCTTTGGTGTGGGTTCGATTCCTACTGCCCCTGCCATTTTTCAAAACATTAGTAGTAATCATGGCGGTCGTGGCGAAGGGGTTAACGCACCGGATTGTGGCTCCGGCACTCGTGGGTTCAAGTCCCATCGATCGCCCCATAAATTCATAGTTGGGGATTACTTATTGGGGTATAGCCAAGCGGTAAGGCAACGGACTTTGACTCCGTCATTCCTAGGTTCAAATCCTAGTACCCCAGCCATTAAAATGCGGACGTAGCTCAATTGGTAGAGCGTCGCCTTGCCAAGGCGAAGGTCGAGGGTTCGAGACCCTTCGTCCGCTCCATTTCTCAAATTGTTTCACCTTATATCATGGAGGCATAGCCAAGTGGTAAGGCACGGGTCTGCAAAACCCTCACCCCCGGTTCAAATCCGGGTGCCTCCTCCAAAGTATTTGCCGGTGTGGCGGAATGGCAGACGCGCGCGACTCAAAATCGTGAGGGAAACCGTGGGGGTTCAAGTCCCTTCACCGGCACCATACATTTACAAGCTAACCCTGAATGTCAAGATATCTTGATGATTGGGGTTTTTTTCTGCATTGATATGCGCATAGTGTAGACAGGGGAAATAGACAACTTGTGTAAGTAACAGGACGAGGTGGTTGAGGTGTTTTACAAACTGCAAGACAAACCGCCAATGGGGATCACGACGCTGTCCGTATTGCAATGGATGATCGTAACTGTTTCCAGTAGTGTGGCGGTACCACTAATGATTGGAGATATGTACGGCTTGCAGGCTGATGAAATTGGAAAGCTGATGCAGCAGACCATGTTTTACATTGGACTCGCGTCGCTACTGCAAGTGTGGATTGGACACCGCTATCCGATGATAGAAGGCCCGGCTGGATTATGGTGGGGGATCTTTATCATTTTGGCTCAACTCGGAACGAGCATGGGTCTTCATCCACAAGAAATTGGTCAATCCTTTCAAGTGGGGATGATACTAGCAGGTCTACTCTTTTTCATTTTTGGCTTATTAGGCTGGATTGGAAAATTACAGAAGTGGTTTACACCACTAGTATCAGGTACGTATATGATTTTGCTTGCTGTTTCTTTGTGTAGCAACATTCTTACAGGCATGCTCGGTATTGGTTTTCAGCATTCAAAAGAGGTACAACCGGGTGTAGCAATCGTGTCCATAGGGATTGTAGCCCTTGTTGTGTTCATTATGCGAACGAAACGATTCTCCAGTTTTGCGGTTTTGTTTGGCATGGTTGGGGGCTGGATCGTGTACGCGCTTCTTGGATGGACAGAACCTGTCCGACCTACTGAGCAATTATTTTCATGGCCTTCCATTTTCTTTTGGGGACCCCCACGTTGGGATTGGGGCGTTGTATTAACAAGTATGCTGACAGGATTCGTTCTGTTGACAAACCTCATGACGAGTTTGTCAGTCATGGGAAAAGCGACAGACACTGTGCCTACTGAAAAGCAGTACAATCGCGGTGGTATTTTTACAGGGGTATCCAATTTCCTGTCAGGCTTGAGCGGTGTGGTTGGTATGATTCCACTTTCCTTGGCAGCGGCGGTTATTCAAACGACGAAAATGGCTTCGCGCCTGCCATTTGTAATAGCAATGCTGGGGATGATGCTGATTGGGCTGATTCCCACTGTTGCCCATTTTTTGGCGGCTTTGCCTACTCCAGTGGCATATGCGGCGATGTTCATTTCCTATACGCAACTGCTTGGCTTCGGGTTGAAGGATTATGTGAATCTGAAGATGGACGAACGTACGATTATTGTTGGGGGAAGCTCACTTCTGGTCGGGATCGGAGTCATGTTCGTACCTGCTGTAGCTTGGAAGCAACTTCCTGCACTAGTCAGCTTTTTGTTCGGCAATGGCTTATTGCTCGGAGTTATTGTGTGCCTTGTCCTAGAACATATTGTTTTTAGAAAAAAGGAAGATAGCGTAGAAAAAGACGGCCAGGCTGCATGACGGGCCGTCTTTTTCTTAGGCGGTAACAATAGAGGAGTGAGTCAGCTCGCCACCGTTGATTTCCGTAAACATGCGGCCAACTGAACCTACGATTTCTTCTTTTTTAGATTGTTCCATTTTTTCATGGAAAAAGATGACTTGGAGCAGTGTGCGGCTTTGTTCCGTTACGCATGAGCGCTTGGAATCGACAATGGGACTCCCAAATGCGCCGTTACCATCAGCGAGAAGCAGTTTCCCTTCCATGTTGACTTCGCGTCCGTTTAATCCTTCATAGACATCATCGGCGTGGCCAAGACGACAAGTGATATCACCTGCTAAGTGATTGACGTCATAAATCCCAAAAGGAAGCGCGTGCAAAACTGAGAAAAAATTATTAACATCAACAGCGCTGTTGATCCAGAAAAAATGATTTCCCTGCAGCAGTCGGCGCAGTAATGCTTCGGAGGAAGGGCGGTATCTGGACGGATCAATGCCAACTTGCTTAAAGCAGGCCCTCCACTCGCGGACGCCTTCGATTTCTGTTAGGTTTGCAGTGTCGTGCGCAAGCCGCAAGCTCTCCACATAATAATTAATGCGTCCCTGCAGCATTTTTGGGGAGTCACTGACGGAAGCATTGTTGTATTGTAATATGCCGAGAGAAAATTGCGGCAGACGCTCGGACACGGAACAATCTAGCTGAACTTTCATCTATAGACACTCCTTACTAAACCTATTTTTGGTAGTATAACAAAAAATTTTTGTGGAAGCGACTAAGCTTCGATACAATAGAAGAGAACAGAGGAGGGAACCCCTGACGATGACGATGCGTGAGGTTGAAATTTATACAGACGGAGCTTGTTCCGGCAATCCAGGACCAGGTGGTTGGGGAGCTGTACTGATGTACGGCCAACACATCAAGGAAATGTCCGGAGCCGAACCGCATACAACGAATAACAGAATGGAGCTGTTGGCAGCCATCAAGGCGCTCTCTACATTGAAGGAGCCTTGTAAGGTGACGCTATATAGCGACAGTGCATACTTGGTTAACTGCTTCAAACAAGGCTGGTATAAAGGCTGGCTGAAAAACGGCTGGAGAAACAGCAAAGGCCAGCAGGTGGAAAATCAGGTCTTATGGAAAGAACTGCTGCAATTGATGGACACCCACAAGGTAGAGTACGTAAAAGTCAAAGGACACGCCGACAACAAATGGAACAACCGGTGCGACGAATTGGCGACAGGAGCGATTAAACAGCTGTGAACGACTTGCAGTACTGGGAGCAGACAAAGCAGTCCATCATTGACTATGCCAAGGAAATCGGAATCGATAAGATCGGGTTTGCCAGTGCCGATCCATTCACGACCTTAAAAGAACGGCTTCTTGTACACCGGGAAAAGGGTTATGAATCTGGATTTGAGGAGCCTGATTTAGAAAAGAGGACGAATCCAGAACTGTTGCTGGACGGGGCACGTTCGCTGATTTCTATCGCACTTGCCTATCCATCCAAGCTAAAAAATCCACCAAAATCAGAACCTGGTGCGTATCGGGGAATCTTGTGCCGTGCAGCATGGGGAACCGATTACCATCACGTTCTGCGCGACAAGCTGGACAAGCTGACTCGATTCATTATGGAGCTGGAGCCAGGAGCTCGGATCGAATCCATGGTAGACACGGGAGCATTGTCTGATCGGGCGGTTGCCGAGCGGGCTGGGATTGGGTTTGTAGGAAAAAATTGTGCCATCATAACGCCGGAGTTTGGATCATGGGTGTACTTGGGTGAGCTTGTAACGAATCTTCCGTTGCCAAGCGACCTACCGATCGAAGAAGGCTGTGGCGACTGTAATATATGTGTAGATGCTTGTCCGACCGGAGCCTTGATTCAGGGCGGACAGCTTGATGCACAGCGATGTGTTGCGTATTTGACTCAGGTAAAAGATTTTATTCCAGATGAATTCCGCGGGAAAATCGGGAATCGGCTGTATGGTTGCGACACTTGTCAGACGGTATGTCCTAAGAATCGTCGCATCGACAACGACCATCATGCTGAATTTCAGCCTGATCCGGAGATTGCCAAGCCTTTATTGATTCCGCTGCTTCAGATGAGCAATAAGGAGTTCAAGGAAAAGTTCGGCCTATCCTCTTCATCTTGGCGGGGCAAAAAGCCCATTCAGCGCAATGCCATATTAGCACTTGCACATTTCAAAGATCGGACGGCTGTTCCTCATTTGGAGCGTCTTTTGTTCGAAGACCCCCGTCCAGTCATTCGTGGAACTGCTGCATGGGCACTTGGAAAAATCGGAGGAGAGCAGGCACAAGAAGCGCTCATTTCCGCAAAAGCAAAAGAGGCGTCACCAGAAGTGGTGGAAGAGATAGAAAAAGGCATGAGCATGATTCGCGCACAGGCTTAGTTTGAACGAGAGAGGGAGGACGTAAAATGGCAAAGGAATTAGGCTATACCATGATGGATTCACCGATTGGACCATTGCTCTTGGCTTCTACAGAAGAAGGGCTGTGCTACATTCAGTTTGCCAATGAACAAGACGGATTAGCGCCTCTGGTGCGCTGGTGCAAAAAAACGTTCTTAGGAATTACTCCAACGCGCAACGATACGATCAATGAGTCTGCAAAAAAACAATTAGAAGAGTATTTTGCAGGCAAGCGAAAGACGTTTGATGTTCCAACCGTATTGTACGGAACTCCCTTTCAAAAGGATGTATGGAATGAGCTATCGAACATCCCCTATGGAGAAACTCGTTCTTACAAAGATATTGCCTTGGCTATTGGAGCAGCGAAAGCTGTTCGGGCCATTGGCGGTGCGAACAATCGCAATCCGATTCCTGTCATTATACCTTGCCATCGTGTCGTTGGCTCGAATGGTGCCTTGGTCGGGTACGGCGGTGGCTTATCCATTAAAAAATATTTGCTGTCCTTAGAAGAAGGTCCACTTTTTGCTCACGCTTCTTCCAAATAAGCTGTCTGCTTGCTCGGGCAGCTTTTCTTTTTCTTCTGAATGCTCCGCGAGTGACATATTCTTCATTGAGATGAACGGTTCATGGGTCTATGTCGCAGTCTGGAGGGGGAAAGGAGGAGGGGAAAGTGGAGTGGCGTGAATTTGTTCAGCAATACTTTCAAGCAGTTCACCAGTCATCTATGGACGGAAGATATGAGAGGCTGTTGCCTTTTTATTGCACAGGAGAGTCTGGCGCACAGGATGAATGGGATCGACTGAACCGGGAGAAGCGGAAAACCGAGGAGCGGGGAGTCAAATTGTTGGCTGTCCAGGGACAAGTAACGCCCATGTGCTGGGTAGATACCGATGCCACCATGGAAATAACGGTTCAATGGCAAGAAAATAAAACCTTGGGGATCAAGCATACCAAGTATAAAGAGGCAAACAAAAGATTGTTCCAGCTCCAGTTGCTCAAAACGAATGAAAAGTGGTCGATTATCGGGGCAAGGGAGTCGAATGGTGATCAAAAATTGGTGGTCGAGGAAGAGGAGGAGCCTGTCATCGTTGTGTCAGGCGTCGAGGATGCCATTGACCAACCTACGCTGATTGTTCATGGAGCAGGAGGATACAACGCTGCAAATGCAGTCGCGTATGCGGAACGCTACTGGAACACGACCAATCCCGTATATCCTCGTTTTACGGATGACTGTACGAATTTTATTTCGCAATGTTTACACGCTGGTGGAATCCCTATGCTGATGTCGAAAGAGATGGGCAAGGGTTGGTGGATTCGCACGGGAAAAGGCACCTCTTGGAGCTATAGCTGGACGGTAGCGCATAGCTTGTATTTGCTTTTGAAATCAGGTGGACCACCTATGCGGGCGGTTACGAAAAGCTCTGCGGCCGAATTGGTCCCAGGTGATATCATTTGTTATGATTTTAACGGGGATGGGCGTTTTCAGCACAATACGATCGTGGTCGCAAAAGACGCGAATCAGATGCCGTTAGTGAATGCCCATACGACAGATAGCAGCATGCGTTATTGGGCATATGAGGATTCCACAGCCTATACGCCCAAAATGCGCTATGCCTTCTTTCATATAAGAGGGGTATAATTATCGCTTGCGAAAAAAAGCTCTTCGTATAAAAGAGATGCCGCGAATCATCCAAATCATTGCCGCGAAAACGAGCATGTCTGAAAAGGTATGCGGTTCTCCTTTAATGGATTGGATGTAAATCAAGCCATGGAACAAGACGATGACAAACAGCCATGGATTGGCGAGATGAAGCCTTTTCCAACTGGAGCCACCCAGCCATTTTTCTGCCCGTGCAGAAGACGTCAGCCACAGGGCCAGTAGTATGAAAAAAGCAAGCAGCCCAAGATAGTTTGCAACGCCTGTGAAGGTCCAGTTGGGAGATGGCCACATGGTTGGATCCGAGGAAGCGAAAAAGAACAGACCCAGCCATCCATCGGCCTTTTCAGAACGGTTGTTATCTATGATCATCAGGCGAGGCTCACTTTCAAAAAGGACGAGCACAAGAATGACGTGCAGCAGTCCAGTTAGCCCCGCCCATATGCCGATATCTCGGCGGATGGACAAGCTGACAGCCATCCAGCCAGCAGGGAGCCAGGACTGGAGTGGACCAATCAGTAAGGTGCAGCCAATCAAAATAAATGAGAGATAGCCGAGAATCATACTCCATGTTTCCAGAGCAGGGAACGAAGAAAAATCAGTCCACATCCAACTGGCGCCTAACAGGATCAAACTCAGGATGCTCACATGTGCGACAAGACTTCGCACAAATGATAGGGGTGTCCCCATCTAATCGTCACTCCTTCGATAGCCAAAAGTTTCTGATTAGATGCAGCAGGCACTCCATTTGTTACAGAAGCTGGGCACGGTGGTATAATAGAACGTGTACAGGTATCAAGTTCGCAATTTACAAGGAGATTTTCAGATATGCCGTTACATATTGTTTTGCATGAGCCGCTCATTCCGGCCAATACGGGAAACATCGCCCGTTCATGTGCAGCGACAGGAGCGCATCTGCATTTGATTCATCCGCTCGGATTTTCAACGGACGATCGTTACCTGAAGCGGGCTGGTCTCGATTATTGGCATGCAGTAAATGTTCACCATCATGAGAGCTTTGAGCACTTTGCTGCGGCACAAGGGGAAGGTGCGGGCACCTTTTACTTTGTGGAGACCTGGGGGGAAAAGTTGTATTCGGACGTTTCTTTCCGAGATGGCGACTACATTATCTTGGGCAAGGAGACGACGGGCCTGCCGGAAGAGCTGACAGAAAAATATCGGGAACAGACTATTCGTATCCCGATGAGCGGTGCGACCCGATCTGTGAACCTGTCCAATTGTGCAGCTATTGTCCTGTTTGAGGGACTTCGTCAGTTAGGTTTTCCATCGCTATCGTAAGGCATTTGGGAGGGAGAGATTCATTTTGACTGTGAACACTATCCTGTTTGATTTGGACGGTACGTTATTAGAGATGCAGACAGAACCCTTTGTCAAAAGTTACTTGGTTGAAGTAGGTCGTCATGTCGGAGATAAGTATGATACCGAAAAGCTGTTGGCGCTGATTTGGGATGCGACCAAGGCAATGATCATGAACCAAGAGCCGGATAAGACGAACGAACAAGTTTTTATCGAACATTTTATGGAACACAGTGAGTGGGATCGGGAGGAAATATGGCCTCTGTTCGATTCGTTTTATCGCGATGTGTTTCCGACACTTTCTCACCTGACGTATCCTTCGCCATGGGCAAAGCAGATTATTACTGCCGCCAAAGAGCAAGAATTTCGGGTTGCAGTAGCGACGAATCCTGTTTTCCCGCGTGATGCGATTCACCATCGCCTTGCTTGGATCGGGATGTCCCCGGATGAATTCGAGCTGGTCACCGTCTACGAGGAGTCGCATTTCACGAAGCCGAATCCTGGTTATTACAATGAGATTTGCCAAAAGCTCGGGGTTGAACCGACAGACTGTGTCATGGTCGGGAATCATATGCAGGAGGACATGGTCGCATCCAAGCTGGGGATGAAAACGTTCTTGGTAACCAATTGGATGGAAGACCGTGGGGAGCCTCAGTATCCGGTAGATCAGCGGGGATCATTAGAAGAGCTGTTTACGGCGATTTCTGAGAAAAGCGGTGTGTTTGCGCGTTAAGAAATGGCCATGAAAGAATAGGCGAGAAGCAGGCTGTCCGTTTGAAAAAATGGTCAAGCCTGCTTTTTCACATACTTTTCCCAAAATCATCAGGTAGGCTAGGGGTGTACGATCACGTTTTACATAATAAAGGAGGAAATCTGCATGAAAAAACTTGTTTCGTCTCTGGTGATGGCTACCTTGTTGTTTAGCGGTATCTCTGGAGTGACTGCGGCGGATACAGCAGCGGATGCTACGGTTAAGCACTCCAAAGCGGAGAAAAAGGAAGAAAACAAAGCAAAACTGAACGCGAAGGCTGCCAAGTGGGGCGTAGAAACCACGGATAAAACAAATAAGGAAGTAAAAGCAGCCATTCAAGAAGCAAAAGCAGCAAAGAAAGCAGAAAACGCTGAGAAAAAAGCGGCAAAAGAAGCGAAGAAGCAAGAACAACTCGCCAAGCTAAATGATAAAGCTGTGAAGCTGGGCGTTGATACGGCAGGTAAAACGGCGAAGGAAGTAAAAGCGGCTATTAAAGAAGCAAAAGTAGCAAAAAAAGCAGAAAACGCTGAGAAAAAGGCAGCCAAAGAAGCGAAGAAGCAAGAACAGCTCGAGAACCTAAAAGAAAAGGCGGCCAAGTGGGGCGTTGACACAGCAGGTAAGAGCGCAAAAGAAATCAAGGCTGAAATCGAAGCGAAGAAAGCAGAAAAGAAAGAGAATAAGAAATAACAAGAAAACAAAAAAAGCAGGTTGCCACAGTAGGCAGCCTGCTTTTTTCCCCTGGATGCTTCTTACATGTTCCAGGTTTTGTCTTCGTTGTAGCCCGCTGTCAGCATGAAAAACAGAAAAGCTCCGAGGACCAATGCTACGATAAATGTACCCACGTTTGACAGCTCCTTTCGTAAACAAACTACTCCCATTATAGCGTAGCCTGCCCACTTTGCAAACGAATTAAAGTTGTTGCGCCCTTGTGAGTGACAATTTTCGATAGTCATACACAAGCTTCAAAAAAGCACTTAGCGCAATATATACACTCAGTTTCTCACCAGTATCGAGTTCCATCCCTGTCACTGCTTGGTAAATGAATATCGCAAGAATCACCAAGCTCGCGATGCCAGTCAAATATAGTCCTTTTTTCACTTGAATGCGTTCTGCTTGAATATCCATGATCGTTCCTCCTGTTATTTTAAGCCAATCCGTATTGGCTTCCGTGTATGTTGCTTATGATTGTATTTTACAGGGGAGAAGGGATTACAAACCATCGAATCAGCTTACAGCTACGTTCGCTAAACCTTACAATTCCGTAATCTCCCAAGCTGTAAAAAAGCAAGGTGACGGATTTTTATGGGAAGATTGCTGAAACTTGTGCTGATGTCTCGCATACACATATGTAAAGGCTGTAAGAGCCTGTTGGCAACCGGAGAAAACGGCTTGCACGTGAATGCGTGACCGCAGGCGGACATATACATGAGAGTACATTGTCGTTGGGAAGAGAGAGGGGCTTAAGAGGGAGGAGTGTCGAACATGGACATTTTAAAACGGATCGCTGAGCACCGGGCCCGCGAAGAAAACCTGATGTGGAGAGGAACATTCGCCGAATATTTGCAACTGGTACGTAAAAATCCGCAAATTGCCCAGACGGCGCATTCACGCGTCTACAACATGATTAAAAGTGCGGGGGTTGAAGAGAACGAGGACGGCTCACGTTCGTATCAATTTTTTAGTCGGGAAATCTTCGGACTGGATCGTTCTGTTGAGCGTCTAGTGGAGGAATATTTCCACTCGGCTGCGCGTCGTCTGGATGTCCGCAAACGCATCTTGCTCTTGATGGGGCCTGTCAGTGGCGGTAAGTCTACGCTCGTGACGATGCTCAAACGAGGACTGGAAGAGTATTCACGGACGGAAGACGGAGCGATCTATGCACTTGATGGCTGCCCCATGCACGAAGAACCACTTCATCTTATCCCGCACGAGCTGCGTCCAGAGGTGGAAGAAGAGCTGGGAATCAAGATTGAAGGAGAATTGACACCCTATAACCGGATGAGGTTGGAAACCGAATATGGAGGGTGCATCGAGGATTTCCCTGTTCACCGGATTTTGTTTTCCGAAGCCAATCGTGTCGGTATCGGTACATTTAGCCCTTCTGATCCGAAGTCTCAGGATATTGCCGATTTGACGGGGAGCATCGACTTTTCGACGATTACGAAGTACGGCTCTGAGTCCGACCCGCGTGCGTATCGTTTTGATGGGGAGCTGAACAAAGCCAATCGCGGATTGATGGAGTTTCAGGAAATGCTGAAATGCGACGAGAAATTTTTGTGGCATCTCCTGTCGCTGACACAGGAAGGAAACTTCAAGGCAGGTCGTTTTGCCCTCATTTCTGCAGATGAACTGATTGTTGCGCATACGAATGAATCGGAGTACAAGGCTTTTATTGCGAATAAGAAAAATGAGGCACTGCAATCTCGGATTATCGTCATGCCGATGCCGTATAATCTGCGTGTCAGTGACGAAGAAAAAATATACGCGAAATTAATCAAGCAATCCGACTTGGGGCATGTGCATATTGCACCGCATGCGCTCCGGTCAGCAGCAGTCTTTTCCATTATGACCCGCCTGAAAGAATCGAAAAAACAAGGGGCCGATCTGCTGAAAAAGATGCGGCTGTATGACGGTGAATCGGTGGAAGGCTTCAAGGGAGCCGATCTGGAAGAACTGCGTAACGAGCATGCCGATGAAGGAATGTCCGGTATTGATCCGCGTTATGTCATCAACCGTATCTCCAGTGCACTGATCCGCCGCGACACCGAGTGCATCAATGCGCTTGATATTCTTCGGGCGCTTAAAGAAGGCTTTGACCAGCATCCATCTATCACCAAGGAGCAGCGGGAGAGGTATATGAACTTCATCTCTATCGCGCGCAAGGAATACGACGAGCTGGCGAAAAAAGAAGTGCAGAAGGCGTTTGTCTACAGCTACGAAGAGTCGGCAAAAACGCTCATGGATAACTATTTGGACAATGTGGAAGCTTATTGCAACATGAATAAAATCCGTGACCCCGTTACAGGTGAGGAGATGGATCCAGATGAGCGCCTGATGCGTTCCATCGAGGAGCAAATCGGCATATCGGAAAATGCCAAGCGGGCCTTCCGCGAAGAAATTCTCATCCGTATCTCGGCCTATGCGCGTAAAGGGAAGCGTTTTGACTACAGCACGCATGATCGCCTGCGGGAAGCTATCGAGAAGAAGCTGTTTGCCGATCTAAAAGATGTCGTCAAAATTACGACTTCGAACAAAACGCCGGATGAGCATCAGCTCAAGAAGATTAATGAGGTCACCAAGCGTCTTATCGAAGAGCATCAATATTGCCCCGTTTGCGCAAATGAACTGCTGCGCTATGTGGGTAGCCTGTTGAACAGATGACAGAACGTTGGCGACATGAGGAGCACGTCATATTCGGCGCAGATTGCGCCAGTTGCTAGGAGGAGACGGCATGAAAGATGAATCATCGTTCATTGTCTCCCGGGAAGACTGGTCGCTGCACCGCAAAGGGTACCAGGACCAAAATCGACACCAGGAAAAAGTGAAAGAAGCGATCAAAAAAAATCTCCCCGATCTCGTTAGCGAAGAAAACATCATCATGTCGAATGGTCGGGAAGTTATTAAGATCCCTATTCGCTCCCTGGATGAATACCGATTGCGTTTTAACTTCCAAAAGGGAAAACATGGCGGTCAAGGTAAAGGAAACAGTAAAGTAGGCGATGTCGTCGCCCGTGACGGCGATCCGGCGCAAGGGCCAGGAAAGGGTCAGGGAGCGGGTGATCAGCCAGGTGTAGACTACTACGAGGCTGAAATCAGCGTAGAAGAATTGCAGGAGATGCTTTTCGCCGAGCTGGAGCTGCCGAACCTTCAACAAAAAGACGAGGAACAAATCGTCGTGGAAGAGACTCGGTTCAATGATGTCCGGAAAAAAGGCTTGATGGGCAACATTGATAAAAAACGTACGCTGATTGCGGCCATCCGCCGAAATGCGCTGGCAGGCTACAGTGATATGGAGCTGGGGATTACCGAAGATGACCTGCGCTTCAAGACGTGGGAAGAGATCATCAAGCCTCATTCCAATGCTGTCATTATTGCGATGATGGATACGTCGGGAAGTATGGGCGTGTTTGAAAAGTATATTGCCCGCAGCTTTTTCTTCTGGATGGTACGTTTTCTGCGCACCAAGTACGAAAAAGTCGAGATCGTCTTCATTGCCCATCATACGGATGCGAAGGAAGTAACGGAGGACACTTTTTTCTCGAAAGGGGAAAGCGGGGGGACGATCTGCTCCTCTGCCTACAAAAAGGCGTTGGAGATCATCGATAGCCGCTACCCAACATCGCAGTACAACATTTACCCGTTCCATTTTTCCGATGGCGACAACCTCACGTCTGACAATGAGCGCTGCGTAAAGCTGGTGAAAGAGCTCATGGAGAGATGCAACATGTTCGGCTATGGCGAAGTGAATCAGTATAATCGTCATTCAACCCTCATGTCAGCGTATCGCCACATCAAAGAGCCGAAATTCATGCATTGTGTCATTCGGGAAAAGGGCGAGGTATACAAGGCGTTGCGTACTTTCTTTGGCAAGAAGGAAGCTGTGAAGTAATCTATAGTGGCAACCGGGCGAGAAATCGTCCGGTTGACTTATGTGAGGGGTGTTACTATGTATCCACAAAAGCATCGGATGCGCAACACGGGAGCCTTCACTTTCTTGGCATACTTTACATTGGGGGCAGGTGTACTGCTATTTTCCATCGGTTTATACAATGCAACAGGTCTTCAGCTGCACGAAAAGGGGTATTACATCGCATGTATGCTTCTGGTAGCAGTTGGATCGATTTTGACGCAAAAAGTAGTGAGAGATAATGCAGAGGATCGAACGATTATTGAGGAGCAGGAAAGAGAATTTAACTTAAAGGTATCGAAAGCGGAGAAAGAAACGCCGAAATAGCCCAGATGGTGTATGCTTTGGGCAAGGAAAATATTAAAGTTGTTCATCATCGGGTATTCGCTCAATTTTGGTGGGGAGGAAACTAATGGATCGCAAAAAAACCGCCAGGGTCATGCCCTGACGGTCTTTCGAATGAGCGCTACAAACTCCTCTGCCTTTTCAATGTGTGGAGAGTGCCCCACATTTTCCATGACTATCTCCTGATAGGAACCACCAGCGCGCTGATATTGTTCGAGCACGTCTCGAATTTGGGAGACCATCGGCTGCGGAGGATATTCGCCTTCCCCCGGCCATCCGGGGACATAGCCAAGCTTGCCCAGTGTACCGAAATCAGCAAGCGACTGATCCGAGATAATGGAATCATCCGCACCGCGAATCCATAAAATCGGACACTTCGGCTCCATCTGGACAATACCGGACAAATTTACGTATTTGGGAGAAATCGCATTCGTAATCCCTGTCGTCCCAGGAGCAACACCGGGCCAATCGTTTACGTATTCAAAAGCACCAGGGTAAAAGCCCTCTCCCGTTCTCGTAGAGATTATCGCGCTAACATAACGGTCTTCCTGCTCTGGGCCAACCTGGAACGGGGGATTGAAATAAAGCTGATTCATGACATTGCGAGGACTGGAGGGAGATTCATTACTCATATCTTTGGCTGCTATCCTTTTGACCAGCTCGGAGTTGACAGCTCCTCCACCTGAGCCTGAGAAGCTGCTGTAGCACGGGGTGCCAGCTATATCCTTGGTTCCACCAAAGCCGTAAGGAGACATGGGGGCGATTAGAATCAGGGAGCGTACTTCCTGCGGGTGATCGATGGCAAACTGCATCACGATCCCACCGCCCAACGACCAGCCGGCAAGATGGACGGGTGTTGGCAAGTCCAATGCCCGAATAAACGAATGAAGGTCATCCGACCAGTCTCGCAAACCGCGTGTCGCATCGATGGGCAATGCTTCACTTGCTCCATAGCCACGCATATCAGGTGCGTACACACGGTACTGGTCACATAGAGCCGCAATGGTATCATCCCAGAACAAGTTGGCTGATGCATTGCCGTGAATGAGGAGGAGCGGTTCTCCTTCTAGTACGCCAGCTGTCAGATAAGAAACGAGCAGTCGATCGGTCTGAATCGTTTTTGTTTCGATTCGTGCATCCATCCATGATGTGCTCCTTTCATTGTATAAGATTATAAATATCAGAATATTTACATTATATATCTGTTCGGTTACAAAATGAGAAAAGAAAACAACCGCCCGTGAAAGGCGGTTGCAGGAAGGTTACATATGGAGACCACGCATCTGTTGTTCGATTTTCTCAAAGCCGCCAGAAACCTTAACGACTTCGTCTTTTTGTTCAGAAACGAGAACAAGCACTTCTTCCAGGCTCTCTTTGTTCTTGTCGGTAATATCTGCGTTGACTTCAACTTTTGCGCCGACTTCTTGAATCATACTGTGAACATGGATAATGAACTCTTGCAGGTTTTTCGTTTTATCCGCGAAGTTTTGCATGTAGTTGTCTACATTGGTGAACATTTCTTGTACTTCAATGATGCCCTCGCTATTTTTCTCAAAAGAAGTCTGTGACTCAGAAATCATATCTGATACGAGCTTCATTTTTTCGCGAATGGTCATGAGCAGGTTCGAGATCGACTCAGAGGATAGCTTGGAGGATTCAGCCAGCTTGCGTACTTCATCTGCTACGACAGCAAATCCTCGGCCGTGTTCGCCTGCGCGAGACGCTTCAATCGTGGCATTGAGTGCCAATAGATTGGTTTGTGCAGAAATCTCGGAAATGGTTTGAATGATTTTCCCAATCGATTCGGTTTCTTTATTGAGCTCTTGAATCAGCTGGTTCGTACCTTGGATATCCTTGATGAATCGTTCAAAGTCATTGCCGATGTTGCCGATGCGTTTGCCGCTCTCATTAGTGGCTTCTTTGGTCGATTCAACGTAATCATGCATCTCCGTAACAGAACGGGTCATGTCCTCCACTTGCAGATTCGTAGAGCTCATTTCCCGACGCAGCTCGTCCGTATTGCTGGTCTGAACCGTAAAGGACTCCATAATGTCTTGCAGGGAAGCGACAGTTTCGACTGCGCGAATATTTACACCGTCCGTCACCTTGTTCAAATTCTCTTGATAGTCTTGCATAGAGGTGAGTGATTCATTGATCTGATCCAGAACACGTTGCAATGATTCCTTTGAGGCAATCGCTTCTTGTTTTTGTTGCTCACTTTCCTCTTGCAGCTTGTTATTGAATACAGCATGCATCATGCTCGTGACAGAGACGAAGCAGAAGGTAAGCAAGAAGTACATCAGATCAAGGTTGTTTGTCGAATGGAAAATCGTTTCTCTCTGTGTCAGGAAGTAGTAAGAGACAATACCCAATGTCGATACAATCGTCAAAATATTGATGAGTCGGTCTTGATAAATCCCCATGACTGCTACAAAGAACATAATGGTCATGATATTGATCATATGCGGGTCCAGTCCAACTACGATGAACATAAAAATTCCGATTACGGCGAAGTTGAAAAACTTCATGAAGGGCGCTGCTTTTTCACGGAACCTCGGGCGATTGGAGATGTAAGTAAAAGGTGCCAGCACGCCATACAAAATACCCAGTATCGTGAAAACGAATGTGTACGATACGCCTAGAAAAAGGTTTAGGACCTGAACTACCGTAATAATACTTGCGAATACGATTACGACCCAATTGTTTCTTCTTCTCAATAGATCAATGTTATCCATGTTACCCACCTACCTCGACTTTTACTTGGTTGGATGACGACGAATTGTACCAGGAATATTTCGGATCGTGCTTATTGTCATAGACATCTTTTAGATGGAAGAGGGTCGGAATGGCATCGGCCCCTTTGTAAAAGACGATATCTTTGGTCTGAGTCGCCTTTACTTGATACTTCTTGTTAATGAACGTAAAAAAAGTCGGATCTGCTACCCCGATTGCGTGGGTATAACCGTGCTTTTCAGCGTAATCTATCATCAAGCAAATTCCTTTTTGCCCTAGTTGTCCGCGGTATTTCGGCAAAACAGCGAGACTGTCTACCTCCATTACTTTCATATCTTCTGTAACAACATCCTGAAAAAGTGATTTCATATAAGCACTTGATTTGGAAAAGGGCGTCATTTCAAATGTTCCACCTGCTTCACCATCTTCGGCAAGTAAGAGGAACTGAGCCGAGCCTTCTTTCGCATGCTCCATCTCGAAGCCCATGCTTGTCCATACTGTTTCTTTGATTTCATGAAATTTTGCTAACTCTTGTACGGTTTCTACTTGTTTGTACATAACTTCTCCACTCCATCATTTTCTCTGATTGAACCATGTTGTGTATGTTTGACGTCACTAAAGTTATGTTTTTCCATCCGATACGAAAATGAAAGTGCTTTCATCCTCCTTTCAAAAATGTAAACACAAAAAAAGGCCGTTCCATCGAAATGGAACAACCGAAGCTACCAACATCGAATAAATGGTCTCAAGATGATGGCAACCCGGCTATCATGGTCAAAGACTGTAGACCCGTGGTTTTGCGTCGCCACCTTTCGATGACTTTGCCTTTTGCATTTTTTAGCAAAAATTGTAAAGATGTGTCGAATTTTGCTAGACATAATCATGCAAAATATAAGCCAAAAGATATATTCTTGTCAAGTTTTGGTAGGGAAAATAAACTAATTGTTCATAAAGCATAGACGTAGAAAAAACCAGTTGTGTGATCAACTGGTTCTTCGTTATATAAGCGTTAGGTTAGGGTACGCAGAATGTCTAAAACTTCACTAGGCTCCATGCGTTTTTTGTAATCAGGATCTAAGCCTGCTGAACGGATTACGCCCTGGTTGTCGAGGATATAAGTAGCAGGTATGGGGAGTGTCCATGAATCTTCGCTATTAAAACGATGGAGATCAATATCCAATGATCGGTAGGTATCATGTAAAAAATCAGGCAGTCTGAATCTGAGTTTATATTTTTCTGCTACTTGGTTATTGGTATCGCATAACACGGGAAAGCTCAGACCGTTTTTCTCTTGCATAGTAAGAGAGTGTGAAGGAGATTGTGGACTAATGGCAAACAATTGGGCACCCAGAGAGGTTATCGTATCGATCTGTTTTTGGTATGCTTGCAGCTCCAAATTGCAGTAGGGGCACCATGATCCACGGAAAAATGTAAGGACGACGGGACCTTTTCCGATTTTTTCCGACAAGGTAATGGTCTTGCCAGTGTGATCGTTCAACGAGAAATCAGGTGCAATCGAACCAATCGGCAAGCCCTTTGCGTGTCCAGAGGTCCGCAGCTCCTCGATTGATTTTGTAAATGCATCTGTTACTTCACGAGTGAGGAAGTCTGCTATTTGTATGGTTGTAAAATCTAGCTCTTCGCGCAGGCTCTGAAAATGTGGTTTATCCATATGTCGTTCCCCTCTTTTTCGAAAGAATAGTAAAAGCCATAGCTTTACGATATCTTTCTTTTAGAGGGGGAGATGTAACCTGGATTACATTCTCTTCAAAATTTCGTCCCGATGAATGGAAATGGATTTAAAGCCTGTTTGAATCAGTTCTTCTCTTACTAAAGCACGTAATGCTACCGTCACAGCTTCCCTGGATGCCCCGACAAAATGGGCGAGTTCTTGATGGGAAAGAGGTAAGTCAATTTGTTGAAATGCCGAACTGTTAGGAGTGCCAAATTGATCGGCAAGCCTTACTAATGTGGAAATAATGCGATCTTGTAAAGGGAGAAGAGCAAGATTTTCGGCTGCCTGGATGATCGAAACCATTCTATCGCTAATGATCTTCATGATCTTCATCATCAGTTGCGGATGTTCGATTATGTAGCTCTCAAATTTTGCTTTGCTCATTTTACAAATGAGGCAGTCTTCGATGGCTTCTATATACATCTCCCGTGTACCTAATGAGAGGAGATCCACTTCTCCAAACACATTGCCTTCCCCGAGGATATCGAATGTGAACTGCCGCCCATCCCGATTTACTTTATATAAACGTACTTTCCCCTGCTTGATGAAGTAAAAGCCCTCTGAAAAAGTTTCTGGTGTTTGAATGCACGTATTTTTGGGAAAAGGGGATAAGGAGGTTAATTGATCGATTAAGCGCAAACTTTCCTCGGATAATGAATTTAACAAATAAAATTGAGATAAATATGTGATTTGGTTCATCATTTCTGTTCGGTTTGGGTCTTCAGAATCGTTCTTTTCGCTTTGGTGACAATTCTTTTCGTTTCCTTTGTATCAGAGATTCTTAGCCAATCGTCACCCGTTTCTTCTAATTGATCAACAAGTTGAGAGAGATAAACATGAGGCAGAACGCTTTGTACCAGATGAATATGATCAACAGCCTGCCATTCAGTCAAATTGACGCTTTCTAATTCTCCAGCATGAAGGAGTGCTAAAACATTGTCAGGGATGAGCGAGGCTTTACTTGCTCCTTTTCTCGTGTGTACCGAATCCGGCATTTTCAACAAACCCCTTTTCACAGAAATGGTAGACATTCAAAACGGAATAGCTGCAACAAAAGTATACATAAAAAATCACCCATAACAAAAATTTTCCAACCATCCGATAACTAGAAGGAATAGGAGGGGATTTTATGAAGGAAGTAAAGGTGATTCAATTTTACTTTTCCGGAGGCGGTGAAACGATTAGCGTTGAAACGACGGAACCGGAAGAGATCATTCAAATGGTCGCTAATCAAGACGGTGGATGGCTACAGTACGATGATGTTGTTATCAACGTCAGAAATGTTTCGTATATCAAAGTACGCAGTCAGGCGTAAGGATAGGAAAAGCGCGTCAAGCTCTTCAGGAAAAAGCTCTCCTTTAAATGAGGAGGGTTTTTTCGTGTTGGAGGTAACGCCGCTGGTTATCCTAATTAATAGAAGAAAAAGGAGGGTGACAAGATGACGCTGGAAGAAGTCATGCAGAAGCTCGAAGCGATGGGGACAGAGCAGACGAAAAAAACGTTATTGCGGCATGGAGCAAAAGAGCCTTTGTTTGGCGTGCGAGTCGGCGATATGAAAAAGCTGGTCAAGGAGGTCAAGCGTGATCAGCAGCTCGTCCAGGCGCTGTACGATACGGGAAACTACGACGCCATGTACTTGGCCGGATTGACGGTTGACCCAAAGAGCATGACAAAAGAGCGGCTGCAGACTTGGGTCAAGGAAGCGTCTTGGTACGCGCCCGCCGAATATACGGTTGCGAGTGTAGCGGCTGAGAGTCATTTTGCCATGGAGTTGGCACGAGCATGGATCGAGTCAAAGGAAGAGATGGTAGCCACATGTGGGTGGAATACGTATTCGAACTACTTGTCGATTGCTCCCGATGAACAGCTACATAAAGAAGAAATCAAACGGCTCCTCATGAGAGTGAAGGAGACGATTCATCAGGAACAAAATCGCGTACGGTACACCATGAATCAATTCGTTATTTCAGTAGGGGCGTATGTACCGGAACTTCATCAGGAAGCGTTGGAAGTGGCCGCAGCGATTGGCAAAGTACATGTGGACGTCGGACAGACAGCGTGCAAAGTTCCGTTGGCTACGGAGTATATCAAAAAGATAGAGGAACGAGGGAGTGTCGGAAAAAAGAAAAAGACATGCATCTGCTAGTCGGGCATTTTACTCATTCATTTGGCGTATATTTCTAAGGTGCTTTTGTTTGCTAAAGTATCGACTATTCCTTGCTAATGTGCTATCATGATACCTTGTTAACGTATTACCACTTTATCAGAGTAAAATATAGAGTAGGGAAACGAGGGGGATCATCACGATGAAGAAAATAGCATGGATGTCTTTGTTGTTGAGTGCGATGGTTTCATTGGTAGTGGGCTGTTCCAGCGCAAAAACTGGCGCTGACGCGAACAAGCTGATTATCGGAATTGATGATAAGTTTGCACCAATGGGATTCCGGGATGAAAAAAATGAGCTAGTCGGTTTTGATATTGATTATGCGCGTGCAGCCGGCGAAAAAATGGGAAAACAAGTCGAGTTTCAACCAATCGATTGGAGTGCAAAAGAGTCTGAACTAAATAGCGGTCGTATCGACTTGATCTGGAATGGATATACGATTACAGATGAGAGAAAAGAGAAGGTTCTCTTTACCAAGCCTTATCTGAAAAACGCGCAAGTAGTGGTCACGATGGCAAATAGCAACTGGACCAAGCTGTCAGACTTGGCTGGTAAAGCAATTGGTTTGCAAAAGCTGTCTTCCGCAGCTGACGCTGTCAATGCAAGTGACATGAAAAATCAGGTCAAATCAATTACAGAGTATCCTGATAATGTACTGGCATTGAGCGATATGAAGATTGGCCGCGTGGAAGCAGTTGTCATCGACCAGATTGTAGCCGATTACTACATGGCAAAAGAACCTGGAACCTTTAAGCTGTTGGAAGAATCACTTGCACCTGAGGAGTATGGAGTGGGCGTCAAAAAAGGGAACGAGGCGTTATTGAACGAACTGCAAAAAGCCTTGGATACCATGAATCAGGATGGAACAGCAGCTAAAATATCAGAAAAATGGTTTGGCGAAAATCGCGTGTTGAAATAAACGGAAGATACGATGGCTTCGCCGAATGATTGGCGAAGCCACGCTTTATTATAAGGATTAGGAGCATACCAGATGAGCTTAGACTATATTATCTCCATTACCGTGCCCATGCTAGAAGGGGCGCAGATGACGGTGTTGCTGTTCTTCATCGCTATCCTGGCATCGATCCCATTGGGATTTCTCATTACCTTAATGGCGAATAGCAGCAACAGAGGTCTGTCTTGGTTCGCGCACACCTATGTATATGTCATGCGTGGAACGCCTCTATTATTACAGCTATTGTTTTTTGTCTTTGGTCTCCCACTCTTGCCAGTGATCGGAGAATACTTGGTTATGGATCGATTCGTAGCTGCATGCCTCGGCTTCGTGCTGAACTACGCAGCGTATTTCGCGGAGATTTTCCGTGGAGGACTATTGTCGATCGACAAAGGACAGTACGAGGCGGCGCAGGTCCTCGGCTTTAGCAAATGGCAGACGACCAACAAGATTATTTTGCCGCAAATGTTTCGCGTGGCTTTGCCTGCCGTCGCAAATGAATCCATTACTCTCGTAAAGGACACAGCGCTGCTCTATGCGGTTGCCGTCCCAGAATTGCTTCATTTTGCACAAACGGCTGTGAATCGCGACTTTACCATCGTTCCGTTTTTTATTGCCGGAATCATTTATTTGTTGATGACGCTATTGTTGACGTTATTCTTTAAGTGGCTGGAAAAAAGGTTCAAATTCGAATAAAGGGCTGGCGCAATATGGATATCATTCAAGTATCGAATCTAAAGAAATCGTTTGGCAATCAGGAAGTTTTGCGAGATGTCTCGTTTTCGGTGAAAAAGAACGAAGTCGTGGCGGTCATTGGACCGTCTGGCTCCGGCAAAAGTACAATGCTACGTAGCTTGGTCAATCTGGAGCAGGTGAATGGTGGCAGCATTCGGGTGCAGGATGATTATTTGGTGAAGGACGGCGTTTACGCCAGTAACCAGGAAATCAAGCAGATCACATCGAGAATGGGCATGGTCTTTCAGCATTTTAATCTGTTTCCTCATTTGACGGTGAAGGAGAATCTTGAGATCGCACCTAGAGTGGTCAAAGGGGAGGCGGCGGAGGACATCCAGCGCATGAGTGCAGAGCTCCTGGAAAAGGTCGGCTTATCTGATAAGGCAGGCGCATACCCAGCAAAGCTCTCAGGCGGACAGAAGCAGCGTGTGGCGATCGCCAGAGCATTGATGATGAATCCGCAAATCTTGTTGTTTGACGAGCCTACGTCTGCGCTCGATCCAGAACTGACAGGTGAGGTCCTGCAAGTCATCAAGCAGCTTGCCCAAGAGCACATGACGATGATGGTTGTGACGCATGAGATGGGATTCGCGCGCGAGGTGGCGAACCAAATCATGTTTATGGACAACGGGGAATTCGTAGAGTCGGGGACACCTGAGCAATTGTTTACAAATGCTAAATTTGAGCGGACCAAATCATTTTTGCATCGCGCATTAAAATAGAGAAGATCAACAACAAATGCCCTCAGTGTCGAGAAGACAGACTGAGGGCATTTTGTATCGACAGGCTACATCACCTGATAGTTCAAGTACCGTTGGCTGATGAACGAATGAAAATGATCGCTGAACGAGTCAGCATTTAAAAACGCATTGTAAGCGTAAGGAGTGACCCGACAGTAAACGACCTCGCGTCCATCGTGAAAACGGATGTAGAGGTGGTTTGTAACCAGATCGTACCGAGCAGCTTTGATCAATTTCGAATCCAGTTCCTTGTAGGTAATTTCTTGGGGTTGATTCTGACGTGGCAGAAATTGGCGGAAAAAAGATCTCAATGTACGTGCAAACTCCTTTATCTAAAAATCGGCTTATCTATTTCTACGAGTCTTCATTTTACGCAAAAATTTGGATTCGGAATACAAAAATAGCACACCAATTGCAAAATAGGCTAAGAGAACTGCGTTCAGAACGATCGATGAAAAGTCGGCAAGCATGTAAGTGCCTCCTGTTAGAGAGAATGAAGTCACGAATTGAAAGGAACCTGCTCCATAAAAGGGAAGATCTTCTTTTTGGTTCATTCTATGGGCCTATTATCTAGTTGTGTTTTGAAAAGAATGATCATCAAAAAGTACGTAGACTCATGAAAAATCTTGTCGAATATAGTCTATATTACCTATTTTGTTATTGTCAATAATTACATAGAACCAAATGCATTATCCGCAAATTTCCTTGATCAACTACCTTGTATCACGAGGTATAGTGTGGTAATCTCTAGGCATGTCACGGGGAGGAGATGCTTTTGTGAACAAAGAGTTGTTGAAGGGAAGCATCGATCTATTGCTACTCTCGCTGATCGCACAGAAAGATCAGTACGGCTATGAGTTGGCCAAGAAGATTCGCGATAAAAGCGATGAGCTGTATGAAATCGGTGAAGGCACACTATATCCTGCCCTAAAGCGATTGGAGACGCAAAAGGCAGTGGAGTCTTACTGGGGGGAAGCCAATGAGGGCGGACGCCGTAAATATTATCGGATCACCAAGACAGGCCAGGGACTTCTTCAAGACAAGATGAAGGATTGGCAGAGCTTGAGCAAACTCATTACGCTCGTCAATGAGGGAAGTGAGTAAGCGAATGAAGCTGGAAGAATACGCAGAGCGGGTTGTCAATCGTTTGCCGTGTTCCAAATGGGAAAAGCAGGATGTCAAGGATGAGCTGATGGATCATTTAAGGAGCATGAAGAGTGAGCTGGTCGAAGAAGGCTACGGGGAACAGCAAGCCGTCTCTCTGACCATTCAACGATTTGGACCTACGGGGGCAATCAGCCGGAAACTGTCTGAATCGATGCCGCTCATTGATAAATACTTCCGCAAATGGTTCATGACGTTGTTTTTCTTGTATGTAGCGATCTCCAGCTATCTCTTGTTATTGTCGCCTGATCGCTTCCGGCGCAGAGCTTTTACAGTGGAATGGAAGCAGAGGATGATCGAGTACGGCGTCCCGCAATATACGCATCTTTTTCAAAATACGAAGCCATTTCAAACCTTGGTGGATTACGTCTTCCATTATGATCATTACAGCTTCGGTACGGTGATGTATAACTTAATAGGGAATATCCTTATTTTTTTGCCGCTGGGATTGTTTTTGCCGCTGTTATTCTTGTCCTTTCAAAACATGCATCGCGTGTTTTTTCTCACATTGTCTGCCAGTCTTATCATTGAAGCGTTGCAGCTTTTGCTTGCATTAGGAAGCTTTGATGTCGATGATCTACTGCTGAATGTAATTGGGGGACTGATTGGTTATGGCATGTTTCGATTAGGAGCAGCTATGATACACAGGCGAAGGAAAAGAATTCGCTTCGATGATGATTTGTCCGCTACACCCTCGTAAAAAGCAACATAAGTCGAAGAAGCCTCATGGACCGAGGTCGCCGGGATGTAAGGTGACCTTGGACAAGGTTTTCGATGACTTTTTATGCACATGTACATCGTAATACGATATACATAGTTATTCGATCTAGGAGGATTTCATGAAAAGAAAAGCGATTTTACTCATCGTGTTCGCCCTCATGCTCCAAGTAGTAGTTGGTTGTGAGAGCAACCATGCTAACGGGCAAGTGCAGGCGAAGCAACACGCAGATTTTACTTTTGATGTGAAGCCGGAGACCTTCGAAGTATTTGTCGAGAAAGACGGAGTGAAGGAAAGCGCTTCTGAGCCTATGCCAGCGCGTAAGGTAGCGAATGTACAAAAAGGTGAGCAAGAGATTACCTGGAGCTACCCAGACGATAAGCTGGATGTCTCGCTTCAAAAGAAAGAAGATCATTTGCAAATCACCCTGACCTCGACAGGGACAGAGAGCTTTTCCTGGCCTACCGTGAAAGGACCTAGCTATATGCTGCCCTTGGGGGAAGGAAAGTGGATTCCTGCCGCCGACAGAGAGTGGCAGTCCTTTTTCAAAGAGGAGAGTCTTACTTTCGCAGAGTCATTCTCCATGCGCTTTTTTGCTGTCAATAAGAACAAGTACGCGCTCATGTACGTGGTGGACAACTTGTTTAACAGTACAGTTGATTTTGCAGTCGATCCGACGATTTCCTTCACGTTCTCGCATGAGTTCCCGAGGATTAATTCAGACAAGACCTACGGATTCCGCTTGTATGTAACAGACAATGATCCAGTCAGCATTGCAGGCGTGTACAAGGATTATATAAAGGAAAAGGGAGAGCTGCTGACTCTGGCTGAAAAAGCGAAAGCGAACCCGGATGTCGAAAAGCTGTACGGAGCTCCACATTTTTATTTGTGGAACAAGAGCTTCCTGACTGCTGAGGATGTAAAATGGCGTGCATTGAAAACCAAACTGGACGCGAACTTCATCGGATGGATGGAGCAGTTCTTGCAAAGCAGCGAGGATGGAAAAGAGAGCATCCAGCAATTCCGCGAGATTCAAAAACAGGATTACGTCGCGGACTACCAGAAGAGAGCGATCATCAGCGGGTTCAACTATGCGTTGCGCTCGCGTGAGTTTTACAATCCGAAGCTATTTACGAACGTCGATGAGAAGACAAAAGAACTCATCGGAAAAGGGATCGACAAGCTGACGGAAGCACAGCTGTACGACTTGAACAAACAACTGCTGAAAAGTGTATTGCAGGATGCCGTTCCACCGGTAGAAAAGTGGGGCAATGCGGATTCTACTGATCTGCTCAAGGACATGAAAGCAGCCGGAATTACGAATGCATGGATCGGCTTGCCGGACTGGACTGCCGCTTACATGAAGCCAGCATTCATTCAACAGGCGAATGATACAGGCTATTTGATCGCCAGCTACGACTCGTACCATTCCATTCATAAGGAAGAAAATCAGGATTGGAATACGGCTATTTTCAAGGATAAGAGCTTGTATGAGAATGCGACAATCACGAAGAAAAATGGAGAAAAGAAGGCTGGTTTTCTGCAACGTGGCAGATTGCTGAATCCAACCTTATCGCTGCCAAGTGTGAAGCAGCGCATGGATGAAATCATGAGTAACGATGTCGCTTTTAACTCGTGGTTTATTGATGTGGATGCAGCAGGAGATTTCAACGATGATTATTCGCCTGAGCACACAACGACAGAAGCACAGGATATGAAGGCGAAGCTTGCACGGATGGACTATATTCGTGATGAAAAGAAATTGGTCGTTGGCTCTGAGACGGGCAACGACTTCGCTAGCAGAAGCATTGCTTTTGCCCACGGGATTGAGACGCCTGTCATCAAATGGGCAGATCCAGATATGCGAAAAAACAAGCAAAGCCCGTATTATGTGGGAGGTTATTGGTCCCCAGCGGGTGAGATTCCAGAGCGATACAAGAAGCAGGTTCCGATCAAGGAAGAGTACCAGCATGTGTACATTGATCCAGCGTACTCCTTGCCGCTATACAAACTGGTGTACAATAACTCGGTGATCACAAGCCATCACTGGGAGTGGGGAAGCCTGAAGATCAAGGGAGAAGTCGGTACTCGTATGCTCAAAGAGCTGCTCTACAATGTTCCGCCGCTCTATCATGTGGATAGAAAGATGTGGGATGCTGAACAAGAGTTGATCATGAACTATCTGAAGGTGTGGTCTCCCTTCCATAAAAAAGCAGTGCAGCAAGAGATGACCGATTATCGCGTGTTGTCTGAAGACAGACTCGTGCAAAAGGCAGTTTATGGGGATGATTTGCAAGTCATCGCCAATTTCTCACAGAAAGATTTCACGTACGAAAATCAAGTGGTGAAGGCTAGAGCGGCTCTCATCATCGATGGTAAGAATAAACAGACATTCCTTGCTCCAGCGCAGTAAGAATGAATAGAAAAAGGCTGTCCGCGAAAATAATGCGGCAGCCTTTTTGCTTACTAAAGAAGCGGGGAGTATTTCTTGCTTTTCAAATCGTATTGGAGTCGATTGATAAAGTTCATGGAAATGCGGGAGTAATGCCGTTCCGCAGAGCGGACCCAGCCATAATAAATAGGTTGTTGATAAGGGATATCTAAATCAAGGGTTCTCGTATCGGAGTCTTGCAAATGTGGTTCATGAACAAAAGAGTAGTCCAGTCCGATCGTAACAGCGAGATTTTGCCGGATCGCATTGCGGAGGGCTTCTGTGTTGTTACTCGTAAACAAAATGTCGACAGGACCATACGTAGCGGCAAAATCCTCTACGAACCATTTGACATAGTCGTCGTTGTACAGGACAAAGGATTGCTTGCGAAGCTCTTCGGGCGTAACGGAATCCTGATAGGCAAGGGGCGAGTTTTTGGGGACGCCGACGACCATTTTCCCCTCTAGCAACTGTTCGAACACCAAGCCAAGTCCCTCGCTCTTTTTGAGCAGGTTCTCGTGGATGATGACTAGCCCGATGTCCAGCTTGTCATGAAGAATGTCCTCTAATATTTCCTGCGTGCCTTTTTCTGCAATTTCGGTACGGATGTGAGGATAATCTTTTTTAAAGCTCGCGACGGCATCGACTAGTAGATTCATGGGCCCGGGAATCGTAGCGAGTCTCAGCTCACCCGTCAACGTGTTCGTGTAGTTTTGTGCTTCCTCCCAGATCTCCTGGATTATTCCCAAGGCTTCAAACGCTTTTTTGATGATGATGCGCCCCTCAGAGGTCGGTACAGCTCCAAGGCGCGAACGTGTAAACAGAGTAACGCCTAGCTCTGCTTCCAGACTGGCGAGCGACTGACTGATGGCGGAGAGTGTCACATGCTTGTTCTGAGCGGCTTTGGTCAGGGAGCCTGCCTTCGCTATTTCTACGATATATTCCAGTTGTTCCAGATGCATTTGGCAAGCTCACATCCTTTAGTCGTACTTAAGGAAGGGTAAGTATGTTTACATATTTTTAAATATAAAAGAGTCCTATAATGAAAGCAAGGCAAGAGATCAGGTACAAAAGACATAATAAATGGAGGCGTTTACAATGGCGAGACTCGAAGGGAAAGTAGCGATCATTTCCGGTGGCGGAACAGGAATCGGGAAAACAACGGCGATTCGTTTTGCCAAGGAAGGTGCGAAAGTAGTCGTTACCGATATCAATCTGGAAAGTGCCTCTCAGACGGTAGCCGAAATCAAGGATGCGGGTGGAGAAGCCATCGCGATTGCGCATGATGTAAGCCGTGAAGAGCAATGGCAGCAAGTAGTAGCAACCACCGTAGAACAATACGAGAAAGTAGATATCCTGTTCAACAATGCAGGCATTTATATCATTAAACCGTTGGCGGAGATTACCGTAGAGGAATGGAATCGCCTCATGGCGATTAACGTAACGGGTGTCTTTTTGGGAATGAAGCATGTAATGCCACTCATGGCAAAACAACAAGGTGGTTCTGTCATCAATGCCTCTTCCATCGCTGGGCTTTTTGGTGCGCCGGGTCACGTCTTGTACGGAGCGAGCAAGGGAGCGGTTCGCATCATGTCCAAGGATGCAGCGATGGAGTATGCGGCACACGGTGTGCGCGTGAACTCGATTCACCCTGGCTATATCGATACAAACATGGTGTCCTATGCTTCGGAAACGACAAAGCATTCCAAATCAGAGTTGGCACAAGCGACTCCAACAGGTCGACTCGGAACTGTTGAGGATGTAGCCAATATGGTGCTGTTCCTCGCTTCTGACGAGTCTTCTCATGTCACAGGGGCGGAATTCGTCATCGATGGCGGCGCAACAGCGAGATAAAACGGTATGAATATCATTTTGAAAATAGGAGTAGTTAACCATGAGACTCGAAAATAAAGTAGCGATCGTAACAGGGGGAGCAAGCGGAATCGGAGAGACGACCGTCCGTCTCTTCGCAAAAGAAGGGGCGAAAGTAGTGATTGCTGACTTCTCCCCACGTGGAAATGAATTGGCGGAAGAGCTGAATCAAGCGGGCTTCGATGCGTTGTTCGTGAAAACGGACGTAACGAAAGAAGACGAAGTGAAAAACATGGTGAACACCACTGTAGAAAAGTTCGGAAAGGTAGACATTCTGTTTGCCAATGCGGGTATCGCGAAAGACGCACCAGGTCATCTGTTGAGCATGGATGATTGGCAAAGAACGATTGATATCAATCTGACTGGCGTGTTCTTGTGCGATAAATACGTTATCGAGCAAATGCTGGCGCAAGGAACTGGCGGCGCGATTGTCAACTGCGGCTCGATCCATAGCCATGCCGGAAAAGCTGGCGTGACCGCATACTCTTCCGCCAAAGGTGGAGTGAAGCTCCTGACCCAGACACTGGGACTTACGTATGCGAAGCAAGGGATTCGCGTAAATGCGGTTTGCCCGGGCTATATTGACACGCCGCTGATCGCTGGTCGAGATGAAGCCTTAAACGAGCACCTGATTGGATTGCATCCGATGGGGCGCTTGGGTAAACCAGAAGAAGTCGCCAAGGCTGTTCTGTTCCTTGCCAGCGATGATGCTTCCTTCGTCACAGGGACAAGCCTGCTGGTCGACGGCGGTTATACCGCGCAATAAAAAGGTCTTTCTCCTCGCGTAGTTTTGTCTACTCGGGGAGATTTTTTTTTCGCAAGACCACATCAGACAAATGCCCTCAACCATCGTCCAAGCGGGCGCAAAACCGTCCGAATATGATGGGAATAAGCCATTGCAGACGGGGAGGGAGAGGAATTGCCGACTTTTGTGGGAACTGTGACAATCAACAACAATGTCGGAAACATCAACTTTGGTGATACGGCAAATAACTCTCCTAAAAGCGTAACCAAAGCGTTTGCCGGTTCAGGTGGAAACAACAGTGGTAACGTGGTAAAGGTCATCAATGAAAATAGTCAAACCATCACATGGGTGGGTTCAATTACCCGTGGAATGAAGACGCAAAAAGCAAAGAAACAAATCCGTCGCAAAGCCCGAAAAGGCAAAAAGAAAAAGTAGCCTTGATAAAGGCATTTGCGAATGTGGACAAGCTTGTGGAATAGAAAAGAGATTAAGACTATTGCGAATTTATGTGAATTGAGATAAAAAAGATGAAAGACGATCGCAGAAAGGAAGCAAACCAGATGATGAAAACAAATGAGGAATCACTCTTATTTACCCGTGTGAACAAAGACACGCAGGCACTGCCTATTTCCATTGAGGATTGGGAGAAAAAGGCGCGAGAGGTGTTACCGGATGGGCCATTTGATTACGTTGCCGGGGGATCAGGGGCAGAGGAAACGCTGGTAGAAAACCGGACAGCTTTTTCCCGTTGGGCAATCATTCCGCGGATGATGCGGGATGTGACGAATCGTACACTTGGTATCTCGCTGTATAATCAAGCGTTACGCACACCGATCTTCTTGGCTCCTGTGGGTATGCAGACGATTTCACATCCCGATGGGGAGCTGGCGTCTGCCAAGGCGGCGGCAGCAGCCGGAGTGCCGTTCGTAGCCAGTACGGTTTCCGCTCACTCGCTCGAACAGATTGCTGAAGTGATGGGCGATGCCTATCGTTGGTTCCAGCTCTATTGGTCGAATGATCGAGAGGTTTCTGCGAGCATGGTCAGACGAGCGGAAAAGTCTGGCTATTCTGCCATTGTCCTCACGGTAGATACCGTTATGCTAGGGTGGAAGCGCAGAGACTTCCGTAACGGGTATTCGCCACTGCGCGAAGGAAGAGGACTGGTGAATTACTTGACAGACCCTGTTTTTTGCTCGAGACTCCCTGAGGTAACGCCGGAGAATGCAGTGGAGGAAGTGTTGAAAAACATTTATCATCCAGCGCTGAATTGGAACGATATCGCCTTTTTGCGTGAGCATACTCGCCTGCCGATTTTGGTAAAAGGCATTTTGCATCCGGATGATGCGCGGCTTGCTTTAGAGCATGGCGTAGATGGAATCATCGTTTCCAATCACGGTGGGCGGCAGATGGATGGCGCCATTTCTACGCTGGATGCGTTGCCAGCGATTGCCGAGGTGGTAGCTGGCAAAATACCTGTCTTGCTCGACAGTGGCGTGCGTACAGGAGCAGATGTCGTGAAAGCAATTGCTTTAGGTGCCAATGCTATCCTGATTGGTCGCCCATTCCTGTATGGTCTGGCTGTTGCCGGAGAACAAGGCGTAGCGAGTGTGTTAGATACACTCATCCATGAATTTGATGTCGCGATGGCGCTGTCTGGCAGCAATTCTGTCGCAGACCTCAATCGCAGCATTCTTGCCCGCTTGTAAGAGGGAGCAGTCCAATCATACCCATTGTTGAAAAAAGTGAGCCAGGCTACGTGTGCTGGTTCATTTTTTTCGTATGGACACATCAAGAAGTTTGTAAAAATGTTGTTTCTACCGCAGTTGTTCTCGTTGAACTTTCGGAAAAACATGGTAAAATGGAACGAACTGTATCCAGAACGTTACGATCCTTCTGTAAGGATCATTTTTTTTGACTGTATTCGAAAGTATAAACAGGAGATTGAAATGAATAACCAAATGATATCTTCACTGACACCCCAAGATTGGGCTGGGCTACTACGCGAAAAAGATGGTGAGCTGAACATGGTTGTGAATGAGCTGGCAGATGTCAAATACGCTTTGGACCAATCCACGATCTTGGCAATTACGGACCATAAGGGGATTATTTTGCGGGCAAATGAGCAATTTTGCCGCATATCGAAATACGAACGAAGCGAATTGATTGGAAAAGACCATCGTATTCTTAATTCGGGTTACCATCCGAAAGGCTTTTTTAAAGAAATGTGGTCTTGTATTCGATCTGGCCAGGTCTGGCGGGGAGAAATTCGCAATCGCGCAAAAGATGACAGCTATTATTGGGTCGATACAACTATCGTGCCCTTTAAGGACCAAGCGGGCGAAATCTATCAATACCTTTCCATTCGCAGTGATATCACATGTCGTAAGCAAATGGAAGACGAGCTCAAGCGGAGTGAAGAAAAGTATCGCATTATCGCGGAAAACACATCGGATATCATCAGCATCATCAACCTGGATGGGGAGTTTCTCTATTTGTCCCCATCTCACAAGCGGGTATGGGAGCATACCGTTCCTGATGAGGAAATTCATAATCTGTTCGAATGGATTGTGGAGGATGACCGAGATATTTTTGCTTATGCGATTCAGCATGCCTTCTCTACACGTAAAGAGTACATGGTAGAGTGCCGGATTAACACCCAAAGAAACGATGTTATCTGGACAGAAAGCAAAATCAATCCGATAGCGGATGAAGAAGGAAATGTGACCAAGCTGCTCCTCGTTACCCGTGACGTTACAGACCGGAAACAGTCCGAAGAGACGATTCATCACTTGGCTTATCACGATGCGTTGACAGACCTGCCGAATCGACGGATGTATGTTCAACAGCTCAGCAAGGAAATGATGCAGGCCAAGCGTTTCCAATCGAATCTGGCTGTGCTGTTTTTGGACATGGATCGCTTCAAGGATGTGAACGATTCGTTCGGTCATGATGTAGGGGATATGTTGCTGATCGAAGCATCAAAGCGTCTACAGGCATGCCTCAAGCCAGGAGATGTCGTGGCCAGGTTGGGTGGAGACGAATTTACGATTATGCAGAACCATCTGCAAGATCGAAGCGAAGCGTCTGCATTGGCAGAGCAGATCATGAATCAGTTGCAGCGGCCGTTTGAATTGGAGGGTCATGTGTTCAACGTGTCGTGTAGCATCGGCATCGCCTTGTACCCGCAAGATGGGGACAATCCCGAAGATTTGTTGAAACGGGCCGATACGGCATTATATACAGTGAAATCGCGCGGGAAGAATGGCTATGACTTTTTCGATCCGACGATGGAGGCGAAGTCGCTAGAGCGTATCTTGATGGAAAATGAGATGCGGAAAGCCATTGAACAAGAGCAGTTCCAAATTTACTACCAGCCCAAAATCGATATTATGACAAGCGCGATGACTGGCATGGAGGCGCTCGTTAGATGGGTGCATCCAGAGCTGGGCATCATCCCGCCGAATCGTTTTATTCCTATCGCTGAGGAGACAGGGATGATTCTGGCGCTTGGGGAATGGATTTTGAAACAGGCGTGCAAACAAAATAAATTTTGGCACGATCAAGGATATACCCTGAAGGTCTCTGTGAATTTGTCAGCGAGACAGATCTATCAAAAAGATCTGGTCGAGATGATCAAAGATATTCTTCGGGAAACAAATCTGTCCCCTGATTGGCTAGAGCTCGAGATTACGGAGAGTATTTTTGTCAAAATGGAAGAGGCGACGGCAGTCCTGCAGCAGATTCGGGACATCGGCATCCAAATTTCGATTGATGATTTTGGGACAGGCTATAGCTCGTTTAGTTATATTAAGAGCTTGCCAGTCGATACAATCAAAATTGACGCCTCATTTATTCGCGACATTCATCACAACCAAGAGAGTCAAGCGATTGTAAAAGCGATTGTCACGATCGCGCAAAGTCTCAATATGAATGTCATCGCAGAGGGAATTGAGCTCCATGATCAAGTAGCGGCTTTGAAGGAAAATGGCTGCGACCATGGTCAAGGCTATCTGTTCAGCAAGCCGCTTCCGACAGATGCTTTCGACCAGTTCCTGCGCCAAGAGCTGCAATAATATGGCAGGAAGCAAAGCCGGGTGAGAACATCCGGCTTCTTCTTTTGTGTGGTACTATAAGAGGCGGACAAAAACAGAAGAGCAAGTGTGCAGCTAGAAAGGGAGGCCCCTCGTGGGAAAGTTTTCGGGTAAGACTGTTGTCGCTATTGCAAGTTTGGTATTGATGTGGGGTTTAAGCTGGTCGATCTACAAAATGTCACTCGCCTATACGCCACCGATTTTATTCGCAGGAATGCGTTCGCTGATTGGCGGACTTCTGCTCGCTTTATTCATTTTACCGAAATGGAAAAAGATCAACTGGCGTGAAAACTGGTTGCGCTATTGTATATCTGCCTTTCTGAATACCTTGTGCTTTTACGGCATTCAGACGGTTGGACTCGTATATTTGCCAGGTGGATTATTCTCTGTGTTGGTGTACTTCCAGCCAATCTTGATAGGACTCTTTGCTTGGTTGTGGCTGGGTGAGAGCATGACGGTCCTCAAGGTCATTGGGCTGATCATGGGATTCCTCGGGATACTTGCGGTCAGTGCAGATGGACTGACTGGACAGGTTTCCATCGTGGGCGTCATTTTAGGTTTGTTGACGGCTCTTACGTGGGCGCTGGGCGTGATCTATGTGAAAAAAGTCAGTGCCAAGGTAGATTCGCTGTGGATGGTTGCCATGCAATGCATCATCGGTGGCGCGGCCTTAACTCTTTTGGGGACAGGCGTAGAGAGCTGGTCCGACATTGTCTGGAATGTTCCGTATCTGATCGGTCTCAGCTATGGCGCTACATTTGGGGTACCGATTGCCATTGTCATTTACTTTGGGCTCGTGAATGCAGGCGAAGCGAGCAAGGTGGCCGCCTTTACGTTTCTTGTGCCGCTCATCGCAGTCGTCACTGGCACCATTTTTATGGACGAGCCGATTACGTATTCGCTCATTGCTGGTCTGGTATTGATCGTGTGCAGTATTTACTTGGTGAACTATCAGAAAAAGATAAGACAGCCTGCAATTGCCAATACTCTCAATCGTTGATGGAGACGACAAAAACAGCCGACACTTCTCAGGT
>NZ_JAQMYO010000023.1:0-40972 GCF_028369215.1 Brevibacillus sp. AG | reverse complement strand
CAATGATAGACTCATTAACGCTTTCGCTGTTCAGTTTTCAAAGAGCATTTTTTCGCAACAACCACTTCATCTTATCAGGTTGTCCAGGTCGTGTCAACAAGTTTTTTTAACGTGTTTTTCAGCGACCTCATTAATCTACCACATACCTTAAAGGAAAAGCAAGAACTATTTTCACATCATTTTTTGTGATCGATTAAGTAAAAAAGAAGAACAGATATTAATATAACACTTAACCTTTTTAAGTGCAAGTAAAAAAATAAAACCACCTGAGTTTTTCTCAGATGGTTCTATTCAGAAAGACTAGTCGCGGTTACGCATATGAGGGAACAGCAGTACGTCGCGAATAGAAGGAGAGTTGGTCAACAGCATTACCAGACGGTCAATTCCGATTCCTAATCCTCCGGTTGGCGGCATACCGTACTCAAGCGCTTCAATGAAATCATCGTCCATATCATGCGCTTCGTCGTTACCAGCTTCTTTTTCCAAGAGCTGTGCTTCAAAGCGTTCACGCTGGTCAATTGGATCGTTGAGCTCAGTAAATGCATTGGCATGCTCACGAGCTACGATAAACAACTCAAAACGATCCGTGAATCGCGGATCCTGGTCATTTTTCTTCGCCAATGGCGAAATCGCCACAGGATGACCGTAAACAAAGGTAGGCTGAATCAACGTATGCTCCAGCTTTTGCTCAAAGAATTCATTCACTACATGCCCGAACGTATGGTGAGGCTCAACGGATACGCCATGCTCTTTTGCCAAAGCACGCGCTTCATCGTCGCTCATTTCCTTCCAGAAATCGACGCCAAGATTTTCCTTAATCAAATCTACCATGTGTACACGACGCCATTTTGGTGTCAGGTCAATCTCATTGCCTTGGTACTGAATCTTCATGGTGCCCAATACTTCCTGTGCGATATGAGCAACCATTTCTTCAGTCAGGCTCATGATATCCTGGTAGTCAGCATACGCTTCGTACAGCTCAATCATCGTGAACTCAGGGTTGTGACGAGTAGAGATCCCTTCGTTGCGGTATACGCGACCGATCTCATACACCTTTTCCAGGCCACCGACAATCAGACGTTTCAAGTGCAGCTCAATTGCAATACGCATATACAGCTGCATATCCAATGCATTGTGGTGCGTGATAAATGGACGAGCAGATGCACCACCAGCAATCGCATGGAGTGTAGGTGTTTCTACTTCCAGATAGCCAAGGTTGTCCAAATAACGACGCATCGAAGTCAGAATACGGCTACGAGTAATGAACGTATCACGAACCTCTGGATTCACAATCAAGTCCACGTAACGCTTACGGTAGCGAGTCTCGATATCTTTGAGGCCATGGTATTTCTCAGGCAGTGGACGCAGTGATTTGGTCAGGTAGGTCAGTTCCTTTGCTTTTACACTGAGCTCGCCGGTTTTTGTTTTGAAAACAACACCAGTTACACCGACCATGTCACCGATATCAGCCAAATCAAATACTTTGCTCAGCTCTTCGCCAACAGTATCCTGACGGACGTAGATTTGAATCTGACCGGAACGATCCAGCAGTTGAGCAAAGCTCGCCTTACCCATTCCACGTTTCGCCATCAAGCGGCCTGCGATCGTAACCACGTTCTCTTCCGTTTCCAGCTCTTCCTTGCTCTTTTCGCTAAAAGCTTTCGTTATATCTGCAGCGTGATGCGTTTGCTCGAATTTTTTACCGAACGGATCAAAGCCCCACTCACGCAATTGATTCATTTTGTCGTGACGCACTTGAAGAAGCTCGTGGAGCCCTTCCTGTTGCTGTTCTTCTTGCTGTAGGTCTTGCTCGTTTGCCATTTCACTCACTCCTCTAGAAAATACCTGCATTAACAATTTTGTACAGACTTTTATAATAGCGATACGGCGTACCTCGCAAAAGGTACGCCATAGATCGACTGCTTACAGGTTAATATCAAGAATCTCGTACTGAATGACTCCTGCCGGTACGTTAACGTCAACAATCGCGCCTTTTGCTTTGCCGAGGAGCGCTTGACCTACCGGGGACTCGTTGGAAATCTTGTTGTTCATCGGATCGGATTCAGCAGAACCTACAATCGTGTAATCCATAACATCACCGAACTCGAGATCTTTCAGCTTCACGCGGGAACCAACGCTTACAACACCTGTATCTACATCTTCATTTGTGATGATACGGGCATTGCGCAGCATTTTTTCCAGGGTCAGAATGCGGCCTTCAATGAACGCTTGCTCATTCTTTGCTTCTTCGTATTCAGAGTTCTCACTGATATCTCCAAAGCTAATCGCTTCTTTAATACGAGCAGCTACTTCCTTGCGTTTAACCGTTTTCAAATCTTCAAGCTCTTGTTCCAGCTTTGTTAAACCTTCTGGTGTAAGGATGACTTCTTTTTCAGACATGGTTCAATTCCCCCGTTTTAAAAAATGATTCCATTTATACTGGGTAAAGTACAAAGGATTATATGTAGATGTTCTATACAATATACAGCAGAATGCAATCGTCTGTGAGGTTCAAAGGTAAAGCTGCCAGTGTGGACTGGCAGCTCGGCTCCCAATATTACGGAGTATTATAGGATATGAAGGAACCCTTGTCAATGTCTGGAATGAACCACCAATTTTAGTAGCTGACAGCCTCATCACGCGCTGTTTCCAGCGGCTCTTCACTGTCATCGGCGTAGTTTTCGATCCAGTCGACATAGTTCATGAGGACGCGACGAAGCTCCTCTTCTGTCTCAACCGCATTCACGAGATTTTTCGTGTGCGTCGAGCCCTTCAAGCCTTTCAAGTAATACGCCGCGTGCTTGCGCATCTCAAGGACTCCCACTCTCGGACCCTTCAGCGCGATTAAACGCTCTGCATGCAAGAAACAAATATCCATCTTTTCACGTGCGGTTGGCTCCGGACCAAGCTCGCCCGTCGTCAGGTATTGAATGGTGCGATACAGCATCCACGGATTTCCGAGCGCAGCACGTCCAATCATAACACCATCGCAGCCCGTTGTATCCAGCATGCGTCTCGCATCCTCAGGAGTAGCCACATCCCCGTTTCCGATCACCGGAATCGAAACGGTTTCCTTCACGCGACGGATCCATTCCCAGTCAGCTTGCCCCTTATACATTTGTACGCGGGTGCGTCCATGAACAGCAACCGCTTTGCCGCCTGCACGTTCTACTGCCTTGGCGTTATCCAGTACGTACAGATGATCTTCGTCCCAGCCTAATCTCATTTTCACGGTAACCGGCTTGTCGACCGCATCGACCACAGCAGATACGACTTCGTAAATTTTATCTGGATCGAGTAACAGACGCGCACCTGCATCACAGCTCGTAATTTTCGGCACAGGACAGCCCATGTTGATATCAATGATATCCGCATTCGTATGCTGGTCTACATATTTCGCCGCACTCACCAAGGTTTCCTTGTCTCCACCAAAAATCTGCAAACTTAGTGGTTTTTCGCGTTCGTCGACAAACAGCATGTCTATCGTTTTTTTGTTTCCGTGCACGATGCCCTTGTCGCTTACCATCTCGGCGCAAACCAATCCAGTACCGAACTCCTTTGCAATCAGACGAAAAGCAGGATTACAGACACCTGCCATTGGAGCAAGAACTACGTTGTTTTTTAATTCGATATTGCCGATTTTCATCTATTTTCGCCTCCTTATTCCCGCTTAGTCGGGGTCTTGGAGAGGACAATCCTATCCAAACTTCATTACATCACTTATTTATAGCACATAATTCATCGTAGTCTACCTGTAAAGTGCTGGCGATCTTCCGTAATACAGGCTCTGTTGGCGTACGAGTTCCTCTCTCTAGTGATCCAACAAACGACAGTGACACTCCCATCTTGTCCGAAAGGGACTGTTGCGTATACCCTTTTAGCTTTCGGAAGGACCGGATTCGATTTCCCAATTGATTGCTCCCCACTCACGTACCCCCTTGTGATCCTCTACCAATAAGGAAAGATAATGATCAATGGTCTGGTTATGCTCAGGTAAAACGCCGCCTTCCCAAACGTCTCGAAGCGGCACGAGTACAAAAGCACGCTCGCTCAGCCCAGGATGAGGAATCATGAGATTGTCTTGCGAAACACGAGATGTCCCGTACAACAGTAGGTCAATATCAATCGTGCGCGGACCCCATCGAACTGTTCGGACACGACCCAGCTCTCGCTCTACTGACAAAGCCGTATCTAGCAGCTGATCCGGGGTCTGTTCTGTTTCCACAGCGATCGCCATATTCAGAAATGCGTCTTGTTCGACGTAACCAAATGGATCGGTCTCATAAACAGAGGAGACACGAAGCACGCGAATTCCAGGTTGCTCGTTCAATCTCTGTATCGCCAGGCGCAAGTTTTGTGCCCGATCCCCGAGATTGGAGCCTAGCGCCAAATACGCACAAACTGTCATGAAGCAAAATCCTCTCTTCTACGGATCATCTCAATCGCAACCGACTCATAATGCCCATTGATCGGCGGATTCGGCTTGGTCACTTTTGCTTTGACTTCATGCAAAGGGAATTGCGTAAGTAGACGTTCTGCTATCACAGCGGTCAGTTTTTCTACCAGGTGAAACCGTTCACCCTCGACAATTTTTTGCACACAAGTAAAGATATCGGCGTAATTGACTGTATCGTGAAGATTGTCACTAGCTCCAGCTTTGGATAAATCGAGCGATAGCTCCAGATCGACATAAAACCGTTGGCCCAGCTCAGCCTCTGCTCCAAACACACCGTGATATCCGTAAAAAGACATGCCATTGAAGTAGATTTTATCCAAGGTTAAAGCCCCCTTTTAGCATCGCGTCCATCATCTTCGTAACTCTCTTCATTTCTTTGACATCATGCACCCGTACCATATGGCAGCCTTTTGCCGCCCCGAGGGCAACTGTCGCTGCGGTACCTTCGACACGTTCATCTACCGGCAAATCGAGAACATGACCGATCATCCGCTTGCGTGAAGTGGCAAGTAGAACAGGATAGCCCAGCCCTACCAGATCATCCAGCCTGCGCATCGTTTCGAGATTTTGCTCGACAGTCCTTACAAATCCGATCCCCGGATCAAGGATGATTCGCTCCTGTTTTACCCCTGCCTGCAAAGCGATCTGTACGGACTCACGCAGGTCTTCGATATAGTTTGGGAAAAAGTCGTGATAGTCCGTGTCTTCGCGATTGTGCATCAGGATAATGGGCACGTCGAGACGAGCAGCTACCTCTGCCATCCGCGGGTCACGCTTCGCTCCCCATACATCATTAATGATATGTGCCCCTTCCAAAATAGCCCGTTCTGCAACCGCCGCTTTGTATGTGTCAATAGACAGCGGAACAGACAATTCCTGCGAAAGTGTCCGAATGACTGGCAGCACTCTATCCAGCTCCGTCGCCTCATCGACTGCTTCCGAGCCCGGACGTGTCGATTCTCCCCCGATATCAATCAGGTCCGCTCCAGCCTCAACCATCACACGTGCTTGTGCCAGTGCTGCGTCTACATCGACATAGCGACCGCCATCCGAGAATGAATCAGGTGTCACATTCAAAATGCCCATGACTAGCGTACGCTCTCCCAGTGGCAGGACATACTGGCCACAGTTCAGCTCGCGGCGCGCACGAAGCTTGGCAGGCATAGCTAAAACTTCCCGTACCTCTGCCGCCAACGCTCGTAGTTCTTCTGTTTGGGTTTTCATATGCTCCAACGCCAAATCTATCTTCTTTTGTGAAGCCAACAGCAGCACGTATTTTTTGTCGGCAGTACCTGGTTGGTCTGAAATAATGGCTTCCGCATCGAAAGAGTGCATAATCTCTCTCACACTCTGTGCTGTTGCCACACTCATGTTTTCCGTGTGAATGTTCAGGCTCGTCCCCGCTTCCGCCATGCGTTCGGCTTCTGGAACAGGAACACCCCTTTTGACAAGCTCCGATACCATCTCAGCGAAGGTCGCAGCATGGATTCGAAATGAATTGTATTTCATGATCAAACTCCCTTTTCCCGTCTTCGCACATTGAATAGTAGCATACCATAATTTACTCGCTAGCCGCTACAGACTGACGGTAGGCG
This sequence comes from Brevibacillus sp. AG, assembly GCF_028369215.1. NCBI lineage: Bacteria > Bacillati > Bacillota > Bacilli > Caryophanales > Paenibacillaceae > Brevibacillus > Brevibacillus sp. AG. The sequence continues at coordinate 34,921 of NZ_JAQMYO010000023.1, read as the reverse complement.
CGGTGCAGTTCGCACGAATATGTACTATATGTCGAAGGGACGCAATGCCCGTCAATTTCGGTAATCGGAACGATCTCTTGCACGGAATTTGTCGTAAAGACTTCATCGGCGTTGAGCAGATCTTCCAAGCGATATCGCCCTTCTTCGACAGGCATCGATAATTGCTGTGCCAAAGTCAAAACATGTCGCCGCGTCACTCCATCAAGAATGCCCGTATCAATAGAAGGAGTAAACAACTGGCCGTTTTTGACCCAGAACACATTGCTCACAATTCCTTCCGCCACGAAGCCATCATGCGTCAAAAATAGACCTTCCACATCAGGACGGGCACCGAGTTCTTGGCGAGCAAGAGCATTGTTTAAGTAATTGTGCGATTTAAAGCGCTGGTGGCCTTCTGCTGTCTGCCTAGCCAACGCCAATGTCTGCAATCGTTTTGACGGAGGAGGTACCGCTAGAGGTGCTACGGGTTTGGCAAATACGAATAAGGAAGGACGCTCGTACTCCCCTGCTACCAAGCCCACTCCTTCTGCGCCAGCCGTAATACTCAAGCGGACGTAAGCATCACGCAACTCGTTGGCATCTATGGTCATTAAGATGGTTTCAGCCAGCTCTTCCTTTGTCCAAGCAGGTTGAATCTGCAACGCAAAAAGCCCGGAACAAAGCCGGGCGTAATGAGCATCCCATAAAAATAGCTTGCGGTCGTATACACGTAACGTTTCAAAGAAACCAATACCGTACAAAAACCCGTGGTCCAATACCGATACTGTAGCCTCGTGAGCCGGACAAATCGTCCCGTTAACATAAACGTGCATCTGCGCTCTCTCCCGATAATATAGTCGAGAGCATCATATCACATCTTTTTCTCCTCTTCATCCGGCGTCAAATCTTTCATCGACAGCTTAAACTCATTCAAAGTCTGTCCGACTGCACGACCAATCTCCGGCAGCTTCTTCGGTCCAAAAAGCAACAAGGAGATGATCAAGAGCAAAATCAATCCGGGAATACCGATGCTCGACAGCATTGCTGGCAACACTCCTTTTCCTGTCAAATACCCAGTCTCTTCAAAGGATGTGCATAAAGCATCCGATCTACTCCCAGCCGCAAGCGAAAAAGGCTACCACAGAAGCATGGTAGCCAATTTTTCACGAAAGCTTACTCTCGCTTACTTTTTCCCACCCAAGATTTCAAAGATAACATCCGCATTTTTTGTGTTGTCGATCAATCCAGACACTTTCTCTTTTCCAGGGCCATACGCATAGACGTTTACATCCTCGCCTGTGTGTCCACCGGTTGTCCAACCTGTAAAGGAACGAATATCGATAATCGCTTCGATGGCATTATCAATTTTCACTTGGTCTTTCGTTTCAGCAGCTTTCTTCACAGATGCGATTTCTTGCGGGGTCAGCTCCAGGTCAATGTACTTCTTGAGTGTTTCTTCTACATTTGCACCTTTTGCAATTTCAGTCGAAATGAAATCAGGCGTACGTTTCACTGCTTTAATTGGCTCTACCAAGAAGTTGTATTCATCCTTAGCCGCTACGGACAATCCACCTGTGGAGTGGTCAGCAGTGGCGATAACCAGCGTATGGCCATCTTTCTTCGCGAAATCAATCGCTGCTTTGAAAGCTCGCTCGAAATCTTCCATCTCGCTCATTGCACCAACAATATCGTTGTCATGTCCAGCCCAGTCAATTTGGCTTCCTTCTACCATCAGGAAGAATCCATCCTTGTCCTTGCTCAGACGATCAATCGCAGCATTTGTCATTTCTTCCAGGGAAGGTGTTTCCTTGGAGCGGTCGATCATTTTATCCATTCCGCCATCTGCAAACAATCCGAGAATTTTGCCGTTTTTGTCGTCCAATAGTTCGCTCTTCGAAGTAACGTAGCTGAAGCCATCTTTCTTAAACTCTTTCGTCAGGTCACGATCTTTACGAACGAAGTTTTTCAAGCCACCGCCAAGCATCACATCAATAGAATGCTCGCCGTTAATTTTCAAATCATAGTAGTCATTTGCAATCGCATCCATATTCTTGCGGCTTTCGTCATGGGCACCATAAGAAGCAGGTGTAGCATGAGTAATTTCGGAGGTAGCTACCAAGCCAGTAGATTTGCCTACTTTTTTCGCACGCTCGAGTACGGTCTCTACTTCTGATTTGTCGTTGTCTACCGCAATCGCATTATTGTATGTCTTTTTACCAGAAGACATCGCCGTAGCAGCAGAAGCGGAGTCTGTAATGTTTTGCTTGTGGTCTTCTGCGTAAGTCATTTGTGCACCGACCAAATATTTATCGAATTCTGTTGGCTCCATCAATGGGGTCGAAGGGTCGTCCTTCATGTAACGATGTGCGGTTGTGTAAGCAGTACCCATGCCGTCACCGATCAAGAAGATTACATTTTTCACTTTTGCGTTGTTATTATTTTCTGCTGCTTTTACAAGACCTGTAGTAGGACCGAAAAACGCTGTAAAAGCCAGCGAGGAGATTACTGCTACTGGAACGAGTTTTTTGGGGAATGTACGAAACATCATGTACCTCCTAAGAAATGAATTATTGTTTAATTTCAGCTTGATTGTAATCTTCCAATATTGAGAAATGACGTGGAGAATGTTAAGAAGTTTATGGAAACAGTAAAGATAGATTTACAATTGTCGATGAACACAAAAAACCGCCCTCGAAAAAAGGCGGTTTTCCTGTCGTATCTATGCGTTAACCTGTCGTTTGGCGCGCGTATGCGGTAAGGAAGTTCTTCAGCAATTGCTTGCCGTGCTCCGTAATAATCGATTCAGGGTGGAACTGGACGCCTTCGATTGGGAACTCCCGATGGCGCACAGCCATAATTTCACCTTCCGCTGTCCGTGCGGTTACTTCCAGCTCACTCGGAATGGACGCTTCCTCAATAATCAAGGAATGGTAGCGTGCCGCCGTAAACGGGGAAGGGATGTCCTGAAAGATGGTTTTGCCATCATGGAAAACTTCCGACGTTTTTCCATGCATCAAGCGCTCGGCCCGAATGACTTTTCCGCCAAACACTTGCCCAATGGACTGATGGCCCAAACAAACACCCAAAATCGGAATTTTTCCGGCAAAATGGCGGATCGCATCCATGCTGATCCCCGCTTCATTTGGCGTGCACGGTCCTGGAGACACCATCAAATAATCCGGTGCCAACCGTTCGATTTCTTCCAGTGTAATTTTGTCATTGCGATACACTTGCAGCTCTTCCCCAAGCTCTCCCACATACTGCACCAAATTGTAGGTAAAGGAATCGTAGTTATCAATCATCAATATCATCGTACACTCATCTCCTCTCAACTCATCGTTCTCTGCTCGCTCAACTCAAGCGCTTTCCACAACGCTTCTGCCTTTTTCAATGACTCGGCATACTCGGCCTCTGGAACCGAGTCAATCACGATACCCGCTCCAGCCTGCACATGAGCTACGCCATCCTTGATCACCATGGTACGGATGGCAATGTTGACCTCGATATCACCATTGAAGCCAAACCAGCCGATTGATCCCGTATAGACGCCTCGCTTGACGGGCTCCAGTTCCTCGATGATTTCCATCGTGCGAACTTTTGGCGCTCCGGTGATCGTCCCTCCCGGAAAAGTCGCTTCGATCGCATCAAGCGCATCCTTGCCTGCTGCCAGCTCTCCTTTGACGTGAGAGACGATATGCATGACGTGGGAATATTTCTCCACGACCATGAATTCGCTGACCTCTACACTGCCAAAGCGACAGACACGGCCCATGTCATTGCGTTCCAAATCAACCAGCATGACATGCTCTGCGCGTTCCTTTTCATTATCAATCAGCTCACGTGCCAATGCATCGTCTTGCTCGTCCGTTAATCCACGAGGACGTGTGCCGGCGATTGGACGCGTATGCACTTCCTTGCCTTTTACCTTTACAAGTAGCTCTGGCGAGGCACTAACAAATTGAAATTCAGGGAAGCTCAGATAGCCCATATAAGGAGAGGGATTCAGCTTGCGAAGCACATCGTACACTTCTGGGGCTGTCACCTGCACCGGCTTGCTTTGCCGTACCGACAGATTGACCTGAAAAACATCCCCTTGGGCGATGTACTCCTGCACCCGACGAACGGCATCCTCGAATTGGTTTTTGGCAAAGGATACGGACGCTGGCACTAGCTTGGCAAGCGGTCTTTTGCGCAAAGCCTCCCAATCTGTCTCATCGCGATCCATTGCCAATGAAGCAATCAAGTCCATGCGTTTTTCCAGGTGGAGTGCTGCTTGTCGATAGCTCTCTTCGGTCAAATTGTCCGCGCGCAAATGCGTCAGGCAAATGATCTCTCGGGTCTCATGATCAAAGACAAGAAGGTCTTGCATTATCATAACATACAGGTCTGGCAACTGTAAGTCGTCAGTCGCTATCTGTGGCAAGCTAGGCTCAAAAAAGCGGTTCATCTCATAGCTAATATAGCCTACGGCGCCTCCAGCAAAATCTGGCATACTTGGAAGCATCGGCGTACGGTAACGAGAGAGCAGCTCTCGTAAAGCATTCAATGGGTTGTGAGTCTCTATGCTCTCCATTTTCCCTTCTGGGTACGAAACGATGGTTTCTCCTCGCTGACTGCGCAGCGTAGCGATAGGCTCATATGCCAAAAAGGTATACCGCCCAGCTCGTCCACTTTCCAACAGGACAGCATTTTGCAGAGAAGGCTGTAGCTTTGTGAGCACCTGCCACGGATCAATCGTTGAAGACCACGGTTTACGCAGGGCAAGGGGAACCAACGGATAAGATAAGGCATACGTCTGACAATCAGCAAAGGTAGGGAACATTCTTCCTCTTCACGCTCCGGTTTTCACAATTTATCCGTTCATTATATAGTTGCCTGACACAAAAAGAAAAGACCACGTCGCCAACGTGGCGCTCCATGGTCTTGCGGTATCTTTTTACCATTAGTCTTCGAACTGATACAGAGGCGTGGACAAATAGCGCTCACCATTCGAAGGAATGACAACGATCACTTTTTTGCCTTTGCCGAGCTTCGCAGCTACTTGCAGAGCCGCATGGATCGCTGCTCCAGAAGAAATCCCGCCGAGAATACCTTCCTGACGAGCAACACGACGCGCGGTTTCAAAAGCGTCCTCGTTTTCTACTTTAATGATTTCGTCGTAAATTTGTGTATCGAGAATATCCGGGACAAAGCCAGCCCCGATACCTTGGATCTTATGTGGACCTGGTTTGCCGCCAGACAAAACTGGCGAAGCAGCAGGCTCAACAGCCACGATTTGAACATTCGGATAGTGTTCACGAAGAACCTGACCTACACCCGTAATCGTTCCGCCTGTACCAATACCGGAAATAAACGCATCTACGCCGCCGATTTCCTTCGCTTGGTCCAACAGCTCACGCGCAGTTGTCTCACGGTGAATGGCTGGGTTTGCCAGGTTTTTAAATTGTTGCGGAATGAAATACGAGCTATCTTCTTTCGCCAGCTCTTCCGCTTTGCGAATCGCTCCGCCCATCCCTTCGCTGCCTGGTGTGAGAACCAACTCCGCACCATACGCACGCAACAGGTTGCGTCGCTCCATACTCATCGTCTCTGGCATGACCAGAATAGCACGATATCCTTTTGCAGCAGCAACCATCGCGAGTCCAATACCGGTATTTCCGCTCGTAGGTTCAATGATAGTATCACCCGGTTTCAGACTTCCATCTGCCTCTGCTGCCTCAATCATCGACAACGCAATTCGGTCTTTTACACTGCTGCCCGGGTTGAAGAACTCCAGCTTCAAGTAAATGTCTGCAATATCTTCGGTGACAACACGATTCAGCTTCACAAGCGGAGTAAATCCAATCAAATCGGTAATGGAATTAGCCACGCGCATATGTTCTGCCCCTCCTATTTTTAATAACCGAGTAAAACGCTAGGATTTATTGACATAATTATATCAACGGTAGCCTATTTGGTCAATGAGGCATTTGCCCAGAAATCTGGACCCCTACCGATGTTCGCAACCGCTCCAGCACGACATCCAATGACTCGACCTGGGCAAATGCGATCTCTCGGCGTAACTCATCTTTTACTTCTTCAAATGTTCGTTGACTGGCTTCCCTGCGCTCTGTCAGTTGGTAAATGACGTATTGATCTTCTATTTTGATCGCTTCGCTATATTTGTCTTTCTCCAGCATTTCTACGATGGGCTTCGCCTCGTCAGGCAATCGATTATCCTTAATGGAAACCCAGCCTACATCGCCGCCGTTCACAGCTGTATCCGCATCAATCGAACGTTCTTTGGCAATCGTCTGAAAGCCGGCCCCGTTTTTTAAATCAGCCAAAACTTGTTCCGCTTCTTTTTGTGACGCCACGACGATTTGTCCTAAACGCATCTGCATCGGTCGGGTATAGCGGTCAGATCGGCTATTGTAGACGTTTAGCACTTCTTCATCCTCGATGGTCATGTCCTTCGTTGCCAAGGTTTGCAGCAGGATTTGGTAAGAAATCTCCTGCTTGAGGGCTTCCACGGTCGTTCCCGCTTGTTTTAACAGCGCAGCCTCAAACTCGCTGTCTGTCCGACTGCCATAACTGTCGCGAATCTGGGAAAGCTCTTGCTCCAGCTGTTTCTGATCAACCGTAATGCCGGATCGCTTCGCCTCTTGAAAAACGACTTCCCGATTAATCATGTCGTTTAGCACTTGCTTACCGAACTTTTGCTTCAGCGCCGTTACATACTCATCGTTGCTAATCGTCTTATCCCCTACGATGGCGGCAGGCTGCAGCTTGCCTGATGCCTGGTACCATGCCCAGGTAACGGCAAGCAGCAACAATACAAGCGCCCCAATGAATGCCCACAACCCTTTTACGTTGGTCATGCCAACACTCCCCTACTTGACGCCGCGCTTACATGTCTTTCAGGATGTCTTCCAACGCGGATCTGTCATAATGGTAACGTTCATTACAGAAATGACAGTGTACTTCTGCTTCGCCCAGTTCTTCAATCAGACCTTCCATTTCTTCGCGTCCCATGCTGATCAGTGCCTGAACCACCTTATCCGCTGTACATTTGCAGCTAAATTGAATCTCCGTGCGGCTCAGGATTTTTGGCTCATCCAATACGCGGGCCAAAATCTCTTCCGGAGTCAATCCTTCGCCAATCATGCGAGAAACCTGCGGAAGCTGCCCCAAACGTTCTTCAATTGCTGCTACAACCTCTTCTGGCGTATTCGGCAACAGCTGAAGAATGAATCCACCCGCAGCCAAAACAGAACGGTCCTCAGGATTAACCAGTACACCCACACCTACTGCTGAAGGCGTTTGCTCGGACATCACAAAATAATAAGTGAAGTCTTCCCCAATCTCACCAGAGACGATCGGCGCACTGCCTTGATACGGCTCCTTGAGACCGAGATCTTTCGTTACGTACACAAACCCGTCTGTTCCCACTGCACGCGCTACATCGAGCTTGCCTTTATCGTTTAGCTCAAAGTGGACCTGAGGGTTGGATACATAAGCGATTCCTTCACCATGTGCGTTTGCTTCCGCGATGATCTGCCCGATTGGTCCGCCTCCTTTTACTTTGACATAGAGGCTCTCGTTTCCTTTTAGCATAGCCCCCATCATCAAGGTAATGGTCAGCGTACGTCCCGCTGCTGCTGTCGCTGTATTCCACATGTCGTGACGACGACGCATATCTTCGACAGATTCTGTCGTGCGTGCGGCAAATGCACGAACATGCCCATTAAAACCAGTTGCTCTTATCATATAATCGCCCATGTAGCGATCCTCCTTTTCAAACTACCTCTTTACATAGTGAAAAAATCATGAAGCTATCTTACCAGTTTACCACAAGGAGAAAAAGACTACGCTTCTCCCACTGTGAGTCTGACACTTTGTGAATTCGACCATTTCTGACAGAAAAAACCCCTCTGTATAAAGAGGGGCTGAAATATCAAATCCTATGTTAGGTTAAATAATCTTTTAATACGTGTGAAGCTTTTTGCGTTCGCAATCGGTCAATCGTCGTCGCTTCAATTTGGCGAATACGCTCGCGGGTAAGACCAAACATTTTCCCCACTTCCTCCAGCGTATACACTTGATCATCATAGAGACCATAACGCATAGAGATAATTTCTTGGGCCCGGGGACTAAGTCGCTCCAACGCTGCACGCATCTGCGAGCGAAGGTCTACCTTTTCAATCCAGTCGTCCAGAGAGGACAACCCATCATCCATGATTTCTGCGTAGCTCAAGCTCTCGTCTTCATGCCAAGCCTGCCATTTCTCACTATCCAGCTCAGCGTCGATGGATTCCATCTTCATCATTAAAGCCAGTTCGATGGCATCCACCTTTTCTAGTGGGATATCCAAGAGTACGGCAATCTCCTGCCGATCAGGCGTACGATTCAAAGCATGAACGAGATGTAGTACTTGCTTCTGATACTGGCGAATCTGCTCATGCATGTGGACAGGAATGCGAATCAAAGTTGCTTTGTCGTTGATGGCACGGGTGATCGCCTGAGAGATCCACCAGTGTGAGTAATGATAGAGACGCACGCCACGTCCCACATCAAATTTGTCAATCGCGGTAAACAAACCTATCGTGCCCTCCTGAATCAAATCCAGGAACGGCATCCCTCTTTTCAAATGGCGCAAAGCGGTACTAACTACGTATCGTAAATAGGCGCGCACAATCGTTTCACGTGCTTCAAGATCGCCATCCCTTTGATAGCGAATCAGGCAAGCAAGCTCTTCTTCTTTGTCCAACATGGGTGTTGCAGCGACGCTTTCCAAAAACAGTAGAGCAGAAGTGTCCGATCGAAGCGATCTAGGGACAACAATTCCCAACTGTGTCTCCACTTCCCGCCAGCGACGGGGAGTTGAATGGAACGAGGAGGTACTCAGAGTCATATGCAACCCTCACTTCTCTGGAATGAAGTTCACGATGAAGTAGGTGAGTCACGGAATGTTTTACTGTATCCGTATTTCGACAAAACCTGTTCGATTCCTGCCAGTTAACAGAATATTAACAGTTCTCCTCTCCGAATAGTTGATGAAAGCCCTTTCATAGGTTAAAGTTAAAAGTTTATGTAGAAAAAGCCATCCCCATTAATCAAGGATGGCAAAAAGACAATGTCGAATCTTCTGATAAAATAGAAGACTATTGATACAAGTGACAGGCGACGAAGTGGTTGATGTCTACTTCCTGCCAGATAGGCTTCTTTTCGGCGCATACTGCTTTGGCTACCGGACAACGTGTACGGAACACACAGCCGCTAGGTGGATTGATTGGGCTGGGAACGTCACCTTCGATAATGGTGCGCTCACGGCTTTTCTCCAAGTCGGGATCGCGGACAGGAATGGCCGACAACAACGCCTGCGTGTAAGGGTGCTTCGGTGATTCGTAGAGAATTTCACTGGCACTCAACTCGACCATATTACCCAAATACATGACGCCAATACGGTCACTGATGTGCTTGACCATCGCCAAATCATGCGCGATAAACAAATACGTCAGCTTTTGTTCCTGCTGCAATTTCTTCATTAAATTAACGACCTGTGCCTGAACCGAAACATCGAGTGCAGAAATCGGCTCATCGGCAATGATGAATGGTGGATTCACGGCAAGCGCACGGGCAATCCCAATCCGCTGTCGCTGACCACCACTGAACTCGTGCGGGAAACGGTTGGCATGCTCTCTCTGCAAACCAACCATCTCCAACAGCTCAATCACACGGTTCATCCGTTCCTTCCCTTTATATAGCCCGTTCAGATACAGGCCCTCCGATATGATTTCCGCAATGTTCATTCGGGGGTTCAGAGAAGCATACGGGTCCTGAAAAATCATTTGCATTTGGCGTGTCAGCTTACTCCGCACAGCAGATGATGCCTGATGGACGTTTTGCCCGTCAAAAATGACCTCACCTGTCGTCGGTTGATACAATCCGATGATTGTACGGCCTGTGGTCGATTTGCCGCAGCCAGATTCCCCTACCAGTCCAAACGTTTCCCCCTCGTATATATCGAAGGAAACATTGTCCGCTGCCGTAAGTGAGAGCCCTTTACCCAACGTAAAGGTTTTTGTCAGGTTCTTTACCTGAACCAGCTTCTTTCGTTCCATCTGGCCACTCCTCCCCGTTATCCGTTTACCAGTATCGTCTGGAGACGCAATGTTCCTTTTCGAGCTTGTAGCCATCTAGCTTGACGATCTCGATGGCACTTCTCGAATCCGGAGAATGAATCATTTCGCCATTGCCCATGTAAATGCCCACGTGATGGACTCTACCTTTCCCTTCTTCATGGGCAAAAAACAACAAATCGCCTGGAAGCAAAGCTTCTTTTTCCACAAGCTGTCCGGCTTTTGCCTGATCAGATGCATCACGCGGAATCTGGAGACCGACAGAACGGTGCATGTTGTACGCAAATCCTGAGCAGTCATACCCGTAAGAGGACATGCCGCCCCATAAATAATGCAGATTGAGGAATCGCTTACCCGCTTCTACGATTGCCTCTCCACGATTACCGGAAAGCTCGATGGGCTCGTTTGCTTTCACGATTTGGACGTCTGCTTTTGGCAAAAGTCCTGTGCCGTTCGGTGTTGCTACCGTTACCCAGTCCGCGATTTCCTCGATTAGCGGTAGTTTGGTCAAGAAGGCAAGCTCCATGTCTGGCTTTTGATCAGGTGTATGTAGACGGGTAAACGCCGCCGTGACCATCGCCAGCTTTTGGCCTTGCTGTACCTCAAAAGCATCTGACCACGGTGCTAGCTGGCGAGACGGCATCCAGCCCGGATAGCCTGTTGTGTTTTTGTTCGTAGTCTGATCAGGAATCAGAATTTGTGACCATTCCCCTTGCTCCTCGACTACCTCCACACGCGTACCGTACAGCGCTTGAGTTTGAATCGCGTTTTGGTCGTAAAAACCAAGCTTCTCCTCCACAGTAAGGGAAGCGAGCCAGCTTCGTACATCTACCGGGGATTGGAGTGCTACTTGGTCAATATCACGCGGTGACTCCGGCTTGGTCCACACAGTGGCAACAGAGACAGAAACAATGGCAGATTTCATCTTAGTTCTCCCCCTCCCACAGGCTGACGGAACGAATACCGAGACCAGACTCTTCTGGCATGCGCATCACGCGGCCCTCGTACGTTACGCCACCTTCTATGCCATCGTGCAAAAGCATCAACGGAGCATCGAAATCAAAGCGGGTGATGTTCTTCTTACTGGCTGCAAAATGTGCTGCTGCTGATACAGCCAGACGTGATTCGATCATGCTGCCAACCATGCATGGAATACCGTACTCTTCAGCCAATTGGTTGATTAATTGTGCTTTGTAAATGCCGCCAGCTTTCATCAGCTTGATATTAATCATGTCAGCCGCACGGTTTTGCAAAACCTGCAGGGCCTGCGCTGGTGAAAACACACTCTCGTCAGCCATGATTGGCGTATCAACCGAATCTGTTACCCGCTTCAAGCCTTCCAGATCATGCGCTTTTACAGGCTGCTCAATGAGTTCGATGCCAAGACCCATGTCCTCCATTTTTCGAATGGATTGCACCGCTTCTTTTACATTCCATCCCTGGTTGGCATCAAGACGAATCTTCACCTGATTGCCCACGGATTTGCGAATTTCCTGGATGCGCAAAATGTCATCCTCGATATTGTCCTTGCCGACTTTGATTTTCAGTACGTTGAAGCCTTGCTTGAGATAGGCAGCCGCATCCTCGCCCATTTCTTTCGGGGAGTTTACGCTGACGGTATAGTCCGTCTCCAATTGGTCACGGTAGCCACCCAGGAATTGATACAACGGCATTCCTGCGCGCTGAGAAATGAGGTCGTACAATGCAATGTCTACTGCTGCCTTCGCACTCGTATTCCCTACCATGGATTGATGCAAGGTTTGGAAAACTCGTTCATAGGCAAGCAAATTCAAACCGATGAGCTGAGGTCTCATCGTGTTCATAATCGCCGACTCGATGCTCTCGATGCTGTCTCCGGTAATGACGACAGTAGCCGAAGCTTCGCCCCACCCGACCATACCGTTGTCGCAGGTGATTTTCACCAGAATCGATTCCAAGCTATGCACCGTACGTAAAGCCGTTTTAAAAGGCTTTTTCAAAGGAACAGATATTCGTTTTACTTCGATGGCTTGAATAATCATGTTTTCCTCCATCTTCTCCAGCACTTGTGCTTTCTTTAACTGTTTTTTCTAATAGACATACTAAATTATAGCACTATTAAAAATTCTAGCAAAAAAGGGGGGAGAGTCATTCCAGCCGCCTGAAATGACTTCTCCCAACTCACTCTTGTTACTTCACGACAGCTTTTCTCAGGTCTGTGTAGCTAAGTGAAGAGCTTTGTACCCCACTCACCTTGTCGCTTGAGAGCAAGGAAGTGTTGTAGAAATACAGCGGTGCGATTGGCGCTTCATCCAACAAGAGTTTTTCTGCATCATGCAGCAGCTTCAGACGTTTTGCATCGTCTGGCTCTTTGTATGCGTCTTGGATCAGCTTGTCGAATTGCGCATTGCTCCAACCCGTACGATTGCTTGCTGCCTTCGATTGGAAAATGTCGAGGAAGTTGATCGCATCACCGAAGTCAGGCAACCAGGAAGAACGAGCAATTTGATACTGCAATTGCTTTTGCATATCGGTCAAAACTTTTCCTTCTACCTTTTGCAGCTTCACATCAACGCCCAATGTTTGCTTCCACATTTCTTGTGCGGCTTGTGCCGTTTTTTCGTTAGCCGTTCCGCTGCGGTACGTGAGAGTAACCTCTGGCAGCTTTGTGTAGCCTTTTTCTTTCATTCCTTGTTCCAGGAGCTTCTTCGCTTCTTCTGGGTTGAAGTTTACCAGTTCTCCGCCCACTTCACGGAATTGTCCTTCACCGTTGGCATCAGGCAAACCAAAAGATACGAAGCCTGTTCCCGGTTTTTGCTGACGCATCAGCACCAGGTCGACCAGTGTCTTACGGTCAATCGCCAAGCTAAAGGCTTTGCGAATATTGGCGTTATCAAATGGCTCCTTCGTTACGTTAAAACGATAGAACTCTGTACCTGCTCCGTCACGCACGAATACTTTGCCTTCTTTGAACAATTGGTCCGCCATGTCTGCAGGAACGGTTGTTGTTCTGTGCAGCTCTTCGTTTGTAAACATTTGATACTCGGTATTCTCGTCATCAATCATTTTCCAAACGGCACCAGGAAGAGTTACGTTGGCTGCATCCCAGTAGGTATCGCTCTTCATGATTTTCAGTTCACTGTCATGAGCCCACTCTGTCAGCTTGAAAGGTCCGTTTCCGACAAAGCTTGCTGCTTCTGCTGCCCATTTCGGATCTTTTTCTACTGTTGCTTTGTGTACAGGGAAGAAAGCTGGGTTGGATGCCAACAGGAGCGTCCAAGAAGCTGGTTGAGCGAGCACAACCTCTAGTGTCTTGTCATCCACGGCTTTTACTTTTACGCCATCCGCCGGTCCTTTCCCGCTGTTATATGCCTCCGCACCCTCAATAATGTACGCGAGGGATGCTGCCGGAGATGCCAGGGCAGGATCAAGCATGCGTTTCCACGCGAATTCGAAGTCCTGAGCCTTTACCGATTCACCATTGGACCATTTGTTGTCACGCAGGGTAAAGGTGTAGGTTTTTCCATCCTCGGAGATTGTCCATTCGGAAGCGGCCGCTGGTTGAGGCTTTTGATTTTCGTCCAGGCGGGTCAAACCTTCCATCAAGTTGTTCAAAATGTTATAGGACGGCTCATCGAAACCAATCGGCGGGTCCAATGACGTCGGTTCCTTGATATTATTCAGCAAGAGGAGCTTTGCCGCTTGATCGCCCGGCGTCGGAGCGTTTGGCTGAGCCGTGTTGCCTGGTGCAGGCTCACTCGGTGCAGCTGGTTGACCCGATGTACATCCAGCCATGAGCATGGACACACCCAGCGTAGCCGTCAGCAACAATGTTGATAGTTTTTTCACTGTTTCTTCCCCCTTATTTATTTGTTATTGTATGACGTAAAAGGATAGCGCCGTCAGACGACACCCTCTTTTACACGAAAGCACTGCCCTCCAAAACTATGAATCAGGTCCCCGTTGGCGGTTGCATCGACGCCAGCAACTTCTTCGCCCGTGGGTCCTGCAACCAACAAGAAACCGCGTGTTTGCTATGGACATGGGTCTCCGCAGGCTGGTAATTCCGACATACTTCCAACGCATAGTCACAACGCGCAGCGAATGCACAGCCAATTGGCGGACGAAACAAATCTGGAGGTGTTCCAGGTATGGGGCTCAACGGAATAGAGCGATCCGCATCCAAACGAGGCATCGACGCCAGCAAACCTTTGGTGTATGGATGCTGTGGATTGTAAAAAATGTCGCGAACAGGACCGGACTCTACCACTTTTCCGGCATACATGACATTGACCCGATCCGCAATCTTGGCGACGACTCCCAAATCATGCGTGATAATAATGATCGAGACTCCCGTCTTTTGCTGAATGCTTTTGAACAGCTCGATGATTTGCGCCTGAATCGTTACATCCAACGCTGTCGTAGGCTCATCCGCAATCAAAATGGACGGCTTACAGACAAGCGCAATCGCAATCATGATCCGTTGGCGCATCCCGCCACTGAACTGATGGAGGTACTGCTTGAGACGACTTTCTGGATTGGCGATCCCTACCAAGGTGAGAATTTCAATTGCTTGCCGCTTGGCTTCGCTACTGGCGACCTTTTGATGGCGAATGATTCCTTCCATAATCTGTTCACCAATGGTGATGGTCGGGTTGAGCGACGTCATCGCATCTTGAAAGATCATGGAGATTTCTTTCCCACGCAGCTCACGCATTTGCTTTTCCGGCAGCTTTGCCAGATCCTGCCCTTTAAAATGAATACTTCCACCTGCGATTTTTCCGATATGCTCTGGGATCAGACGCATGATGCTCCTTGCAGTCACGCTTTTCCCACATCCGGATTCACCAACAATCGCCAGTGTCTCCCCTTTGTTCAAGGTAAAGTTCACGTCCCGAACCGCGTTCACTTCACCGCCATGCGTCTTGAATGTGACCCGAAGCCCACTGACTTCCAGCAGCTTTTCCGTTTTATCCATGTTGCCTACCTCCTTGACTTCGGATCGAACGCATCGCGCAAGCCATCACCGAGCACGTTGAATGCGAGCATCGTCAGCGAGATTAAGAAAGCAGGGAAAAAGAGCCGCCACCAATGACCGGACAAAATGGTGGGGAGTCCATCGTTCGCCATCACACCCCAGCTAGCCATTGGCGCCTGAATACCGAGACCGAGGAAGCTCAGAAACGCCTCTGAAAAAATCGCAGATGGAACAGATAACGTGACATAGACAATGATGATGCCAATTGTGTTGGGCAGCAGGTGCTTGCGAATGATGTAGAAAGGCTTTGCCCCCATTGTTTTTGCCGCTAGTACGTACTCCGAGTTTTTCATTTGCAGGACCTGACCACGCACAGTCCGGGCCATCCCGATCCAGCCTGTCGCACTTAATGCGATAATAATGGTTAAAAGTCCGGGTCCCATGACGACCATCAGCAAAATCACAACCAACAAATAAGGAAGGCCGTACAATATGTCGACGAAGCGCATCATGATATTATCGATTCGCCCACCCAAATATCCGGCAATTCCTCCATACAAGACACCAATGAAAAAATCGATAAGAGCTGCTGTCAAACCGACAAACAGAGAAATGCGAGCACCATACCAAACACGTGTGAACACATCACGGCCAAAATCATCAGTACCAAACCAATTCGCTTCCGATGGCGGTTTGTTTTTCATAATAATCGACTGTTTGGCGTATTCATGACCAGAGATCATCGGTCCAATCGTAGCCATAACCCCAAGCAAGATAATAACTACCAATCCCATCAGGGCCAGCTTGTTTCCTCTCAGACGAAGCCAAGCTTCTTGCCAAAACGTCAGTTGAGGTCGCACAATCGCTTCCGCATTGAGGTTGTCTTTACGCATGGGGATAAATAAATCATCAGAAACGATCATCCTTCGCTCTCCTTTCGATGTAGCTTAATTCGTGGATCAATGATGCCGTACAGGACATCGACGACAAACATCAGGAAAATCAAAAGTGCGCTATAGAAGACAGTCGTTCCCATGATGACGGAATAGTCACGGTTATTAATACCAGCCACGAAATATTTCCCCATCCCAGGAATCGCAAATATTTTTTCGATCACAAAGCTTCCCGTTAAAACGTTGGCAATCAATGCACCTAAAAGCGTGACGACAGGCAAAATTGCATTACGTAGCGCGTGCTTCAACACGATCGTCGCCGGAGACAGCCCTTTTGCACGAGCGGTTTCAATATATTCCTGGGTCAACACTTCCAGCATGTTGGTACGGGTCAAACGAGCGATAATCGCAATCGGACCAAATGCCAATGCAAGCGCTGGCATAATCACATGCTGCCAAGTTCCCCATGTTGCGGTCGGCAACAGCTTCCATTCGACCGCCAAATATTTGATTAATAAGGAAGCGACAACAAAGCTGGGAACAGATATCCCGATAACAGCAATAATCATGGCAAGGTAATCAATGAGACGGTTATGTCGTAGCGCGGCGATCACACCAAGGGCGATACCAGTGACAATCGCAAAGACGACAGAAATCAGACCGAGTTGAAAAGAAACCGGGAATCCACGGGCGATCATTTTGTTGACCGTATCTGAGCTGTTGGCAATCGATGGCCCAAGGTCAAACTGCAACAGCTTTTGCAAGTACAGCCCATATTGGACGAGTAGTGGCTTATCCAGGTTGTAGTAGGCATTGAGGTTCGCAGCAACGGCTTCGTTTAATGCCTTTCCTTCTTTTTCAAAAGGAGATCCTGGAACGGCATGCATCAGGAAAAAGGTGAGGGTAATGATGAGCCATAACGTCACGATCATGGAGATAAATCTGCGGAAGACAAAAGATAGCAAGGACTCTCCTCCTTTTCATCAAAAATCCGTAAAACCATGTTGGTGGCAGTGACTGAACTCTCGTAATAAGCAAAAAACCCAGCAAATGCACGCGATCATGGCATTTGCTGGGTTTTACTTACGTGTATGCCGTGCATACGAATAAATAAAGCAGCGGGTGTATTCATTTGGTGACTGTGGCTTTATTTCTCGTGGAAACTGCTTGTTTGTACTTCTTTTGCGCGTCCTTGAACGCTGCGATCAATGTTTTTTGGGAAGATCCAAAATACCGAAAGCGAATCTCTTCGCCAATTTCCTCCGACGCCATAATAGAATGACCGATAAAGATCGACCGAGCAAAATCAGACGTCAGTTGAACCGTGGAGGAACAGGCCGCATCTACGATCTTGTCGTTGGAAGTATCGACAACCAATCCGATAAAAAAAGCACTGAATTGCTGTGTAATCGGATTGTTCGAAGAGGACTGTGCATCGCCTACGATATAAATGGTATCTTTATCAAACAAATCAATAACCCCACTTTTACTATGCTTAACGGACCGGCAAACGGGATGTTCGGAGAGCGACTTCCTCACAATCGCAAGCTGGGTAAGCACTTTCCTACATAGTACCAGAAGAATTTGCAATTTGTAAATAAGTCTGACTAATCTTTCAGTTCTTCTACAGATACGACTGGAAACGAATGTGGGGGCAGCATTGGCAGAAACGGTTGCTCATCGATGTAGGCAACTACTACATGGGATGGACCGACCATTGTTTTCGGTGCGAGCTGCAGTTCTTCCCCATGCTCAGTTACGACGGTAATCTGTAGCATGCCACCTCCAGGATGAGCTGGCCCTTCCGTTGCTCGCTCTGTCACGAGGGTTGTCCCATTGTACTGTAGGCGTAATTGGAGGTCATGGCGCCACGAACGGAAATCCACATAATAGCGCGAGAAAGGAATGGGATCAGTGGTCACACTGTCTGCTTGAGGGACGAACATGGCTTGCTCACGACGGTAGCCACCATTCTCGTACATTCTGTCATCAAAACGTTCAAGAGCCTCGTCTTCGAGCAGATCAATCACTCCCTCTGTTTTCAATACAGGATCAACAGCAAAGGTGGCGTGATGATTAGACAACTCCAGAAGTATCTTCACTTCTGTTTTTTTCTGCATGGCGATGTCTGCATCGACAATAAACATACCTACCAGCAAAAAGAACAGCATCGTAGAAATCGATAAGATGTTTATACCCGTAACGATAGCCTCCTAACGGGAGCTTTTACAGATCGTAGTCCATGATGTTAACTGTACCTATTCTTTGAACTTGCAAGGAATCAGCCGGCATTGGAATCCATGAGGTAAAGCGGGGGTATGGAATTGCCAGCTCCACAACAAACTCATCTTCGTGGCTCCATAGGACGGGATCAAGTGAACGAGTACGAGTGACACTGACAGACAGGTCCTGATCTGACACGGAAAACTTTTTCTCCCTCAGCTCCCGAGTGATCAATGCCCGAACCTCTTGTTGCAGGTTGGCTTCACTCGTCCCCCCGTGGTTGCTGACGTATTTTGTAGCGGCCGCGCTCACTTCCAATAATTCGTTTCTGGCCTGAACAACCGTATGTACCTGTAAAAGTCCTAATGGAACGAGTAGCATAACCATAATGTTCAGAATCACAGCGATTAATTGACCCATTAGCCTGTACCAAAACGCGTGACTTCAGCGAGCAAATCACCGAAAAACTGCGTGCATGCCGAAAGGAGATTTTGCGGACCGGTGAGAAGCAAGCCTACCGTCAAAGGCAAAACAATAGCCATTACAGCCAAAATGCTAATCATTTTATTCATGCACTACCACCCTGGATCAAAGTATTCGGACGGCCGGCTTCCCGTAAAGGAAAAGGATGTATCCCCCTCCACAAATTTGTGCAGCCATTGGGTCACTTTTGAAGGCTGGATGGTAACCGACAAGGTAATCGCCTCCTGCCGCTCTTTGCGAGCTCGCTCGCTCTCAGTTCGAGGCCAGCTCCCAGCAAACGCATCCTCTGTCACTTCCCAACCCAGTTCTTTCATTTTCAGAAGATAGTAATCTGCTAACGTCGGCTCCAAATACCCGATGTCCTGCATATCATCCAGTAAGTCAGCATAGATTCCACGGGCAATCGCCCTTTCCATTGCGTACAAGTGGTAAGCTCCCAATGCGGAAGTGACCAATAGAAGGACCAGTAGACAAATAAGAAAGACTTTTGCTTTCACCATCGTTTTAGAAACGCCAGCTCCTCTTTAATGGAAGATGACCGTCGCTGCTCGATACACCCTTTCTTTTTGTGTCTGTTTAAGCTGCTCCTCTGGCTGGAGATTCCAAAGTACCGCGCACAAACTCCCTACCATAATCGAAATGATGAGAAGAACGTGGATGTGCAGCATCACTTTGACGATGTATAAGATGTGCCGTTTTGCATCCTGAAGTTGATGTTTTCATTTCGGGTATCGTAATTCAGCGATGTGATGGATTGGTTAATGCTCTCGGCAGAATCGTTTGCCGCCGGGCTTAACTCATTGCCATAGCTGCTGACACCGATCCCTAACACCATGACGCATGCTAAAAATATAAAAAACATTTTCGACATCTCGAATTTCCCCTTTTCTCTTACGTGATTTAAGGTATGGCTTTGTCGATCCACCCAACTGCTCGATCTCTCAGCCCGTCTTCTCTCACTACCGATGTGTTTATTTCGGACAAGCTAGAAACGATTATTCCTAAAGAGAAAACGATGCACATGATGATAGATAATAGCTTGGTCATGAGTTTTCTCCTCCTCAGATTAAATATTTATCCAGAATTTCTGTAAGCAGCTTGTACCAGGGAAACATGGCGACCAATAATCCCATGTAAAATGCCGGGTAGACAATAACCGTGTAGCCGATCCCCAAAGACTTTATCTTTTTTCGATGACGGAACATTCGTCGATGATCGACAGCCCACTCCATTCGTTGCATAGTTGCACTTACTTGTCCTTCGCTCAGCGTCTCAATTGTACGCATACTCGATACGAGGATAATTCCGTCGTCGACGCCAATCTTGCGTTTAAAGCTCTCAAGTGCTTCATTAGAGTCCCTGTTCCACTCAGATAAAGTAGGGATATACTCCTTTAGCTTTCTAGTCGGTCTTGCTGCCTTGACCATGGCATTGTAAATGGGCACCTGATTTTCTAGAAGGGTCACATAGCGATTGATAAATCTGGCGATATCTGTGCTCAGCATATCCTCCCTGTGATTTGCCCACATCTTCAAGCCCATGTACGGAAGCATGTAACTCCCTGCAGATGCCAGGCACATCGACAGAAGTGGAAATGATTCCATTCGACTCACGACGACCCACATAAGAATCAGGATGCAAACGGTACTTCCAGTCAACAATTGCAGAAACACCCACTCCGGTTTTCCCCATCCAAAAGGCCTTCCTGCTCGTGATAGTAACTGATCCCATTTGTCGTTTTCGTCAGGCTTGAGTGCCTGCTCCCACTTTCCCCACCACGCCCCGGAAACAAACAGCCTCGGCTTTTGCTTGTGAAACAAATACTTCCCGATCATAAACGTCGCACTAAAAACAAATAGAGCGCCTAACCCAAGGTAGGTATACATGACTAGCATTGGCATTAACGATATCTCCTTCCCCAAATAAACGCCAACAGGATCGAAAAAGTCCACACAGTCGCCGCAATTGCTAATATGGCCTGTCCATCTGGCGTGTAGAAATAGAGACGATAGGAATCTCGAAGCAACCCCTGGTTATAGGGGATCAAACAAATGCAAATCGCTATGACGATAAGCAGGCTGATCCAAATGGAGTATATTTCACTATCACGCTCATGCTTTTCATCTTGTTGTACAAACATCTCATTCGTTAACCGGTTTAAAGGTGATTGAATATCTTCTGTTTCTCCTTCCAAACCGCTGGAAATATACGTTGCAAAATCAAAAGCCCACGGATGGTCCAGTCTCTTCGCAAATTGTTCTACTGCCGCAACCGAGTTTCCCCCATCCGAAAGGCTATTGTTTAGCAGAAGGAGGTCAGGTAATAACTCTTTGGGGCATTCCTCTATCATTTCGCGAAAGGTAAGAACGATGTTTTTGCGACTGTTATAATAACGGGCAAACAACTCTACGAATCGACAGAAGGAGCTGATTTTTTTATTCATTTGTACGGTATAGCGTGCGTATAGAATCAGTGTTGGCAGCAAGAGGAATAAGAGAAAAAGCGACAAGGATACAATCATATTTCCTAACAAAATACCCGAGATGAATCCCGCTATCCCGCCAATCATGGATAGTAATAAGTACCCTTCTGGTGTACCTCCCACGATTTGACACCAACGCTCACAACGTTCATACATCATGCGCCGGGTTGAATGCCTTAAAAATTTCTCTCTCCATACCTCAACTGTACGCGGGAAGAATACGCGTGGACTTCTCCATCCCTTATACAGGTGTAAGCCGAGAAACAGAAAGCCAGAGAAGAGACATAGAAACACCGGGAAAAGAAATGTGTAAATCATAGCTGCCTGCCTATATCGGTAAGACGTAGCTCTTTCAACACTTCAATGTCTGCTTTGCCGACGTAACACATGTATTCAACTAAATGTGGGCTCAGTTGATTTCCCGTCCATTCATAAGCTCCCGTCTGCATGTTGCGACCTACTAGTGGAATAGATTCCACTCGGTTAAAAGATGAATTCCACTCCGTCGTATGAATGGCATCAATAAAACGGTGACCACTGTTGCGGTATGTAAGCGAATTGACAAAATTGACTGCCCTGCTAATCCGCTCCTGGGTCAATTCGACACTCCGCCCTCCGTATTGATAAACAAGATCGGTCAAATCATGTAACGCTCTATGCGCAAATCGTTCGTGCATCGCTCCGATTGTAGCGTCCGTCCCTCTGATTCCGGCATTTATAAAATGGTACGCTTCTATAGGCTCGCGAATTTCTCCAATCAAAATCGTATTTGCGGTTGATCGGTACATGTCTTTGAAGCAATGCTCTAATTCAATGCCGATTTCCTCCACGTTTTGGAGTTCAATCACTTCACCTGGCCAAATATCACCAAATCGCATCTCATGTTCACTTTCAAAGATCGTGACATATTCTGTCCGAGGGTCCTTCAGCTTCATCATACACATCATCAATGTTGTTTTCCCTGCAGCCATCGGTCCAATAACCAGTACATTGCTGCGTCCGTACACTTGCTGTTCCATTAGCCATTGAATTCTTTCGTCGAAGGCTGGCTGTTGCTGTGTACGGAGTTGGTCGAGTGAAAAGGTAGGCGTTGTAAATCGTCTAACCAGAATGGTCGGTACTCTGGAATAAGGGAAAGTAAACATAGTCAGTCTCGCTTTTAGTGAATGTAAGTATCCGCTCAATCTAGGTTTTTTCTCGTTAAAAGATAGCCCCGCTGTATTGGTCAACTTTTGTTGGAGGGTTTCAACCTCTTTCCAGCTTGGTGTGTAAGAGAGAAATTTTTTGACCCCTTGCTCCAAGTAGGCAATGTTGCGATTTGCAGAAATTCGCACTTCCTCTACCCACGGAGACAAATGGAGGACCACATCGAGTATGCCCCACCCGTATGTAGAAAAGGTGAGCCCTTCGTAACCGTTGACATGCGGCAAGATTTGTTCGGTCACTGGTCGTTGGAGGACTTCCTCAAAATAATGCTGCAAGCGAAGAATAATATGGTTGTGACTATCACGATCTCCCTGTTCTGCCAAAGCGAGAATTCGCTGCATCTCTAGCTTCTCTTCTCGCGTTTTGCCAAAATGATTTAAATAATCTCTTGCTGCTTGTTTAATGTCCTCGATGGTTTGGATGCCCGATCCAACTGGTTGTTCTCGTTCTATCCCTCTCATCAGCAAAACACCGCACTTTTATCCATATATTGTGCCTTAGCAATTTCCTTCAAACTGCTGATGTAGGATTTGGGAGGGAAAAACTCTTCTATTAATACACTGCAGCTCTGATGAGATTGATTGAGCCTGCTCTCCGAAATTCGTGGTACTACACCGTAGACCGAAACATCCTCCCCGATTCGAAAGGGTTGCCCAGGCTCTAAATGACTGAGCAGAACCTCGCATTTCACTCCTCTTTTTCTCCATTTATGCAGCCACTCTCTGGCACTATCGATACTAAAGGGATCAGCTCTCACGAATAAAAGATTGCGGTCAACGGTATGAAGCAATCGCTGTAGAGTCTCAGACTCAGGAAAGCAGTAACCCCAATCGACGTAGACAAAGTCAAATTGCATGCGAAACACATTAATTAGATTGCTTAATTCTGAGCTTTTCCATTTGCTAGCAGCATGTGCGTAATACAGATTAGGCAAGTGTGCGCTCTGTTTGCAGACCTTGCTCCAGTTACGCTTGGCAGTTGTTTGTATATCGATAAAGTCAGGACGAAATGAAGATAATTGATGTTGTTGGAGTTTGAAGAAACGTGTTAAATCCGGCTTAGCGTCATTCATATCAAGTACGACAATTCGCTTTTCAGGATGCTGTCTCGCTAGTATGACGGGATAATTAATACAAAAGGTAGTAATGCCAGAAGCTCCGTAGCTCAATAAAGCGTAAACCAGCCCCTTTTCTTTTGACGATCCGATATCTGCACACTCTTGCACAAGGCCTAGAATCAGACTGATTTGATGGCGTATTTCTTCTTGAGATAAATGGGCTGATAACAGGTATACATGCTCTAGCTCAGACTCCTCCGCTACCTTCTCAATCATCTTCTCATCCCGATAGAGAGGAACAATAATTAACGGTGAGTTAGGCGGGAGCTGTGCTTTCAGAGCCGGAAGCCATTCCCAAACGGGAGAGGTGAACATTTCAGAAAAGATCACGGTAGCTTCTGGCATATAAAGCTGCACAAGCCGCGAAAACTCCGCCGCCGACTCAGCTACCAGTACATCACTGTACACAGGCATATACGTCTTGGCGAGTGACTTCATCGGATAACAAACTAAAATTTTCATGACGCTTGCTCCTTTGAACCCATGATATGACCTACCTGAAGCATCCCATATGACATTGCCTCGCTTACTATCACATACTCCTCGTCTGTCAAATTAAAGCCGATAAAAGCTGGTAGTGCTGTTGGCTGAACTCGGTAGTCACGATATCGTTTTTCGCCATTCTGCAACGGCTTTTCTCGTGATCCATGAAAGATGGAATCCATCTGATCAGGCGATGGCAACAAGCTCGGCTTTAATGTATAGATCTCAATACCATTACTGTCCCTCACGCTTGCAAGCTGACTTTCAAATAACAAATCTGCCGTATCATTGGTTTTTCGAAAATGCAGTGGTGCAGGATAGTCTTGCAGCTCCGAGAGATTCTTGTATTTGACCCAAATTTTCACATGATCGCCTTTGCGTAATTCCGTTAAAGGATGAATGGATAGTAGGGGGAACTCGTAGCGCGCCTCCCCTTTTTCCGGTAAAAGCTGCGTATCTGTCAGCTTTTCCACTAATAATTGTTCGCCTTCATATATAGTCTGCGTGCTCCTTTTCCCCAGAACAGTATCCAAATCACGTGCTGAGCCTGGAAGAATTTCATCCACTTCTTCCTGTACAAGTATCACATCATCTTGTGTAATCGGCTCGAAAGCTGATATTTCTTTCCCAGCAGCTACTTTTACAACTGGGGCAAACAGCTTTTCCGCAGCCATCGCGTCAATATACTGAGTGGCTGCATAAAAGGACGACCCTGCTAGCAGAAACGAAATTAAGCAAATGACAAGCAATGTTTGCTTCTTCATAACATCCTTCCTTTATAAGCATGAATCAATGACTGAAACTCAATCTCTTCCTCTGGGAAAAGCTCCAATAGTAGGTTGGCTTTAGCACTTGCCATTGCTGTTTTCTCTCCATCCATCAGCGGAATCATGTCAGTTACCTGTGCAGCTCCAGGCTGCTGATCCCATAATGAGAGCGTTCCTTCTACTTTTTTCATGATGCTTGTCCGAGACAATTGGCTATTCCACTTGTTTGCTATCATTTTTATTTTTCTTCTTTCTGTCTTCCACCAAGCAGGGGCTTGATCTACCAGGAACAAACGGGTAAGTCTAGCCAAATCTGCATCAAATACTACCCATATTTCGTCGGCATGCTCAAAAATTTGTTTAGAGTAGAGATCATTCCAGTAGGAAGAAACATCAATGACAACAAGGGGACTATCCTTACAAATCCGTAGTAACCAGTTGGCTGTATCTGTTTGAGAAGATTCGTGCTGAAGTTGTGCTGGGGAATCTATCTGGATGCGAAGATGGTTATTCTGCATGAGGAGCGATGGTGTAGGAGAATCTCTTACTTGTTGTCGAACTCTACGTTCAAAATCAAGTGCAAAATAATAATAGGAAGTCACTTTTGGTAACTCGCAAAGGGTGACAGGAATGCCTTTTCCTGACCATGCATACGCTAGGTTACTTGCAAGAAAACTAGCTCCAGCCTGTGCATACAAACTCATAACAGCAATACATTTACGCTGATACGACTCCTGTTGCTCAACTATTTGTGGCGAAGCAAGCTTTTCTTTAAGCACTCTCCAATGCCGCTCTTCCTCAATTGACTGTGAAAACTCCTGTTGCTCCAAATCTCGGAACCTGGAGACAAAGCGGCTCATTTGGTGAAACATGATTATCCCACCTGGGAATCATTTGATTTATTTTTACTGGCAATGTATTTCTCAAATTTCTCAACCATCTCTCGAACAGTGAGGGACTTGCGATGATAATAGTATATTTTGCGCAGCCGCTCTCGTTCCTGAGCTGTCATTTCTGGTCTCACTTTCATGGCTAGCTCGATTAACAGAGCGAGCTCGACGTTGTTAGGTCTTCCTCTTCTCGGTGGATTGGCAAATAGCTCCTGCTGCTTTTTATTAAATGCGTTTGGGTACTCTACCAGCCACATGTCTACCAACGTTTCAATATCTTCATGTGTACGTACTCCAAGCTTCATCAAGTATTTAAAATATGTGGGGATGGGACGCTCACGTATCTGCCCATTTTGCCAACGGGCAAGGAATCCATTTGGCATAGTAAGGAGCTTGGTTACGTCCCGGATGAGTGCTATCCGATTGGGCGATTGATATTGAACGACTGCTTCCTTTACTAGCGTAAACAAAATGTCATGATAACTGACGCCTTTATACCCGCTTCCATACTCTGTGATGTACCATTCCTCAACTGCTCGATCAAAATCTCTCCGGCAATTCGATAACTGAAGCTGATTCAGATGCTCATAAAACTCTTCCAGATCATACTGAACCATAAACTCTTCCTGGTAATCTCCAAAAACAAAAGCAATAAAGGATTCCTTAAACTCTTCCAATGACAACAATGTCAGCTTGTTTGTCTCCTCATAGCAGCGGTTGACTAATTCGATTGCACTCTTTGCCAACACGTCAATATACCCCCATTTTCCTTATTATAGAGCGATAGATATTCTCCAACAGCATTCTCGACTCGTCGAATCTTATTTAGCCTGATAAACCAGGCATTTCGCTTTATGGGTCGCCTCACACGCACCCGTGCAAGGCGATTAAGAGAACCTACTCAGTTACAAAGTAAAGTTCTTCTCCGGTCGCGAAAAGAAGAGCGATCCTTCCCCCGCGCTCCATGACGGTTGGAGCATTCTCCATTACAATCAGTCCGTCATTGAGTACTACTCTGTCTCCAAATCGATGTACGGATTCGATCTGGAACGCTCCCTGCGGAACTCTTTCCACTGAAAGATACCTGCCGGGTTTGTGCTTCTGGTAGCGTACTTGTCGCCCTAGAAGCTGCTCCACGGATGCAGAGCATTTCTGGTGAGCCTCTACTGTTGCCATACGCAACGCCTCCTTCTCTCACCTGTAGAGTACGGCCGTTTCATCTGCTTATAAGCCTATGAAACTATCTCTACCGTAAAAAAAGACAGCAGGGTTGTGCAAATATTTTTATAACTCTTCCCAATAAGAGGGATCACTAAGTTCGGGATACATTTCCGTGACCATATCAAATGGTGAAAAGTAGAGTGTATCGACGAGAATCTTGAGTTTATATGTTTTCAGGAGCGTATATGCTCTCTCTGTTTTGCTGAAGATACTTGGCAGTTGACGCAAATCTGTCAGCTTTAGTAGATGCCTGCACATATAGTCGACGCATATTTTTGCCCGTTCCTCACCCTTTATGCTCTGAAAATAAGATGGGGGAAAATGACGTCTTATGCCTGAAAGCACTTCTTGGTAAACCCATAGCACTCGTTGCTCTTCTGAAAGCCGAGGTAAATACGGATAAGCAAATTCGACGAAATAATACACATCCTCAGCCTTTGCCTCGATAGGCGGTTCAATAAATTCCCTTACTAAATGCAGCTTCAATTCTTTAACATCTTGCAAGCTCAATTCACGCCGCGCCTGCTCTGGCGTCCATCTTTTCACATTTTCAATCGCATATCTGACAACTAATTGGACTTTTTGCTTACGGTACTGCACATCTTCGAACTCATACGGGGAAAAACGCTTTTGCTCTCCGTTAAGAATTCGTTTGTACCGATCGACTATTTTTGAAGGCACTGTCATCTCACTCCTATCCCCATTTATGGAATATACTACTAAATTACCATGCGGGATTAGGACAAAAATAACAGTACCTTTGTTCAAAATTGTGACTTTATTCATAGACTCCAGACTGGGAGACTCTGTTCATTTTTACAAACAGCTCATCCCAAAATACAGGTATATTCTTCTCAACCTTTACTTCTAAATGATAGATTCCTTGCAAGTACAAATAAGGCCGTTCACCTTTTTGGTGAATGACAGAGACCCCATCACTTGTCCCCTCCAGATTCGGCCTGTTTAATCTCCAAAGAATCCCAGCTTCTTCACGTGCCCCACGAATGATATCCGCATCACGCCGTTCTGCTTCTTCTGTTGTCGCAAACAATCTGATTTGCTTATCACCGTTTGAATCCTCGTATTCCCATTTTCCAGCCGCACGCGATCCTTTGGTAATCAGATCTGCTGTATGTTGCATCTTCATTTTTAGATAATCTGTCTGCTCCAAAAATAACAGGATAGAGAGCAGGCTGCCTAAGCAGAAGAGAAAGAAGAGCACAGTAATCATGGTTGCCCCGCGCTCTTCCTTCACTCGAAACAAAAAATGGTGCAACTGATCATTCATTGCTTCTCCTCCGCATTTTCAACCATCAGGTGATAGCTTTCGGTTATCTCGTATAATTCCCCCGTAGCGAGAAGCCGAAATGAAACTGTTGCTTCAGCTTTTACATGACTGCCTTTTCTCCAGCCGTTCCCATCAAGCTCCAGGTGCACATCTTTGTGAAGGACTCCGATACCTTGTTCTAATTCTGATGTACCTCGCTCTTTCGCATGGAATTTGGCCAACCCGAAATTGGGCTGCACTGCAGCAATTCTCCCTGCCTCATACGCAGCCGCCAATGCCTTTTGCTTGTTGTACATCATGCTGAATTGGTCAAAGGAGAATACGATCAAGATCCAAACTAAAGGAAACACCAAAATAAACTCAATCATTTGGCTGCCTCGCTCATCTTTCACCCTCGCACGTATCACTCGTCCCATGCGTGTGATCATCCGCTTGCTCCGATGACATCTCGTACGGATTGGAACACAAAAGCAACCAGCAAATATACCGCGTAGGGGAATGAAAAGGCTGTTTTTTCCCTGCCTGGAAGCCATACTTGTCGATGAGCTGACCATCCGGCTGCTATGATTTGAAGATTGTTGCATAAGCGAGCCCAATTTTGCGGATAGAACACCATAACAAGCAGGCACAAAACGATGGAATGCAAAAACAAAGAATACACCACACTCCAGCTCGTCCAAGCACCAACAGCCATCAGCAACTTTTGATCCCCCATCCCCATCCCTTTTAAGATTACGGGACCAACTGTCAACAAAAAGGCTCCTGCCACACCTAACAATGCTCCGGCTAATAATTCACCTTCCCACTGATACCATAAGCCGACAGTAATCGCTGGAAAAACAAGAGTATTCGGTATTTTTCTTAGTCTCCAATCCGTCCATGCTGCCGCTCCTAACACGCCCAGCAAGATTACGTTTGTCATTTGCTTATCTTTTCTTGCAGTTCCTTCAGCTTCTCGTCTTCGGCAGTGCCTAGTTGTGTCAGTGTCGGAATAAGTACAATCAAGATGACGGCAATAATAATGACCATTTCCACGATCGTAACACCGTCCTCCTCATACCAAAAACGCTTGACGTAATCTGCGATGGTTCCCATTCCATTCACTCCTCATTGAGATTTTGGTTCTATTTTCACTCTGCCAAAAGACAGTGCCTCTCGCAAAAATATTTACATTCGCTAATTTTTCTACAAGCTTTCTCCGATGCCGATGAATGCAGGACCCATCACCAAGAACAACAGCGGCAGGCCCATTAACAAAATGACAAAAGGCAATAACCTGATATTTAACCGATTCATATGGGTAGTAGCTTCGTCTTCTTGGTGTCTCACTTGCTCCTCTACTTGGACAGACAACATTTGTGATAGGCTAACCCCTTTTTTCATCGCCTCGTTCATCTCCAGCGCGATGGTAGTCAACGAATCTACCTCCCACCGAAAGGCCAACTCTTCAAGCGCCTTTCTCCAGTTCCCATGCCTTTTCTCTCCCATTTCTAGGCTCGCAAGCTCTCTGCCCAGTCTTGCATCAAACCGTCTCGCTGTCTGCTTAACAGCCTGCTGCAATGGCATGCCTGCTTCCACCAGTGATTGCACTATGCTGAAAAAAATAGGAACCTGCGCACGAATTTCAGCTTTTGCCCGCTTGTCCGCCCAATCTAGCAGCATGTTTGGAAGCAAGTACAAAAATAAGCTAAACGTTAAGGGGAGACCATTTACCGTACCGATTTTTTCACCGTTAACCATGCTTGTTGCCAATGAAGCTAGAGATGAAGCTATGAAACACATACTGATGAGCCGGAACAAGACAATCTCTGTCAGGCTTATCTCGATCCCCAAACGAGCCAATGTTTCCTCTATTTTTTTCTTATCGACACCCGTCCATTTGTAAAAATGCTGTAGCAGTACCTGGTTTTTCTCCAAGCCTCGAACCAGTGTCCACCTTTTTCGTCCATGTTGAAAAGATTGCTCAAGCTTGGCTTGTTTCTCGGAATCAATCCTGCCCAAAAGCGTGGCGGAGAATGGTTCTTCCTTACTCACACATGACGGAAGACCGTACAGAAATATAGCAACACTCACCAATATACTAGTAACGAGAACGAACATTGCACCCTCTCCTATGCTCCCCTGCTTATGCTTTTTTGCGCAACATAACGAATTGCTTCTCCCCCAATCAAAATAGAAGCCAAGCTTCCCAAAATAAGCAATCTTCCCCCCACTGTGGCCGTTAGTGGGTCGAAATGATTAGGATTATTCACATACAACGCAATGACAAAAACAAACGGCATGACACTTAGTAAATTCACTTGTGCGACGATCTGCGCCATTGCTGCTTTTTGTCTACGGAGCGACTGTCGGCGCCGCAATATCGAAGAGGCAGCCAAATCGAGCGTTTTGGCCATATCTCCGCCCATCTCACGTTGAATGTGGACAATGGTCGCTAAATATTTGACATCTGCTGATCCTGTACGTTCAAAGAATCGATTCATTACGTGCTCCAACGGGACTTGTGCCCGCAATAGCTCTACAATACGCCTGTATTCCTCTAATACAATTTCTGATAAGAATGGACTAGCCGCTACCTGTTCAAACGCATGCAAATACGATGGTGAAGTACGTAAAGAACTGGCCATGAGACGAATCGCTTTTACATTGCCTGCTTCGAAATCGTCCTTTCGACGAGCTCCCCATACACTCACCAACCGTTCGGTAAACATAATCCCTGCCAGCAAAGCAGGCAATGCCATCCACCAAGACTGTAGGATCTGACTACTCACACCAAAGGACGCGATCCCCAATAAAAAAGAGAGGGTCACATACTGGTTTATCCCCCATCCTGAGCGCGATTTGGCCAACCTCTCCTCAAACTGCTTCCAAATTGTTTTTCTGTCCTGTTGCAGGACTTCTACAATTTCGTGCTTCCCCGTCGGTTCTCGCATATACAATTTGTTGGGCATGATCAATAACAGGATGGCCATCCCCATCCCTATCGCAATAGGTAAGCTAATATCCATGCCTTCTCCTCCTATAGCGGTATTGGTGTGGTGAAAAAGACTTGCTCAATCTCCTCTCGTGACAGGCCTTTCTCTAGCCATCGCTTAATCAGTCGCTCTGGGCGATAGCCTGTCCATTTGAAGTGGCCCTTTACTCTCCCATTCTCCACCCCAGTTGCTTCGTACACGTAAATATCCTGTAAGTACACCCGATCAGGGAGAACCTGTTTAATGTTGCAAGCTCGTTTTATCCATTCTTCATGCGATTGACCCGTCCCCACTACCTCCGTTATCGCAACCACCTTGCGACTGCCGTCTTCTTCAAAACGTTTTACTTGAACAATCAGATCCAGTGCTGAACCGATCATTAAATTGCGCTCCTCAGCACTATACCCTTCATCTACTTTTCCAAATAAAATGGGCAATGTTGAATCGACCAAAGCTCGCGGTGAGTTTGCATGTGCTGTGCTCCAGCTACCAGGGTGATCCGTATTCATCGCCCAAAGCATATCTACGATTTCGCCACCTCGTGTCTCACCGACCATAATGACATCCGGCCTTTTTCTCAAGGACAAACGAACACAATCCTTGATCGAAAACCCACCCTTCCCCTCATAATTCGCAGGTTTCGCTAAAAATCTGCGCACGAAAGGATGCTGAAGCTTCATCTCCAAAACATCCTCGATCGTAATAATACTTAAATGATTAGGAACATATTGGGAGATGAGATTGAGCATATGTGTCTTGCCTGAGCCTGTTCCTCCACTAACAATGCCAGATGCACGAGATAATCGGACGGCTCTGTTTAAAAAGAGAAGCATCGGCTCGCAAATGGAACCATACCGCAAGTAGTCGGACTCGCTGAATAACTCACGGTGTTTTCTGATCGTGAGCATATGACCATCAGGAGAAATAGAGCGATGCGTAGCAGCAACCCGGGAACCGTCCGGAAGCTGTGTATGCAGCTCTGCTTTTGTTTCATTAAACTCACGCCCCATTGTCGCTGCAATTTGTTCCAATAAGCGCAGCAGCTCTTCCTCATCGCGAAAAACAGCAATGTCTGGCGATTCAAGACGACCAGTACTTTTTCTTTCAATGACGAGATAGTTATAGCGATGAAAAAGAATCTCCGTAATGTCGTTATCCTCTAACAAAGCATCTAATGGCCCCCAACCCGTCAAAGAATGCAGCAATCGTTTTACTTCTGCTTCCATTTGTATGGATGTCAGTGTCGTTTGCGACTCCAACAGCATTCGAAGATCTGTCATCAACTCATCTAAAAAGAGTGGGGACTGCTTTTCCTCCCATAATCGTTTTCCGTATTTCTCAACAATCTGGGTACGAATCGATGTTTCCCTATCTGTCCCGACCCATTTTTCATTCGTCCGCTCGTGGTCGGGGGCATGCATTTTTTCGTGAAGCGTCGAAGGTACTCCCGCCATTCCCCTCCCCGCTGACCGTAATTCTTGCGCTGTGCGGACTTGATTAGAAATGCCTA
Source organism: Brevibacillus sp. AG (assembly GCF_028369215.1). Classification (NCBI taxonomy): domain Bacteria; kingdom Bacillati; phylum Bacillota; class Bacilli; order Caryophanales; family Paenibacillaceae; genus Brevibacillus; species Brevibacillus sp. AG. The sequence goes on along the minus strand of NZ_JAQMYO010000023.1, from coordinate 2,326 downwards.
GTAACTGTTTTTTATCGAACATGATACCCTCCCTTATCCCCATAACCACTTGAAGAGAGATGTTTTCTCTTTTTGTTTCTCTTTTCCAATAGCCTTAACTTGTTCCCCATCTACAGGAAACAGTGCTTTTCCTAGTGTCTTAATGGCTTCCTTGGCCGGAATTCTCCCTGACTGGAGCATGACTGGCGTTCCGGTGTTAATCGATTTTTTTACTTCTACATCGTCAGGTATTGAGAAGATTTTTTTGCTAGAGTGAAGTTGAAAGTAGGCACGAATTTCATCTAAGGTAAACATTTCTTTCCGTTGCAACCGATTCATGCAAATTTGAATGCGTTCTTCAGGGTACTCTGCTTCTCTCAACAGTTTCAGCAATCGTTGAATATTTTCAATGGAGTCTACCACCGGATTTCCCACCATCACGACATGTTCTGCAAAAAACAGAGCTTGAATCGTTGCATCTGTTGTATCAGGAGCCGTATCGATCAGAATGACGTCGTAGTCGCTTTGTTTTAACGTTTCGAGAATCAGATATAAATGATAGTCACGGATTTCAAAGCTTTGTCGAATATCACGGGGGGAGGTAAGTACATGCAATCCCGTATCAGAATGAGCAACCACATATTTCTCGATTTGTTGTGGAGATAACGGCAAGGCTTGTGCGTATTTCTGCCATTCCTCACTGCTTATGGAATAAGGGTCATTTTCTTGACTCTGAATAAACGAATGCAACTGAGCATCAAGATCCTTTACCCACGTAAAAAGATTAGGGGTACGAGGGAGATTCAAGGTAGTTGCAAATGTACCGAGATCCAGATTGAAGTCAACAGCAATTACCCGCAATGGGAGACCTTCTTTTTTTTGCATGGAAAAGAAAACCGCTAGCTCACGAGAAATAAATGTTTTTCCTACGCCACCTTTTGGACCGTAAACAGTAATAAGCTGTTTGGAACGAGTCATTTCAGGGACTTGTCTATCTGTAATCGGCTCTGAGAATGAAGGCGGCTGGCTCGGATAGCTCTTGGTTTGTTCCTGGATTACATACTGGTGTTGTTGTGGCGTAGCTTCTGCTCCCATGCCTTGAGGCTGTATCATCATTGCTAACGCTTCGATTTGCCCTGGTTCAATGGGCTTGGCAATAACCCATAAGCCTAAGTTCCGGAAAAACGGCTCCCACATCAGTTCATCGCTTGAGCAAGCGGCAATAAATGAAAGATGAGGAAAGGCTAGCCGAAATTGCTGACACAACACACCTCTTTCCGTTCCCTTTATACCACCGAGCAATACCAAATGGGGTTGGTTTGCCTGTAATTTTGCCCATGCCTCTTCCACTCCGAGTGCTTCCCCGCACACTTCTACCCATCTGCTGTTAATAAGTTGAGCCGTTAACAAACGAGCTGAATCTCGATCATCATCTACTATGAGCAAACGCCTTTTCACTCCTGCTCCTCCTTTTGAATACCCCAGCGTGTTTTCGTCTTCATTAACTCTGCAGCGAATTTTGCGTCTCCTATTCCCGGATTTCCCCCATCCTTCACTGCAGCCAAGCCCAATCTGATTTTTCCATAATGAAGTGCGTGTGTTAGCAGAACAGCCTCATCACGTGTCAGGGAGAGAGTAACAGCTACCAGATTGGGGTGATCACCTTCCATTTCGCGTTGAATGCCAATGATCGGCATATTTTGCAATAGGAGTCCAGAATGTGCTCCTGTCTCATCTTCAAAAGAAGCATAGACGTGTACCCTTTCTCCGCTTGATACATGCGGTGAAACTCCTGCTACATTGTCTATGGGAATGCTCATACCTGTCATTTCTTCTGTTATCACCCCACTGCCTTGTACACTACTTGTTTGCTCCAAATCACTTTGCAATAACGGGCGGCCTCCCTTCACGTGACGAGTGAATGCTAAACCGACAAGACTCTGTCCTTCTTCCCATGGAATCAAGCCTGGAATTGGAGCAAAGGGTCGTTGAAAAATCCCTCCCAGTCTCAATGTCAATGGCTCCATATCCTTTGCTTCCAGTAATTGGCCACTTTCTTTTTCTACTGATGATCGTAATTGTATATAGGTCACCTGATGTGGTTTCAAAATGGTGAAAGACGCTATACCTATACATGTAGCGAGAAGCAATATAGCCAACAGTCGTAACGGATGAATAGACATTCTCCCCCTCCTCTCCATTGTTTCTAGCGTAGGGGATGATAGAGGGACAAAAAAAGAAAACAAAAAAACCGTGCATTCATTCTGCACGGTTACACTTATTACACAAAAAAAGCTGTATTCCCGATTACTTTTTACAAGTAATCGGGAATACAGCTTTTCGTCTC
>NZ_JAQMYO010000022.1:0-42887 GCF_028369215.1 Brevibacillus sp. AG | reverse complement strand
ATGTGCTTGCAGGAGGGCTTTTTCTTATCAGGATGAATGTTTTTGAAAAGAGGGACTGTCTTCCGCTCTGAAAAATTTGATCGCTTGCTCCAGATCCTCAACGATATCTGCCAAACGCAGGGAGTCATCGAGAAATTGCTCCGATAAAGATAAACTTTCTTGATTGGCGGCTACGGCTTGCTGTGTGCCTGATACGACTTGCTGTGCAGACGCAGACAGATTGTCTACCCGCTGTGAAATGGCTTGGCTCTGTGTCGAGATTGTTCCTGTGAGCGTTCTGATCGATTCAAATTGCGCAGTCAACGCTTCACTGAGCTGGATCGTATTGTGAAAGATAGAAGCGGCCTGGTGTAAGGTTTGAATGCCATTTACAGTAGCGTGATCGGTCGTTTGCAAGCAGGAGGCTACATGCTCCATTCGTTCTTCCCCTGATTCAATTACCTTTTGAATGCGGGCCGATGCTTCTTCGGTCTGGTCAGACAGCAAGCGAATCTCGTCTGCTACGACGCTGAAGCCGATTCCGGCTTGTCCAGCCCTGGAAGCTTCGATTCGAGCATTGAAGGACAAAAGTTTGGTTCGCTTGGAGATGGCGGAAATCAGACCGAGCATTTCGTTGATGTCGCTCATGCTTTCTCTCATGGAGGACATGGCATGCATAGAAGCTTTCATATCCTCTGAGATACTGTGCATATTTTCTTTTAGCAAATCAATGGAGGTTGCTGCTTTCGCATTTTGCTGACGTGATTCCTGGCTCTGTACGATTGCTTTTTCCATGGAGTCTGTGATTCGAGACATTTCTTGCGTGATGCCGGCCATCGTGGCGTGGATATCATCGATCTGCTCCTGCTGGTTGTCCATTTCTTGGGCAAGTCGCTCTGTTACGGATACGACTTCTGACTGCATGGCGTGAGAATGGCGAGAGCCTTTTCCCACATGATCGGCTACTTGTTTGACGTCTGAGATGACATACTGGATTTTACCGATGATCGTCCGGATTTGTTCACTCATTCGATTGAAGCTGTCGGCCAACTGGCGAATTTCATCATTGCTTTGTACGTACATGGTTTGCAGGAGATCGCCCTCGCTAAAGGCGGACATTTTTTGTTGTGCTTCCTTAATCGGCTTGATGATTCGACGTACGTACACATACAGCATGAGTGCAAGTGCAGCGAGTCCGACGAGTGAGACGGCCAAAATGGTTAGCTGAAGGCGACGGACTTCTTGCTTTACCTCGGATACCGACTGTGCGACGATCACTCCCCATTTTAGGGAGGGGTCAAATTGATAGGCGGCAAAAGAGTCCACTCCATTAATCCTGCTCGGTTCGTAGCCAGATTGACCAGCGATGACGTTTTGCACGATCGCAAGCTCTGAGAGAAGAGGGCGCTGCAACGCGTAGGACTGATCGGGATGAGCGACCAGCTTGCCTTGTTGATCAACAATCATGGCATATCCAGTTTCCCCTAGTTTAATCTGCCCGATGGATTCGCTCAGCTTCGGGACAGAGACAAATGCCACGACGACGCCTACGGGCTCCTCGTCTTCATTGCGCAAAGGGAGTGAGACGGCGATCTTGGGAAACTCCGTCTCGGAAAACTGGAAGACATCTGAGACAAAAATCCCCTGGTTTGGTTGATTCAATGCGCCCTCATACCAGTCCATTTTTCGCGGATCGTAGGAACTGTCGAGGGGTGATCCTGGAAAGGTTAAATACCGTCCGTCTGTGGTGACGATCTGTAACTCAGAAATCGTAGGATTGCTGGCAGACATATCTGTAAAAATGCCAAAGATCTGACTGTTGGTAACCGTGCTGTTTTTATAAGTGGAAGCAAATGATTGCAAGGCGGTTACGATGTCATAGACCCTGCTATGTACTTTCTGTAGAGCTGCACCTGATGCCTCGTGTAATTGCTGCTTTGTTTTTTCATTAAGCGTGGCTTCGGATTGATAGCTGATGAAGAAAGCGGCGATTGCCATCATGCAGACTACCATCCCCATAATGCCTGCGAACAGCCTGGTGAAAATTGAACGATAATGAAACGACGAGTGACCCCATAGTTTTCTTATGTCTGGCATTCATTGTTCTCCCCTTATTCTTCAAAACGTTCAGCTTCATTGTAGGGGGTACTTAGGGGGGCGTATATGCTTTACCAGCAAGATTTACCATAACTTAATGTAAAATGACCTATGTAAAAAGTCCCAAAACAAAAACTTTATCGAAACTTAATAAACATCACACGGAACCCTAACATTGGTGCGCTATAGTGGGGAAGTAAAAGGACGTAACAATCACGAAGGAGCGAAGACCGTATGAGCGTTATTTCGGTGAGAGAGTTGAATCTCTTCTACGGTAATAAGCAAGCCCTCTATCATATAAATCTGGATGTAGAGCCTGATTCCATTACAGCATTAATTGGTCCGTCCGGCTGCGGTAAGTCTACATTTTTACGGACGTTGAATCGAATGAACGATTCAGTACCGAACACCAAAATTACGGGAACGGTAAAAGTGTTCGATGAGGATATTTATAGCTCTCGCGTAGAGGTTGAGCGACTTCGCAAAAATATCGGCATGGTGTTTCAGCATCCGAATCCTTTTCCGAAGAGCATCTATGACAACATCACGTACGGGCCGAGACTCCATGGCATGAACGATCGTAACAAGTTGGACGAGTTGGTAGAGACAAGCCTCAAGGCAGCAGCCCTCTGGGATGAAGTGAAGGATGTACTGAAAAAGCCAGCAACAGGGCTTTCGGGTGGACAGCAGCAACGCCTCTGTATCGCACGGGCACTCGCTGTTCAGCCACAGATCATTTTGATGGATGAGCCAACCTCTGCCCTTGACCCGATTTCTACTGCGAAAATCGAAGAGCTGTTGGAAGAGCTGAAGAGCCGTTATACGATTGTAATCGTGACGCACAACATGCAGCAGGCAGCACGTATTTCCGATAAGACTGCGTTTTTCTTGAATGGAGAGCTAGTCGAGTTTGACAGTACCCCGACGATCTTCCAAAATCCTCGTGACAAAAGAACAGAGGATTACATTACCGGACGTTTCGGATAATTTTAATAGGCATGATGGTAGGAGAGCGGACTTTTTGAGGTCCGCTCTTTTTAATTTTAAAACGTTTATAACTGTAACCCAAATCTCTTTAACTCAATGAAAATACCTTCCAATCGTTTCCCTTTCTCCGTTAACGTATATTCCACGCGCGGAGGGACTTCTGGAAACACCTTCCTTTCCAATATGCCGTGCTCCTCCAATTCCTTCAGTCTGAGCGAAAGTGTTTTCGGACTAATCCCATCCATGGATTTCAGCAGGTCGCTGAAACGCAGCGTTCCTTCGATAAGCAGGTCCCGAATGATTAAAAAGGTCCATTTGGTCCCTATTACGTCAAGCGTTTTGGCAATGGGGCAAGGTTGGCCCGGGGTTCCTTTGTTCAGTTCGATTGGCTCAAGAACGTTCATCGGAATATCCTCCAAAATATTTTTTAGGATTCTTTGGCCTAGTATAGCGCAATACTATCTTTTCGGAAACTATATGAATTAAATATCACTACTTCCATAAATAAAGTTAGTATATTTACAATATCAATGTGAACCGATACTTCCACTCTATAAGGAGTTGATCCGAACAACATGATTCCACGCACCAAAAAAATGAGTTCGATAGCTGGTATTGCTGTCATCTTCGGGACGATGCTGTTCGCAACAGCATGCGCAAATGATTCGAAAACGTCAGCTTATGAGAATCAAACTGCTGAATTGTCCGTCAAGACAGACGTTCAACTATTGAAGGATCTTCCTCAACCCGTTTCAATGACGATTGACTCCTCATTGAACGCAACGGAAGCTACCGAAATGGTACAGGCCGCTCAACGTTTCTACGGATTCTGGAACACGGGGAACGAGGATCTCATTGCACAAACCGTTTCTCCAAGTTTCATTGATAACACGTTGCCGAAAGGAAGACCTCAAGGTCCCGATGGCCTGTTATTCGCTTCTCGCAACTTTCGTAAAGCAGTTCCCGACTTGCAATGCACAATTGAGGATTTATTGGTAGTAGGGGACAAGGTGACAGCTCGTCTTTCCTTTACGGGTACGAGCAAAGGCGAGTTTATGGGAAAACCTTTGACCGGGAAGCCCATTCAATTTATGGCGATCGATGTTTTGCGTATCAAGGATGGGAAGCTTGTTGAAGACTGGCACCTGGAAGACAATTTAACCTTTATGCAACAAATTGGCGTCGTAAAGGAGATGTAAAAAATGAAAAAAATCCTAATCATCAATGGTCACCAAAAATATGGCTCATCAGAGGGGAAACTGAACCAAACGTTGATGGATCATATGGTGAGTCTGCTCGAGAAAGAGAACCATGTGCGAACTACTATTATTGAAAATGGATACAAAATCGAAGAAGAGCACGAGAAATTTCTTTGGGCAGACATGGTCATTTATCAAACCCCCATCTACTGGTTCAGTGTCCCTGGGTTACTGAAAACATATATGGATGAAGTATTTGCGTACGGATTGTTTTTCAAGGGTGCGAATCAATACGGAAGAGGCGGTTTATTAACCGACAAAAAATATATGTTCTCGACGACTTGGAATGCTCCAGAAAAAGCATTTAACGATCCAACCCAATTTTTTAAAGGGGAAAGCTTGGAAGATGCAATCAGCCATTTGCACCGCGTAAAGGAATTTTTGGGCATGCAACCTGTAAAGAGCTTTGCTTGCTATGACGTCATCAAAAATCCGCAGATCGATCGATTTGTATCCGAACTCGAGGCGCATCTCAAACAAGTATTGAGTTTCTAAATGAAAATCTCAAAGGAAAGGGGAGAGATCCTATCATGTTGCACAATCAAAAGATAGTCATCATCGGCGGAAGCTCTGGAATTGGTTTGGAGACAGCCAAACAGGCAATAGCACTAGGAGCTGAAGTGATCATTGCCAGCCGCTCCGAAGAAAAATTGCAGAAGGCAAAAGAGAGTCTGGGCTCCAAAGCCTCGGCGTATACGCTGGATACCACCGATGAGCAGCAAGTTCAGGCCTTTTTTGAAAAAGTAGGCACGTTTGATCATCTGGTCGTGAGTGCTGCTGAAACATCTGGCGGTTCATTCCTTCAAACGGATACAGCCCAAGCGCGGAAGTTGTTCGATAACAAATTCTGGGGCCAATACTACGCGACGAAGTACGGAGCGCCGAAGATTTCAACAAACGGTTCCATCACCTTATTCTCCGGAGTCGTCGCCTACAAAGCGATGAGTGGTTCGTCTGCCCTCGGCGCAGTCAATGCGGCCGTTTCGAATCTGGGGCAAACCCTCGCCTTGGAATTGGCACCAATCCGAGTGAATATCGTTTCACCTGGCATTATTGATACGCCATCACGCAGTAAAATGCCTGAAGATGTGCGCGATAATTTCTATGCAACATTGGCAGACAAGCTCCCTGTGAAACGAGTTGGACAAGCACAAGACGTCGCACAAAGCGTACTATACCTGCTCCAAAATAGTTTTGTAACCGGCACTGTTCTTCATGTAGAAGGTGGCCACATTTTACTTTAAAGGATTCCATTACCGGACGTTTCGGATCATTTTAATTTGTAGTATGGTAGGAGAGCGGACTTTTCGAGGTCCGTTCTTTTTGGTTTTTGGAAAGGAGATACATGCAATGGTTTGGATTTCATTTTTTCTTTTTCTGATCACGTTGACATTGGTCATCTGGCAACCGCGGGGGCTGTCGATTGGGTATCCGGCTGTAGGAGGAGCACTGTTGGCTTTGGCGATCGGGGTAGTCACAATAGCGGATGTCGCAGAGGTCACCTCGATTGTCTGGAATGCAACGCTCGCCTTAATCGGAATTATCATCATTTCACTTGTATTGGACGAAATCGGTTTTTTTGAATGGGCTGCGCTCCATATGGCTCGATTTGCCAAAGGGAATGGGCGGCTTATGTTCGTTTATGTCATCCTGCTTGGTTCACTCGTATCTGCCTTGTTTACGAATGATGGGGCAGCCTTGATCCTGACACCGATTGTATTGGCACAGGTGCGGGCACTAAAGCTGGATGGGAAAACGGTTTTGGCATTTGTCATGGCGAGCGGATTCATTGCTGATACGAGTTCTTTGCCCTTTGTGATTAGCAATCTGGTGAATATTGTTTCAGCTGACTATTTTGATATTGGCTTTGCTGCGTATGCGGCCAAAATGATCATTCCGACTTTGTTTTCGATTGGTGGAAGTCTGCTGGTTTTGTACCTATATTTTCGCAAAAGCATCCCGGCGCAGATTGATCTTTCCCATCTGAAAAATCCGGAGGAAGCGATTCGCGACCACAGAATGTTTCGCTTGGCGTGGCCGATTCTTGCGGTCTTGTTGATTGGTTTTTTTATGAGCGAGTCCATCCATACGCCCGTTTCTATCATTATTGCGGGGGCAGCTATCATTTTTTGCCTGGCTGCAAGAAAAAGTGAAGCGATCGCTATGCGGCGGATTATGAAAGAAGCGCCGTGGGTAGTCGTTGTTTTCTCGATCGGCATGTATGTCGTGGTGTGGGGGCTGCACAACGCGAGATTGACTGACTTGGTCAAGGATACCTTGGATTGGTTTATGGCGCATGGGTTATTGGCAACGACCTTGGGGACGGGCTTTCTCGCTGCTGTTCTTTCCTCTGTCATGAACAACCTTCCGACAGTGATGTTCAACGCACTAGCGATTGCCGGGACACAGGCAGACGGATTGTTGCGGGAAGCCATGATCTACGCGAATGTGATCGGGAGCGATTTGGGGCCGAAAATGACTCCGATTGGATCACTGGCGACCTTACTCTGGTTGCATGTTTTGGGACGTAAAGATGTGACGATTACGTGGGGACAGTACTTTCGGACGGGGGTTATTTTGACCGTACCGACATTGACGGTAACCTTGCTTGGATTGTATTTGACGTTAGTTTATTTTTCATAGGGAATGAAAAGCCTGCTGGTTAATAGTCAGCAGGTTTTTTCTATTCATCACGCTGCTTGAGTGAAATAGGCAGAATAGGACCTGGCACGGACGGAAAAAATAGGCGCAACGTACGTAAAAAGGAGGATGTTTCCATGTGGCATGGCTGGCCGATCGAACGCGTACTGATACTTTTTGCTGGATTGGCGTTTGCCCTGATTGCGGTTCAGGTCACGCTTTTTCACTCCAGACAAAACTTCCGACATTGGGCAATGTGGATTCCCGTGCTTGAGCTCCCTGTATTTGCGGTTACTGCTATTGTTTTATCGTTTGTGAATGCGGGTTGGCTGCGTTGGGGGTTTGCTTTGATGATGGTGGTCGGCATGGCTGGTGGTTTGTACGGGGCCTATTTGCATACGGTCGGGGTTGGGCAGCGTGTGGGAGGTTATTCGCAAGGTCAAAATTTTCTCGTTGGTCCTCCTGTGATTCTTCCATTACTGATCACCGCAATGTCAGCATTAGGGCTTCTTGCGCTGTTTTGGTAAAAATCGTTTTCGAAGGGGTGAGTGGACATGGAGAAGCCTGGGCGTTACCCATCCTATGATGTTTGGGACCAGCATACAGAGTGGGATGCTCACACAAGGAAAGTAGTAGGGGCCAGACGAATGCCCGCGATTGCCAATCAATTTTTTACGAAGCCTGAATCCTTGCTCTTACAGACAGTTGTAGGCGTATTGGTCCATGATCACCGTTTGGAGGTGCTGACCTTTGTGGTCGAGCATCTGGATAATACGACGGCTAGTAATATTGGCGAGGCGCAACGAAAGGTCGGAGTTCCACCCCAAAAAGAGCTCTATCGCTCGGGCTTGAAAGGGATTGATGCGGAGAGTCATGCCGCTTATGGAACTGATTTTGTTGCGTTGAAGCTAGACCAGCAGGAAGCTGTTCTTCAGCACGTCGCGAATGGGGGTATCCAAAACCAGGAGGCGTGGACAGACATGGCTCCCGCAGATTTTTTCAAGCGGTTGCTGCATGACACAGTCAGTGCGTACTATTCACATCCGTTGGTTTGGTCGGACATCGGCTACGGCGGCCCCGCTTATCCGCGCGGCTATGTACGGGTGGAAAAAGGATTGACGGACCCATGGGAGGCAAAAGCAAATGACGAGTCATGACCATCGTACGATTACTCATCGCCCCACTCCTGTGGATCAAAGAAAATACGCCGATGACGCAGATGTATGCATCGTAGGTGCTGGAGCGGCAGGAGGCGTACTGGCTTATGAGCTGGCAAAGGCCGGGTTGCGTGTAGTTGTACTGGAAGCAGGGCCGTTTTGGGACCCTCAACATGATTTTGCCAGTGATGAGCTGTCGATGCGGAGATTGGCCTGGCAGGAAACAAGGCTGGTAGCAGGCAATGATCCACTGCGTTTGGGACATAACAACTCAGGACGGGGAATTGGGGGAGGCACCGTGCATTTTACGGGGGTGTTCCTGCGTTTCCACGAGAGTGATTTTAAGACGAAGACCGTAGACGGCGTAGGGGAAGACTGGCCGATTACGTATCAGGACCTTGCTCCATATTACGACAAGATTGAACGGGAGATTGCGGTCTCAGGTCCCAATCATTTTCCGTGGGGTTCCTTTCAAGGTCCGTATCCGTACCCCGTTCGGGAGCCAATCAGTGCCAATGCCCAACTGTTCCGAGAAGGGTGCGAGAAGCTGGGAATCGAGAGTGTGGTCGCCCCTCTGGCGATTTTATCGGCTCCCTTTGATGGACGTCCTCCCTGTATCAATCGTGGCTTTTGCAATCAAGGTTGCATGCCGAATGCCAAGTACAGCGGGCTGATTCATCATATCCCCAAAGCGATAGCGGAGGGGGCAGAGGTGCTGTCCGACTGCATGGTGACGGAAATTTTGATGGCTGGAGACCGGGTCAGCGGCGTGTTGTTCAACCATAATGGTTTGACGCACAGGCAAATGGCTCGTGTGGTCATTTTGGCCGGGTTTGTGGTGGAGACTCCCAGATTGCTACTCAGTTCGGCGAATGCTCAGTTTCCGCAAGGGTTGGCGAATTCGAGTGGATGGGTAGGAAAAGCTATTATGCCTCACTCCAGTCATGATGTATACGGACGACTCCCGGAGGAAGTGAGATTGTATAAAGGAACACCTGTCCTTGCTTTGACCCAGCATTTTTATGAGACGGAACGGGGACGAGGATTTGCCCGCGGATATACATTGAGTGCACACGGGGCACGCCCAGTCGGGATGGCGGCTGCTATTGCTGCCGAGAGGGAAGACGGCTCGTATTTATGGGGAAAACAGCTTCGAGAAACCATGCTGGATTACAATATGTATGCGCGGATCACCTTGGTCGGGGAAGTGTTGCCTCATCCCGATAACAGAGTGACGCTCTCTGAGGAAAAAGATGAATATGGAATGCCGATCCCTACGGTAACGTTTAGTTATCAGGAGAACGACAAACAACTGTACAAGCATGCTATTGGGCAAATGAACAGGATTATAGAGGCGATGGGTGGGCAGCCAGAGCATGTGGTATCGGATACCGCTCATCTCATGGGGGGATGCCGAATGGGGAATGACAGGGAAACCTCTGTTGTGAATGAATATGGGCAGTCACATGACATACCCAATCTTTTCATAACGGGTGCTTCTACGTTCGTTACCTCGAGTGGCAGCAACCCGACAAATACAGTCATGGCGCTGGCTGCGCGCACTGCAGATAAGATCATTGAGGCGATGAAAAAGCAAGATGTATAAGTAGGGTTCACATAACTTTTGCGTTCCATCTTCCCCATCATATAAGCCATATAGTATACTGATAAACAGATATGTAAGGCAAAGGTGGGTATCCTTATGGAAATGGATTTGATGCAGGTTCTGTTTTTGTCAGAGACTTATAAGCTACTTGGTGACAAGACGCGCTTGACGATCATGGCTCTCCTGCAAGTACAGTCCTTATGTGTCCGTGATCTCGTGGAAATTTTGCAAACTTCCCAGCCCTCTGTTTCCCAACACTTGGCTAAGCTCAAAACTCATGGTTTGGTCAAAGAGCGTCGGAAGGGACCGTGGGTATATTACTCCGTTAATACAGAATGCGGTCCTGAAGTTAAGCAAATTTTGTCTAACTTGCCGGATATGTCGCCAATCGTCAAACAAAAATCAGTTGCAAGTGAACCTTCATTTGGCTGATCAGTCGTAAAAAGCGTTGGATCAATTGAGATCCAACGCTTTTTTTAGTTCTTCCTTGTCAAATCCATGAATGACCATTTGCTCGCCGTTTTCCTTTTCAATGTAGGTAACAGGTGTCATGCTGGCGCCTAATTGAATGGCTTCCTGGAAATAAGCCTCGTTTTGTCGGATGTCTCTGTCTTCAAAAGCAATGTTGTTTGAAGTCAGCCACATTTTTTCTTCCTGACAAGGACCGCAAGTGACTTGGGTATAGATAATAACCTTGTGAGCCATACAGAATTGCTCCTTTCAAAAGCAGAGTAGAAGCCTTGCTCTTTCCAATATGAATGATCGTTCGCGACAAAGCAAGTCAACAACAGCACAATTTGGAAAAATAAGGATGGATACGCACATAGGGGGCTGTACAAATTATATTCAGTGACGTCGAGGAGGTGAAAGTAACGATGCCTAAACAAAACAAACAAGCGGGTATGGGCAAAGCGAACCAAGCTAGCCAAGCAGCAAACACTGCGACTGAATTCGCAAGTGAAACAAACGCAGCAGAGGTTCGTAGTCAGAACCAACAATCCGCACAACGCGCTGCTTCCCAAGGCGCTGCGACTGAGTTCGCAAGTGAGACAAATGTTGCGGAGGTTCGCCGTCAAAACCAACAATCGGCTGCACAACAATCTTCTGGCCAAGCTACTGAGTAGGAGCCAGCGGAAAAAGGCCCTCGCAATTTGCGGGGGTTTTCTTATTTTTACGGAAAGTCTATGCGTGGAATATGGTTTCTATCCTCGCACTTGCAAAAGCGTGGAAGTGGATGATACTGTGATTCGTAAATCCGCCCACTAGGAGGCAATTGCTCATGATCATTGGAACAGGCGTAGACATAGTGGAAATAGAGCGCATCGCTACTTTGATAAAAAGACAAGAGAGTGCAATCAAACGCTTTTTGACCACAGATGAACAACAGCTCCTGCATGGAAAGACAGAGACGAGACAGGCGGAAATGGTTGCAGGCAGATTTGCTGCCAAGGAAGCGGGAGCAAAAGCTCTTGGCACAGGCATTGGAGCCGTACTTAGCTTTTTGGATATGGAAATCCTCCCGAATGATTCGGGCAAGCCGATCATGACCATAAAGCACGAGGTATACAGCAAACTCGATCTGGACCCCGCTCGCGTTCATATTCATGTGAGCATTTCGCATAGCCAAACGCATGCGATTGCGCAAGTCATTGTAGAACAACGATAGATGTTTTGAACAACCTCGATAAACTTGTCTGCATATTGGGACGAGGATGGACATACATTTATATCGCGTAGATCAGGAGGGACTACCTGCTCTTACACAGGAAGGCTAAGTCTGTAGCCGATCCAAGCGATATATCGCCAACTTCGTATCCTTTTTGCAACCATTGACACGATGTGCGCTGCATGGGCGAGAGACTGACAGATTTCCCAGGAAATAGACAGGGATGCCCTTCTTTGTCGAAAATATTGACAAGGAGGAGTTCATTGAATGAAACGGGTAGCTTTACCACTGGTGTTATTGTTGGTTTTCACCCTGTTCCTTGGCGGTTGTTTCGGTCAGAAAACACCAGAAGATGTGGTGAGCGACCTGAACGGTACGCTGGGAAAAATGTCTGGGTACAAGTCTCAGGCTGTTTTGACCATGCAGACAGGCTCTACCCCCATGGAGTACGATGTTCAGGTCTGGTATGAAAAGCCAACCAACTATCGGGTAGCTCTCACCTCGAAGCAGCGTGGCATTACACAAATCATCTTGCGAAACAATGAAGGAGTCTTTGTACTGACCCCGCATCTGAACAAGAGCTTCCGCTTCCAAAGTGGCTGGCCTGAGAACAACGGACCGTTGTATCTATACGAAACACTGGCCAAGAGCATTATCGATGACACTGAGCGCCAAATGGAGATGGAAGAAAAACAGTATGTATTCGAAGTGAAAGCGAACTACAGCGGCAATCGTTCTTTGACCAAGCAAAAAATTTGGCTGACAGAAGATTTCAAACCGACGCACGCCGAAATTATGGATGCTAGCATGAATCCGCTCGTACGGATTGATTTCACTGATTTTTCGTTCAACCCTATGTTTGACAAAGACGCCTTTGACAAAGAGCGCAACATGACAACGAGCTCGTTGACAACGATCCCAACAATGGCGAAAACAAATGGACAGGTCGTGAAACAGCCGAACAGTCAATTCGGTGTCATCGTCCCTACGTATATGCCAGAAGGGGTTAAGCAAGGAGATATTGAGCCAGTTACCCGTGATGGGGAGAGGAAAGTCATCTTGACCTACAAAGGGGCCTACAATTACAAGGTAATCGAAGGACGCCCGACAGCAGCATCTGTGTCGTATGAGCAAGGTATGCCTGTGAACCTCGGCTTTACGGTGGGTGTGCTTGCGCAGACAGGTGAAAATCAGCGACTGCTGACGTGGGAGCTCGACGGCATCGAGTATACAATCGCGGGGGATCTTCCTGAGGAAGAAATGGTGAATGTCGCACAGTCGACATATGGTCTCAGCGCAAAATAAAAGTGTGGGAGAGGGGACGGTGAATGCCGTCCTCTTTTGTTTTCGCATTAGAAAGTGGCTGTAGCGGAGGGGAAGAAGCGCATTTCCAGTCTACGCTTCGGCCTACGCCCTGCAAGGGGTTAGACTGTCCGCTCCGGATTGAATGTCGGGAGCGCTTCAAACGTAGAAGTTTCGATGAAGTAGTTCATAAGTGAAGCTGAAATTCCCCAACATTCAATCCTACGCTCAGGTGGGCTCCAGAGGCGCTTGGACTGGAAATGCACTTCTTCCCAAGCGGCTTTGTTCTACTATTTGAGAAAAGTACCCCCTGTTGATACTCAAAGGATGATCTTCCTAAGCTTTAAAGGGAGCGACGAATCCAAAAAGCTGGCGAAAAGAAAAAGCACAGGGCTCGCAGACCTTGACAACGCCTACCCAGTCGGAACTTCAAAAAGAGGACCACGCTTGTCGAACACTTCTTCCTTGAGAAACTTCCGCCCGTAGGGTGGCTTTGGCTCGACGGTCCCCTTTTTGGAGTGGAGACGGCCAGTGAATCCCCCACGCTGGCGTGTCAGAGTCGAAGAGAACTGTGCTTTTTCTTTTCCTCCACCATGTTGACTCAAACTAAAATGCCTTTCATAGTTTTTTACGATTTTCCCTCAAGTTTTCCTTTTTTCTCAAACGGGAATCTAAAAATACCCATGTACACTTGGTCTTGTACCAAAGAGGCAGCACACTTCACGAGAAAAGACGAAAGGGTTGAGTGTATATGTTTAGCAAAGCGAAAATGGGAATGTTGATGGGAACGATGGCAGTGGTTCTGAGTCTGGGTAGCATAGGCGGAGCAATGGCAGCCGATTCAGCAAAACCAACTTCATTGAATAAACCGGCAGAAGTAAAATTCAAAACAGGCAAGATGGGCCACCACGGTGGCGTGGGCTTCAAAGAAAACTTCAAAGAAAATACAGAGCTGCTCTCGCTGTTGAAGCTGGATGCTGACAAGCTGAAAGAAGAGCTTGCGGCAGGGAAAACACTCGCAGCGATTGCACAAGCCCAAGGAGTCGACACTGCCGATGTCGTAGCACTTCTGGTTGAACAGCAAGAGGCCAAACTGAAGGAAGCAGTAGCAGCAGGCAAGCTGAAGCAGGAGCAGGCAGATAAGCTGTCTGAAAATCTGAGCGATCGCGTAAAAGAACAGGTAGAAAACACGAAACCGGATAAAGGCTTCGGTAAAGGTGGCTCAGGCAAAGGTGGCTTCATCGGTGGCTTCGAGAAAAATGAAGAACTGCTGTCCCTTTTGAAACTGGATGCCGCTAAATTCCAAGAACAACTGAAAGCGGACAAATCGCTGGCTGCTATCGCAGAGGCTCAAGGCGTATCTGTGGATGATCTGGTGGCTTTGTTGGTAAAACAACAGGAAACCAAGCTGAAAGAGGCGGTAGCGGCAGGCAAGCTCACGCAGGAGCAAGCTGACAAGATGAATGAAAATGCGAGCGAGCGAGTAAAAGAAATGGTGCAAAATACGCATCAAGGACGTGGACCAGGTAAAGGAATGGGCTTCGAGAAAAATAATGAAGAACTGCTGTCCCTCCTCAAGTTGGATGCAGACAAACTGAAGGCAGAGCAAAAAGCAGGGAAATCGCTGGCTACCATCGCAGAAGCGCAAGGTGTATCCGTGGATGATCTGGTAGCGCTTTTGGTGAAACAACAAGAAGCCAATCTGAAAGAGGCGGTAACCGCCGGGAAGCTGACACAGGAACAAGCCGACAAAATGAATGAGAATGCCAGTGAGCGGGTAAAAGAAATGGTGCAAAACACGCATCAAGGACGTGGACCGGGTAAAGGAATGGGCTTCGAGAAAAATAATGAAGAACTGCTGTCCCTCCTCAAGCTGGATGCAGACAAACTGAAGGAAGAGCAAAAAGCAGGGAAATCGTTGGCAACCATCGCTAAGAAGCAGGGTGTAGAAGTGGATGACGTCATCGAGCTCTTGGTAGGTCAGCACGAAGCCAAGCTAAAAGAAGAAGTAAAGGCAGGCAAGCTCACACAGGAGCAGGCAGACAAGCGCAGCGAGGAATTGACAGCGATGGTGCAAAAGATGGTGGATGGCAGCTTTGAAAAAGTCGTTTTCCCAAGACATGAAAAAGAGGGAAAAAACCAGGAGAAAACAATGTAGAAAAGTCAGCAGGTGGGAGCGAATCCCATCTGCTTTTCTATTTTCTCGGGATTGGTCGATGAGGGTCGATTTGTACATAAAAACCAACGTGCGAATGAGGTGAAAGGACAATCCGCGAATTGACACACAGCGGGAAAACACGATACATTCAGAGTAACTTATTGAATGAGGTGGCATGCTTTACATGAAGAAACCGTCTAACGAAGTTTTGTACGAGGAAGCATCGACCTACAAAGACATGCTCCTGCGAAAAAGCTGGAAAATGCGCATTAACGAGACTGTCATGTTTGTGCTGGGGATGATGATTCTCGCTCAATTTTTCCCGACCAATGACACGAGATTTAAGGTGCTTGTTTTCGCCATTGCCATTGCTGTTGTTGGATTGTCTCCGTTTCTGTACAAATCGGTATTTCGTCCGGTGTACAAGCTGACCAAGACCCACCTGATTATATCCATGTCAGGACAGGAAAAGAGCTACCCGCTGTCTGAAGTCGAGCAAATTTATGAAGGCCGTCATTTTTATCGTGTAGGCGGCAAAAAGGAATCACTGATGGTTTCCAGGCAATTTCTCAGTCATTTAAATGAACGCTTGTTTTACTATAAAAAAGGGAACAAGAGGAGATAGGAATGAAATCGTTTTGTCGTGACACTTGGGTAGAGGTTGATTTGGATGCCATCCGGGCGAACCTCGAGACATTCAAACGCCATTTGCCAGAAAAAACGGGTATTATGGCTGTTGTGAAAGCAGACGGGTATGGTCATGGCGCTGTCCATGTTGGAAAAGAAGCGTTGGCGGGCGGTGCAGATTCACTTGCAGTCGCATTGCTCGATGAAGCGCTTATTTTGCGGAGGGCAGGGATCACAGCGCCGATTTTAGTGTTGGGATACACACCTGTCGAATCCATTGTCACTGCAAGCGAGCTGGAAGTGGAGTTAACCGCTTACAGCGTCGAATGGATCACGGAAGCGAACGACATTCTTCAGAAAAATGATCACAAGCCTATCGGGATTCATGTAAAGACCGATACGGGCATGGGACGTTTGGGCGTTCGGACAAAGGAAGATTTACTTGCGGTTGTAGATGCCCTTGAAGAATGCTCTAAGCTGAAGTGGACAGGTATTTTTACACATTTTGCCTGCGCGGATGAACCAGATACAACCCATGTGCGACGACAACACGACTTGTTTCAATCCTTTTTGCAAGCGCTGCGTGAAGCAAATAAAACATTGCCGTCTGTCCATTGCTGCAATACGGCGGCGGCAATCGCATTTCCCGATTGGGGGTATGATACGATTCGTTTAGGCATAGGTTTATACGGATTGTATCCTTCTTTGTACATGAAAGAACGTGCGGAAGTCATTCTTGCCCCTGCCCTGGCACTCAAGACCAGAATTGCCCACGTAAAGAAGGCAGATGAGCCATTCACGGTCAGCTATGGTGCTACGTATGCAGCAAAGCCTGACGAATGGATTGCAACGCTGCCGATCGGATACGCAGATGGCTATTCTCGCCTTTTGTCCAATCGTGGTGAGGTGTTGTACAATGGATCGCGCTACCCAATTGTAGGCAGAGTTTGCATGGACCAAATCATGGTCAGCCTGATTTCGACAGAAGCAGCGGTCAATGATGAGGTCGTCTTGTATGGAAAGCAGGGGGACGAGGAAATCTCCTTGGATGAAATTGCCGATTTGCTGGGAACAATTAATTACGAGGTTCCTTGTATGCTGAATTACCGAATTCCGCGCCTCTATTTGCGCTACCAGAAAGTAACGGACGTATTTCACCCATTGACGATGAAGCACTCGTCCCGTGAAAATGTAAATAACTAGCAAGGAAAATCAGCAGGAATTTTCCCGTGGAACACGAATACTAGTTAAGCGAAAAAGCTGGCTTTTTTGGGTAAACGAAGTCTTCACCTGCACCTTTGGATTGTTTACACTCACGTTTTCTCACCGAAAAAGCGACAGTAGGTATATTTTTGCAATGGATTCGACATAATGGTATTGTTCATATTGGCTGTTCTTTCTAGAACCAGCATAGCGGATGGAAGTTACGGTCATGGTTGGAGGTGGATTTGTCTTGTCGAAGTCAAACACGAAACGCATCATGATCAGCTTGCCACAACACTTGCTTCAGGAAGTGGATGGCGTTATTCAAAAGGAAAAATCCAATCGCAGCGAGTTTATTCGTCAAGCGATGCATTTGTATTTGAAAGAGCGAAAAAAGCGCACAATCCGTGAGACCATGCAAAAAGGGTACATGGAGATGGCGAAGATCAATCTGAATATGGCATCGGAGGCTTTTGGCGCTGAACAAGAGGCTGACCATACTCTTGTCCGCTTAGTTAGCGGGGTGTGACTGGTGATTGTCAAACGTGGCGATGTATTTTTCGCGGACCTGTCCCCGGTCGTTGGCTCTGAGCAAGGAGGCGTACGGCCTGTTTTAGTCATTCAAAACGACATTGGAAATCGATTTAGTCCGACGGTCATCGTCGCAGCCATTACAGCGCAGATTCAAAAGGCGAAGCTGCCTACGCATGTGGAAATTGACGCAAAAACTTATGGATTTGATCGTGACTCCGTCATTCTGTTGGAACAAATACGAACCATTGACAAACAACGTCTAACTGATAAAATAACGCATCTCGATGACGAGATGATGGATCGGGTTAATGAATCCTTGCAAATCAGTTTAGGACTCATTGATTTTTAACGTGTGAAAAAAGATCAGACTATTGGATAGGAAAAGCCACTTGAGTGAAGCAAGTGGTTTTTTGCTGTCAGATTTGCAGGGATTTTATAGGTGAACAGCGAACTGTTCGAAAAGAGAATATAAGACAAAATGTGACACAATATGATTTATTTTTCGAGGTAGAGAAAAAACTCATTTCTACCTACCAAGCGAGGCGGAAGGGGTTTTTTTGGTTGTGGCAGACAATTCTCCTGAGACAATCAATATAGAACAAGAATCAGACATCGTGACGGCGCGGCAAGTGGGGCGAAATATGTCGAAGTTGTTTGGCTTTGGCACGATCACGCAGTCCCGCATCGCCACGTCAATCTCTGAATTGGCTCGCAATATTTATTTGTATGCGGGTACGGGGACGATCACCATTTCGCCGATTGAGCGCGAAGGAGTGATCGGCTTGAAAATAACAGCGAATGACAGTGGGCCAGGGATTCCTGATATTCGCCAGGCGTTAGATGATGGCTATTCGACTTCGGGTGCCCTCGGGGCTGGATTACCAGGTGTCAGGCGCATGATGGATGAATTTGAGATCCACAGTACCCTGGGAGAAGGGACTCGTGTCGTTGTTGTGAAGTGGAGCGATCAAGCAAAGGAGGAATGAGATAAATGGTAACCCGGAGCTTCCAGGAAGAGTATGTAAAAATTCTTCGGGATTACCTGAGTGCTCAAGGGGAGGACCAGCTTTACGGAGCCCAGCAGTTGGGCAAATGGATGCTTTCTCAAGATATTTCGCCAGAAGAAATAACTGATTTGCATGCGCGAGCGCTTGAGCAACTCGGGGAAGTGCCAGAGTTTGTGCGCTCCTCCTTCTCCATTTTGACAGAGATCATGATTGAATATGGGAACGAGCATCGATCCGTAAACAGCTGGCGCAATAGGCATCAGCAGATGGAATCAGAAATAGCGGTGGCAAAAGCGATGCAGCAATCACTTTTGCCAAGTGTGGTTCCAGTCTATCCAGAACTGGAGATTGGCGTAGTGAGTATTGCTGCGAAACAAATCTCGGGCGACTATTACGACTTCATTGAGCAAAGTGAAGGGCGTTTTGGCCTCGCCATAGCAGACATTACCGGAAAAGGAATGCCTGCTGCGATGTGTATGTCGATGGTGAAATATGCGATAGACAGCCTTGGACAAATGGAGCTGGGTCCCGATGAAATGCTGCACCATTTAAACCGGATCGTGGGAAGAAATATTGATCCGAGCATGTTTGTGACGATGCTGTTTGGCAGTTACGACTCGAAGGAACACTGTTTCCGTTATGCGATGGCAGGACACGAGCCAGGATTTTTGTACAGGTCGACCGAAGGGGAGTTCTACGATCTCGAAGGGCGAGGGAATGCACTCGGGTTACACCCAAACAGTGCATACGAGGTTCAGGAGATTCATTTAGAGATAAATGATGTTCTGATTCTTCTGACGGATGGTGTAACAGAATGCAAAAATAACCGATACTATTTGCAAAGGGAAGAGCTTGTACACCATTTGCAAAAAGAGGTGGGCGAATCTGCCCAAAAGATGGCAAACGGCCTGTACAATAGACTGCTTCTGCTCTCCCAATTTGACCTGCTGGATGATTACACCATGATTGTACTTCGAAGAACCTAAGCAACGTACGGGGGGTAGACGCAGATGGACCTGCTAATTAAGACAACGAGCCTTGAAACTGAGCACCGAGTGGTCCTTGGTGGAGATATTGATGCTTTTACAGCGCCGAAAGTAAAGGAAACACTGATGTCACTCGTCACCAAGCCGGATATCAATCACATTACGGTTGATTTGGAAGCCGTAGAATACATGGACAGTACCGGAATCGGAATTTTCATCGGGATTATGAAAGAGTGCATCCAACGAAATCGTACATTTGAGGTGCACAAATTGTCTCCGCGTGTGGAAAGGCTATTTCGCATCACTGGCTTATACGATCATATTGCCATCCGCAAAGGAGAGAGCGAGTAATGGGTCCAAATCGACCTCAGGCAGACGTGATTCAATTGACTTTGCCAAGCAAGGCGGAGTATTTGGGAGTAGCGCGTCTGACTGTATCCGGTATAGCCAACCGTATGGGCTTTTCTTATGAAGAGATTGAGGATATCAAGCTTGCCGTCGGAGAAGCATGCACGAATGTAGTAAGACATGCATACAAGGAAACAGAGAATCCAGGCTCTATTCATATCCAATGCCACGTTTATGAAGATCGGTTGGTGATCGAGGTAAGCGATCAGGGGGTAGGATTTTCAAATGAGCTCATTGCTGAGCAACTGACGCCGATTTTTGCAGGGAAAAGCCTAGAGGATTTGGATGAGGGCGGCCTCGGGCTCTATCTCATTCACACGCTTATGGATGAGGTGGAGACTCGCTCTGAATCAGGGGTGGTAGTCTCCATGACCAAGTATGTTCGGCAGGATGGGGTGGCTGGCAATGACTGGACAATCTCGGAAGCAGAAATATAGTCCAGAGGAGTTAAAGGAGCTCATCCACCTGTATGGTGAAACAAAAGATCCTGCGATACAGGAACAACTGGTGAGGGCCTATACTCCTCTTGTGGAATCGTTAGCGAAGAAGTTTGTTCGCGGACAAGTCATGTATGAAGACCTCGTGCAAGTCGGATTAATCGGCCTGCTTGCTTCCTTTCGTCGGTTCGACCCTAGTTTTGAGCGGACATTTGAGAGCTTTGCGATCCCGACCATTGTGGGAGAGATAAAGCGCTATATTCGGGACAAGACATGGAGTGTCTATGTTCCGCGCAGAGTAAAGGAACTGAGCCCGAAGATCAAACGGGTGGTCGACGAGCTCACGATCAAGCTGCAGCGATCTCCCCAAATTGCGGACATTGCCAACAGCCTCGGCGTTACAGAGGAAGCGATCCTGGAAACCTTAGAGATGGGCCGCAGCTACCATTCTCTCTCTATGGACAGCGAGCTCGAAGCGGATCTGGACGGCAATACGATTTCTTTACTCGACCTAGTGGGGACGACGGAAGAAGGGTACGGAGCAGTCGAGCAGAATCTGATGCTGGAGCGAGCCCTGCAAATTTTGGATCACCGTGAAAAAGAAATCATTCAATTAACTTTTTATCAAAATTTGAGTCAGAAGCAAGCTGGGGACATCATGGGGATGTCGCAGATGCATATTTCCCGCCTTCAGCGCAGGGCGTTGGGCAAGCTGAGAGAAGCATTGAAAGTGGAACAGCTGGAAACCGCGACGTAGAGGGGCCAAGTGGCTCCTCTTTTTTCTTCCCTTTTTCCAGTCCTTGTTAGCAAATGTGATACAATAAACGACGAAGAATGAGCGCAGGAGGACAGGTATGGAGCTTACGTTGATGATCCAGACAATCGCCCAAGATACGGGTGTCAAACCTCACCAGGTGGAGCGCACAGTTGCTCTTCTGGATGAAGGAAACACGGTTCCTTTTATTGCCCGCTACCGCAAAGAAATGACGGGGCAGCTAGATGAAACGCAAATTCGAGCGATTGAGGAACGCGTTCGCTATTTACGCAACCTGTCAGTGCGGAAGGAAGAAGTCGTTCGGCTCATCGATGAGCAAGGCAAGCTGACGGACGAGCTGCGCGCAGCTATTGAGCGTGCGACAAAGCTGCAAGAGGTAGAAGACCTGTACCGCCCTTACCGCCAAAAACGCCGCACACGTGCAACCATGGCCAAGGAGAAGGGACTAGAGCCACTTGCCAACTACCTCATGAGTTTACCGAAAACTGGGAATCCGGAAGAAGAAGCAAAACCATATATCAACCCGGAAAAAGGCGTAGAGACGACTGAGCAAGCTCTGCAAGGAGCAATGGACATCGTGGCGGAACTTCTGTCTGATCACCCAGAAATTCGCCAGTGGGTTCGTCAACGCTCGGTGCAAAAAGGATTGCTTTTGACTGAGCAGAAAGCCGAAGAAGCAGACGAGAAAAATGTATACCAAATGTATTACGCATATAGTGAGCCTCTGAAAAAGGTCGTTCCACATCGGGTGTTGGCCATCAATCGGGGAGAAAACGAAGGCATTTTGAAGGTTTCCATTGAAGCGCCTGTCGCAGAGATTTTGGCTTGGATGCAAAAACGCACCCTTCCTCGTGATACAGTTGCCCGCGATCTGCTGACATTGACAGTCGAGGACGCGTATAAACGTCTGATTGCTCCTTCTATTGAACGAGAGGTGCGCGCGGAGCTGACTGAGGCAGCCGAGGAACGTGCTATTCACATCTTTGCAGAAAACCTGCGCAATTTGCTGCTTCAACCGCCTGTAAAAGGCAAAGTCGTACTGGGGGTCGATCCGGCGTTTCGGACAGGCTGTAAGCTCGCTGTTGTAGACGAAACTGGCAAACTGCTGGAGGTTGCCGTCGTTTATCCGACCCCTCCGGCGAATAAAGTGGCAGAAGCTACAGTGAAAGTGAAACAGTTGATCGAAACCTATGGGGTTACGGTTGTGGCGATTGGGAACGGTACTGCTTCGCGCGAGACAGAACAGTTCATTGCCACGCTGCTGAAAGAGCTGAAGCGAGAGGTAATGTACATCATCGTGAACGAGGCAGGTGCATCCGTGTATTCTGCTTCCCCCCTGGCCAAGGAAGAATTCCCGGACTTGGATGTAGCAGAGCGAAGTGCGGCTTCGATCGCGCGTCGTTTGCAGGACCCGCTTGCTGAGTTGGTCAAAATCGATCCGAAGTCCGTCGGGGTTGGTCAGTACCAGCACGATGTTTCCCAATCGCGGCTGGCAGACAGCCTACAGTTTGTGGTTGAGTCTGCGGTAAACCATGTCGGAGTAGATGTGAATACCGCTTCTCCTTCTCTATTGCAGTATGTATCAGGGATCAGCCGTCAAGTAGCGGGGAATATCGTGAAAAAACGGGACGAGATCGGGAAGTTCACGGAGCGCTCCCAGCTGAAGGCTGTTCCGCGCTTGGGTGCTAAAACGTACGAGCAGTGCATCGGGTTTCTCCGTGTGATGGAGGGAGCGAATCCGCTGGACAAAACACCGATCCACCCGGAATCGTACGATGCGACCCACCAGCTATTGTCGATGCTGGGCATTAGCGCTCAAGAGATCGGCAGTGAGAACTGCAAGGAACGCGTACAGTCTTTGGATGTAAAAGAGACCGCTGCGAAGCTTGGGATTGGCGAGCCAACGCTGCAAGACATTGTGGACAGCCTCTTGCGTCCTGGTCGCGACCCGCGTGACGAGCTGCCAAAACCACTCTTGCGAAGTGATGTTCTCCAGCTGTCTGATCTAAGTGTGGGCATGAAGCTGCAAGGTACTGTGCGCAACGTGGTCGACTTCGGAGCGTTTGTGGATATCGGTCTGAAAAACGACGGACTCGTGCACATTTCCCGTTTGAAGAAGGGCTTTGTGAAACATCCGCTTGAAGTGGTGACGGTTGGCGATATCGTAGATGTATGGGTAGTAGAAATTGACGAGAAACGTCAGCGTGTAGGGATGACCATGATCGCACCAACGGAAGGATAAAGTTCTCGCCACTTTCTCGGTGCTGAAAAGACGACTTTTTGAACATGAACTAAAAGGCGGCCTCCTGTCAGTCAGGGCGGCCGCCATTTTTTTCTAAATATAAGAACCAGCAACTGTTGAGCACACGAATTTGGCGAACGTCCTTCCCATTAAAGGCACGTTGCAACTGCCTGCGCATCCATTGTGGCATGAAAGTACCCCCTGGAGATATTCGTCTATAGGCAATGTATGCGCCGAGACGAGCAGGAGGTGCCTAGAATTTTCATTTACTCTTCTTCTTCGTGCAAATACTCCAATTGGGCTTGCAGGGCACGGATCTCTGTCAATAAAGAGATGAGTGGATACTCGGTCTCTTGTAGGGCAGCAAAGCGGCGCTCCAGACCACTGACGTACTCCAAACCATCCACGATCGAAAGCCCGCTCTCTAACCGTTCCACATCCGCACAGTCTGCCAGAACAGTAGGCAATTCCGGGCGCTCTGTGATCGTCAATTTGTCAATTTCCTTGTAAAGTCGTTTCAATAGAGCGATTAATTGGTACATATGCGATTCGGGCAACGAGACAAACTGTAGTCCGTCACTGGACTGCAACAACAAATAGCGCATGAGCTCCTCCACCATTCTGTCTACCGTTTTAGATATGACCGTTTATTTGTGAAAAACGTTTAGACGTTTTTCATTAAACAGGATATGACCGCATGCGGTCAGCAAATCAACGGTCACAACCGTTTATTTGCACTCAGTGTAGCCTATCTGTCTGGCACTTTTCAACTGGAACTGCTATGGTGAAAGGAAGGGAGCGGAGGAGATGAGATGACCGATTCGGAACTGCAAATGCTGGTAGAGCAGATATCCAGCGAATTTTTTGCCAAGCCCTTTCGCCATCAGGCCCGCTTTAACAGCAGATTGCGCACGACTGGCGGAAGGTACTTGCTGCGCTCGCATGATATTGAACTGAATCCGAAGCATTTGCAGGAGCATGGTGTGGAGGAATTGATTGCGATCATCAAGCATGAACTTTGCCATTATCATTTGCACATAGAAAAGCGCGGGTATCGTCACGTTGATCGGGATTTTCAACTGCTTCTGCGTCAAGTGGGGGGAAGCCGATACTGCCAACAGGTAGGAAACGGTCGGACGACCCTGCCTTATCGCTACGAGCTGGTTTGCAAGGCATGTGGCATGAGCTACAAACGCAAACGAAAGATGAACCCAAGCCGCTATCGTTGCGGACGCTGCAAAGGAAAGCTGCTGTTGCGCGAGCTTGTGACGTAAAGAGTCAGAGGGGTTGGGCTTTCTTGCGCGTCTTTTGACAGCAGGGGTATAATGAACAGACGAAAAATGTTTTCCGCGAAGGAAAAGGAGCGTTTGAAGTGGCACACGACGAATTTTCCCTGATCCGGCAATGGACGAGTCGTTCTGCGGGGCAGGAAGGGAACGGTTTGACCGTCGGGATAGGGGATGATGCCGCTGTTTTCTCCCCAGCGCCAGAAACGGAAGTCGTGGCTTGTTGCGATGCGATGGTGGAGACGGTTCATTTTTTGAAGAAAACGATGAATCCTAGTGATATCGGATATAAGGCTGTTATCAGCAATGTGAGCGATGTTGCAGCGATGGGCGGGGTTGCCCGGTATGCGCTTGTCAGTATCGCGGTAAGTCCGCAATGGACGCCCGACGAATGCCAGCAAATCTATGAAGGTATTTACGAGGCTTGTCAGGCATATGGAGTTCGTGTCATTGGTGGCGATACCGTTTCTGCACCTGATGCCCTACACCTGAGTGTCACCGTACTGGGAGAGGTAGAAAAAGGGCGTGCCATTCGTCGTTCACAGGCAAAGCCTGGGCAGCTTGTTTTTGTTACAGGGCATGTCGGAACCTCTGCAGCAGGACTACATCTTCTCCTGCAAGGCGAGACTGCTGAAAGAGGCGTCTCTTTACCTTGGGAGACATTAATGGATGCCCATCAGCGTCCCGTTGCCCAAATAAAGGCGGGCAGACTGCTCCTGGAATCAGGGGCATGCAGTGCGCTGAATGATGTCAGTGATGGACTTGCATCAGAGCTGTGGGAGATTGCCGAGGCGAGCGGCGTATCGATTTTGGTCGATGCTGCAACAGTACCGATCCATGACGAAGTTCGGGAGTATGCACAGCACGTAGAAAAAGATCCGCTGGAATGGGCTTTTTATGGCGGTGAAGATTATCAATTGGTCGGAACGCTTGCGAAAAGTCACTACGAAGCCGTAAGCAAGCAATTTGCCGCTAGTGGTGTCCCGTTTACTGTCATCGGTGAGGTGGTAGGAAAAACGCATGAGCCAGAATTGATGCTTCGGCGCGATGATCAACAGCTCCCGTTACCCAAAGCGGGATTCAACCATTTTAGGAGTGGATGAAAGAGATGAGCTATACATGGAGGCTCACGGGAGCGCAGGAGACGCAGCGCTTTGCCGAGCAACTGGCAGGTCTGCTTGAACCAGGCGACTTCCTCGCGATGGAGGGAGATCTGGGGGCGGGCAAGACAACTTTTACCCAGGGGTTGGCTAAAGGACTAGGAGTCCGACAAGTAGTGAACAGTCCGACCTTTACTATCATAAAAGAATATCAGGGGCGCTTGCCGCTTTATCATATGGATGTCTACCGGGTAGGCGATGATCCAGACTCTCTTGGTCTGGACGATTACTTTTTTGGAGAAGGTGTCTGTGTCGTAGAGTGGGCGTCTTTGATCGAGGATGTCCTGCCGACAGATCGGATGACCGTCTTCCTGCGTAGAGATGGGGAGGAACAGCGGATGATCGAGCTGGTTCCTCAAGGGAATCGTTATGTGAAATTGTGTGAGGAGTTTGATTTTGATGCGCGTACTAGCGATTGATACATCGAATCTGGTGCTAAGTGTAGCTGTGGTAGAGGAAGAGCGGGTCTTGGCAGAAATGACGACGAACCAGCAAAAAAATCATTCCGTGCGTCTGATGGACTGCGTCAGTGAACTGCTCGATGCAACAGGAACAGCACCAGAGGAACTCAGCGGCTTCGGGGTGGCAAACGGACCGGGCTCCTACACGGGCGTGAGAATCGGCGTTGCCTCTGCGAAAAGCATGGCTTGGTCACTGAATGTGCCAGTCATCGGTGTATCCAGTCTGGAGGTAATCGCCATGAATGCCACAGGCTTCTCTGGATTGATTGTGCCGCTGTTCGATGCGCGTAGAGGTCAAGTGTATACCGGCTGTTATCGTTCCCATGGCATGGAGGCGGTGCGAGCGCAGTCCACAGAACAAATCATCCTGTTGCGAGAATGGCTGCCACTGTTGCGAGACTTGGCGCAAGGAGAACCGATCTTGTTCTTGGGTGAAGATGTAAGGCTGCATCGGGAGACGATTGTGCAAGAGCTCGGGAATCAGGCGCAATTTGCTTCCCCAGCGTTCAATCATCCGCGGGCTGCCCATATCGGCTATGTGGCACTGCGCAAGCTTCAAGACGGCGGTAATGCGCATGAACTGGTTCCAGAGTATTTGCAACTGGCAGAAGCAGAAGCGAAGTGGCTTGCCCAAAAGCAGGCGGGGGCCGTAAAGGAGTAAAAGCATGAGTCAACCAATCGATTTGGAATATCGTTATATGACGATGCAGGACGTTGGGGCTGTAGCAGAGCTGGAGCGCTTGGCTTTTACAACTCCATGGCCGCATGATGCATTTGTTAACGAGCTGACGAGAAATCCAAATGCACGCTATGTAGTCGTCGCTCACCAAAACAGGGTTATCGCTTACTGCGGCATGTGGATCGTGATCGATGAGGCACATATTACAAATATCGCCGTCCATCCACTGTATCGTGGAAAGAAGGTTGGATTGGCGCTGATGATCAAAATGATGGGTGTTGCCAAGATGCAGGGTGCCCATAGCATGACGCTGGAAGTTCGACCTTCGAACACAGTCGCGCGGAACATGTATATCAAGCTCGGCTTTAAAGAGCATGGGCGGCGCAAGGGATATTATTCGGATAACAATGAGGACGCAATCATTATGTGGGTGACATTGTAATGAACAAGACGTATACGTCGCGCTACGAGAAGCGCATACAGCAAAAATACGAAGCACATAGGGAATCAGGTGCTCCTACTTATATTTTAGGAATTGAAACAAGCTGCGACGAGACATCGGCTGCTGTCATCCGTGATGGCCGAGAGGTGCTGTCGAACGTCATTGCTTCCCAAGCTGATATCCATAAAAGGTTTGGCGGAGTCGTGCCAGAGGTGGCTTCTCGTAGACATGTAGAGAATATTACGCTTACCATCGAAGAGGCACTGACTGAGGCTGGGAAAACGTTGGATGACATCCAGGCAATTGCGGTGACGTACGGGCCTGGGCTTGTCGGAGCCCTGTTAGTTGGCGTGGCAGCAGCAAAAGCTATTTCCATGGCCAGAGGCATCCCGCTGATTGGCGTGCATCATATCGCGGGTCATATTTACGCGAATCGTCTGGTGCAAGAAATGGAGTTTCCGCTGATCGCACTCGTCGTATCGGGCGGACATACAGAGCTTGTCTGGATGAAGGCGCACGGTCAGTTCGAGATTTTAGGGGAAACGCGAGATGACGCTGCAGGGGAAGCGTATGACAAGGTAGCACGAGCACTGAATATGCCGTATCCAGGAGGACCTCATATTGATCGCCTCGCACATGAAGGGGAGGCAAATGTACCGCTCCCTCGTTCATGGCTGGAGCCAGACTCCTACGATTTCAGCTTCAGTGGCTTGAAGTCAGCTGTGCTCAATACCTTGCACAATGCAGCTCAGCGAGGAGAGACGATCGAACCGGCGAATCTGGCTGCGAGCTTCCAAGATTCTGTAACAGAAGTGCTCGTAGAAAAGACGATTCGGGCAGCTCGTTCTCATGGAGCGAAGCAGGTATTGCTGGCGGGCGGCGTTGCGGCGAATCGCGGATTACGTGAGCGATTGCAAGCAAGGTGTGAGGCAGATGGAATTCCGTTGGTGATTCCACCGTTCACGCTATGCACGGATAACGCGGCGATGATTGCGGCGGCAGGCTTTATCAAGTATGAAAAAGGACAGTTTGAGGGGCTTGATTTGAACGGGGTCCCAAGCTTGTCGCTTTCTGAACAATAGAGTGAATGGATGAAAAGCATCTCTGAAGTTGAATCAGAGATGCTTTTTTGTTTGATGAGTAACTGCAGTGGGAGGAAGAAGCGCATTTCCAGTTTACGCTTCGGCCTACGCCCCGCAAGAGGTTAGACTGTTCGCTCCAGATTGAATGTCGGGAGCGCTTCAAACGTAGAAGTTTCGATGGAGTCGTTCATAAGTGAAGCTGAAATTCCCCGACATTCAATCCTACGCTGGGGCGGGCTCCAGAGGCGCTTGGACTGGAAATGCGCTTCTTCCTACGCGGCTTTTTTCAACATATCAAAACAAGAAAAAGAGGGATCACCCAAGACGGATAGTCCCTCTTTTTTATTTGCCACCACGTATCTTTTCGAAATAGGGTGCGGCTTTTTGGGGGAGTATCTCTTCAAACTGCTTCCGTTCCTTAGCAGTCAATTGATCTTCATGCATAACCCCGTTCTGATCCGTAATCTTTATTTTTAAATCCATGAGTTGTTTCATAACCGCCGAAAACTCCGCGTACTCTTCTTCCGTCAGCTTGCTTTTCGCTTCCTGAAACAATTTCTCGATTTCCTGATAATCCTCCTGTGTGCCACCACGCTCGATGATAGTTTGCGATGACCCGAAGATTTGATCAGCCAAATAAGGTGTAGCTAAGGCTGCCGTTGGAATTAGGATAGCCACAGCTATGATTCCACTTACCAAACGTTTTTTCATCGATAATCTCCCTTTCTTTTGCAAGAAGTCATTTTGATAGGAGAGGTACACACGACTCTCGATCTCGGGTGGGGTTTTCAACGATTTAGCATGTTGAAGAAGCTCATCGCGTAGTTGTTTGTCTATGGACATAAGAGTCTCCTCCCGTTAATTCGCAATGCTTGCGTAGTGCCTTCAGTGCCAGATGATGCCTGGATTTCACGGTACCCAGCGGGATTTGCAGCAACTCGGCGATTTCATCCAGCGCATAATCGTGAAAATAGCGCAGAATGACCACTACGCGTAACTTGTACGAAAGTATACGAACCACTCCGAGCAATTCGAGCTGTGTCTCTGATTTGATTACTTCGGAATCTGTCCAATCAAATTGCTCATCGTGCATGAGGCGGTTTCGTTCAAAGAGCCGTATTCTTCGCCAAGCCTTCCTTTTCCAGTCCTGCACCTGACGAACAGTGATCCCGTGAAGCCAAAATCGAAACGGCCGATTCTGGTCATAGGTGTGAAAAGAACGCCACATACGAATATAGGTCTCGTTCGCAATGTCTTCGATGTCTTGCTTATTGTAGACAAGAAAAGCGATCGTACGATGAACATCGGTGTGCGTGGCTTGATAAACGACGCGAAAAGCTGCTTCGTCTCCCGTCAGCATCTTTTCAAGCCAAGGGAGTAACTCTTTATCATTCATGGGGGGCCCTCCAGAACGTATTACACCCCTATATTCGCTAACAGAGGCAAAAAGGTTCAGTTGTTTTTCGTCCATCTGTATATGATTTATCCACATCATAGGATAACTTTCTGGATTGTTCACATATACTCCTGTGAATACTGGTGATAACACGAGAAAATGACCGGGAAAACCGCATGTACTCTGTGGATTGTTCTGTGGAAAATGTGGATAAAAAAGTCGAGTTATCAACAGGAGGGAGACTCGTGAGAAAGAAACTCGCGCTGATTTGCTTGTCATTCCTGATATTGTTTCTAGCTACAAATATAGGAAAACCATTGATAGCAAAGGAAAAACAACAGGTCATCTTGCTGTTTGTGGAGGGGATGTCGTTTCATGATCTGGAGCAGCTCAAAAAGTTATCTACTGTGGATAAATGGTTGGGTGATGCAGGAGCTGGGGCTCTGTCCATAAGAACATCCGGATCGCGCACAGCCGCAAACGGCTACCTGCTCATGGGGAGCGGCGGTCAAGCGCTTTACTCTGAAAAGAGCGGGACAGGCTATCATCCGTATGAATCGCTCTCTACCAGGGAAACAGCCGGTGAACGGGCGCAAGAGCTGGGCAGTGATCAGGCGCAGGAGGTGGCGCGCTCTTCGATTATTTTTCCGGGTATTTTCCGGCTCTTGGCAGATAATCGGGAGAAACCGTATTCTGCGCAAATCGGGCTCCTTGGGACCGTGCTTGCTGCAAACAACATTCAGGTCGCTTTATATGGAAACGGTGACTATGAGGATGCCCGACAGAGACATGCCGTTTTGTTTGCGATGGATCAGCAAGGAAGGGTTCCGACAGGGGACATTTCTACAAAAAGCATGGAGCTCCTTCGTGGCTATCCGTACGGGATTAAGACAAACTACACTTACCTGCTTGAGAAAATCCACAGCGAGCGTCAAGCGGGCTTGATCATTACTCAACTCTCAGATTTATCCCGGTTATACCAGTTGAGTGCGGATATGGACCCAGGTCAGTTTACCCGGCAGTATCAGCGCGTTTTGCGCGACTTGTCCCTTTTCCTTGACCAGCTCCTTGTGGAACGTAAACCACACCAACGCATTGTATTGGCATCACCAGCTGTCAATCATTTGGCGACAAAAGAAAAGGCTCTCTTAACTCCAGTGTTCATTTGGGGAGAGAAAGCGAGTGGAGTTTTGACATCAGCTACCACGAGGCAGTCGGGATTGGTCAGTGGACTCGATATGGTACCAACCATACTGTCTTGGCTGGACGTACCCGTACCAAAAGGGTTGGCTGGTCATGTCATACGTATCGAAAAAGGGAATGGTCTCACTGCCTTTCAGAATCAGGTAGGTGAGATTCATCATACGTATGCGACAAGGTCAGCAGTGCTCTATACCTACGTCATGCTGCAGATTGTCATTGTTGGGTGTGCGGTCGTTCTTTGGTGGTTTGGGAGGGAGAGAGAAGGGGCAGGACTTTTGCGACTTCGTAGAGGAATACGTCTGGCGCTGCTGGCTTTATTATGGTTTCCCGCAATGCTTTTGGCAGAGAGCCTACTCGACTGGCAGGTTTCTGGCGCGGTTGTCTTGGGGGGGCTCATCATGACTGCCCTGATTGCGGCCTTTTGGCAGGAAGCCCATGCTCTCCCGCGAATCGTGATGACGGTTAGCGGAGTGACGACAGCCATTCTGCTCGTGGACGGATGGACTGGCGCTCATTTGATGCGGCAATCGTACCTCGGGTATGATCCAGTAATCGGAGCGAGATTTTACGGGCTAGGAAATGAATACGAAGGGGTCCTGATCGGCAGCACGATCATGCTTGTGGCTTCGCTGTACGAGAGAATTCGTGGGGGACAAAAGGAGCTAAGTCGGGAAAATAAATGGTTGCCTGCTGTTTCCACAGCCATATACAGTGTCGTGCTTTATTACATGGTGGCACCGAACCTGGGAACAGACGCAGGCGGTTTTCTTGCTGGGCTGATCGGATTTACCGTGGCATTGTCACGTCTTGAGGGCTGGCGAATCGGCAAAAAAGGCCTCCTGCTGTTGGCAGGCGGCCTGGTTATGGGTGTATGCAGTTTGATGGCGATCAGTCTCATGTCAGATCAGCCCTTGACCCATGTTGGACGGCTTTCTCAGCAGATTGTACATGGTGAATGGTCCGAGGTAGGGCAGATGATTGAACGCAAGCTGGCGATGAATCTCCGTTTGATTCGCGTTTCCATTTGGAGCAAAGCATTTGTCGTCTCCCTGATTGCTCTAGGCGTTCTCACCTTGAAAAATGACCGCTTTTTGCATCATCTAGCGAAGGATACGCCTTACTTGGTCAAAGGCTTTGCTGGTGTCATTGTAGGTGCACTGGCTGGACTGATCCTCAATGACTCAGGCATCGTCACAGCAGCTACCTGTATTACCTTTCTGGTGGTTCCTGCTCTCTATGCCGCCTTGGAGGAGCCTGCACAGGAGCGCTGTTCCACGTGAAGAGGGGACTACTCTTCTGATAGCGCGCTCCACTCGTCATACAACTGCTCTAGTTCTTCTTTGGCGGCATGGATTTGATCGTTGCGTTCTTTTGCCTGCACATGATCGCTATAAATTTCCGGGAGACAGAGCTCTTCTTCCCATTTGAGAATGTCAGCCTCTCGTTTTTGGATCGTGACCTCAATCTCTTCCAAACGGCGCTGACGTTGACGTTCGCGACGTTTCGCTTCCTTATCTAGCTCATAAGAGGATTTCTCAGGCTGTGCCGCCATGGTACCGCCTTGTTTTTTTGCGGGCTGCGCTGCTTGTTCGGCTGCGAGCTCTTCCAGTTCCTGCTTTTTCTCCACGAAGTAATCATAGTTACCCAAATAGCTGGTCACGCCATCACCTGTCAGCTCTAGGACGCGGGTGGCAATCTTGTTTAAGAAGTAACGGTCATGGGAGACGAACAGGATCGTACCCGGATAATCGTAGAGGGCGTTCTCAAGCACTTCCTTGCTGAAAATATCCAAGTGGTTCGTCGGCTCGTCGAAGATCAGGAAGTTTGCTTGCTTCAGCATGAGCTTTGCCAGAGAGACGCGTGCACGCTCCCCTCCAGACAGGTCGCTGATCTTCTTTTGTACATCATCACCGCTAAACAAGAAGTTGCCGAGCAAGGTGCGGACGTCCTTTTCCAGCATGTTCGGGTACTCATCCCAAATTTCGCCGAGCACTGTATTCCGTTCGTTCAGGTTACGATGCTCCTGGTCGTAGTACCCGATTGTTACATTGCTTCCGAAATGAATATCGCCCCGCAGCTTAGGCAACTGTTCTACAATCGTTTTTAACAGTGTCGATTTTCCGATACCATTGGGACCGACCAAGGCCACACGTTCTTCACGCTCGATTTCAAACGTAAGGCCCTGAGAAAGGACAGCATCCGGATAGCCAATCGCGACATTGTTTGCTTTCATCACAATGGTGCCGCTCATTTTTGCCACATCAAAGGAGAAGTGGACGGATTTGTTGTTCATAATCGGCTTGTCCAAGCGGTCTATCTTTTCCAAGGTCTTGCGTCGGCTCTGCGCTCGTTTAGTTGTTGTAGCCCTTGCAATGTTTCGCGCGATGAAATCCTCTAGCTTGGCGATCTCTTCCTGCTGCTTTTCGAATCGCTTCAAATCCTGTTCGAGCCGAGCCGCCTTTTCATCGAGGAAGCGGCTGTAGTTACCGACATAGCGGGTAGCGCGTGTCCGTTCGATTTCATAGACAACGGTCACGAGCTTGTCCAGGAAGTAACGGTCATGGGAAACTACGAGAATGGCGCCCTGATAGTTTTGCAAATACGTCTCCAGCCAGGTCAGCGTCTCGATGTCCAGGTAGTTCGTCGGCTCATCGAGCAGGAGAATGGTGGGAGATTGGAGCAGCAGCTTGGCTAGTGCCAGACGAGTCTTTTGTCCGCCGCTCAATGTGCGGATCGGAGTCGTGTAATCGAAGTCCGCAAAGCGCAGGCCGTGCAAAACCCCACGAATCGCACCTTCGTAGCTGTAGCCGCCCTTTTCCTTAAAGGCTTCCGAGCGGTGAGAGTAATTTTCCAACAGTTGCTGGTAACGCTTCTCATCAGCGAGAATAGTCGGATCGCCCATTTTGGCCTCGAGCTCACGAAGCTCCAACTCTTCTTTTTGTAGATGGGAAAATACAGAGAGCAACTCATCCCAAATCGATCGTTCCGATTCAAGGCCACTGTTTTGTGCCAAATAGCCAAGTGTAACATCCTTTGGAATGCGGATAATTCCTTTGTCGTAGCTTAGCTCGCCGGCGAGGATCTTCATCAGAGTCGATTTTCCTGCACCGTTTACGCCAACCAGACCAACCCGTTCCCCGGTTTGAATTTGCAGGGAGATGTCTTGTAGAATGGTTTCGATACCATACGTTTTTTCTATATGTTCAGCTTGTAGCAAAATCATCGGATTCACCTCTTTATATACTAATGCCAGTGTAGCCTAGAGAGAGCGCATGGGACAAGCCTCGTGGGAATGTCCATGCACGTGACGAAAGAGGGAAGAGGTTGTCATGGACCAAAAAACGAATAAAAAACAGCTGCGAAGCCATATTTTGGAGAGACGCAAGTCCATGTCTGCAAAGGAACGGGAGCAGCTTTCCAGAGAAGTATGCGATCATTTGCTGTCTCATGAAAGGCTGGCTGATGCCAAAGCAATCATGGCTTTCCATCCTTTTGGCGATGAACCGGATATTTTGCCCTTTCTGTATGAGGCAAAAAAGCGGGGCCAAGACATATGGCTACCTCTCACAAACGTTGCCGAGAGACGTCTCATTCCCTATCGGTATACGGGACCGCACATGCTAAAGCAAGGAGTATACGGGATTTGGGAGCCAGACCCTGCTCTGGCAGAGGAAGCGGACGTATCACACTTGGATGCGATCATTGTTCCTGGTGTTGCTTTTGATAGCAAGGGCGGGCGAATGGGGTATGGCGGTGGTTATTATGACCGCTTTCTGGCAACGCTGAAAAAGCTCCCGTTCTTGGTTGGAGTCGGCTTCTCTATACAGGTTGTGGAGCATGTACCCCTAGAGTATCATGATGTTTTGCTAGATGCAGTTGTCACCGAAAAAGGTCTTCTGCATTTTTGAATGTTTTGTGTCGGTAGCTTTGTCATGCCTTCTACTGTAGCGAATGGTGCTATCCGCCAAGGAAAAACGACGAGACGTTTTTGACAGAAAAGTGTACAATACTATCGAATGAGAAACCGGAGGAATGTATCGTGAGCAAATGGAAGGTAGGCGTTATTTCTGCAAGTGATTCGATTGCCAGAGGAGATCGTGTGGACGATCGTATGCCAATCGTTCGTCATCTGACAAGGGAATGGCTTCAAGTAGATGTCGCTGTATACCGTGCCGTTAGTGATGATATGGAAGATTTGCAAGAACATATGATTGAGCTCGTAGACCGCGAAAAATGCGATCTGTTGATTGTTACGGGGGGCACAGGACTTAGCCCGCGTGACGTAACGCCAGAAGTGACTGCGTGGGTTATCGACAGACCAGTCCCAGGCTTGGCCGAAGAAATGCGCCGTGCTGGTTTGAAGCAATCCCGACGGGCGATGTTGACCCGTGCAGTTGCGGGAACCAGGGGTAATTCGTTGATTATCAACCTCCCTGGTAATCCGAAAGGCGTAGAAATCTGTTTCAATGCGATTGGCGATATGCTGTCCGACGCTTTGCACATTTTGCAAGGAACGGGAGAAGCAAACGAAGATTGGGGAGGATTGCATTGGTAGAAAAACCTCAGATGCGGGAAGTGCCAGTGCGTGAAGCGATCGGCATGATGCTTCCTCACGATATGACACAAATTTTACCTGGAGAATTCAAAGGACGCTTGTTCAAAAAAGGACATGTTGTCACCGAGGCGGATATTGAGCCGTTGTTGTCCATTGGCAAAGAGCATATTTACGTGCTGGAGATGCCAGAAGGCTACATCCATGAGGAAGAAGCGGGCATTCGTATTGCAAAGGCTGTTTCCGGACAAGGCTTGACCTTGACGCCTCCTTATGAGGGCAAGGTGTCGATGAAGGCCGCGAGAACAGGTTTAGCTAAAATCAATGAGGAAGCTGTCCATGCGTTGAACAAGCTCGAAGGAATTGCGTTCTCCACGATTTACGGCGATCAGGTCGTGCATCCGGGACATACATTGGCGGCTACGAGAATCATCCCGTTAATTATGGAAGAGTCTCGAATCATCGAGCTGGAGCAACTGGCCAAACAGTTTGACGAACCGATCGTACAAGTAAAAACGTTTCAGGATAAAAGAGTGGGACTTGTTACAACAGGGGGAGAAGTTTTCTCTGGCAGAATTGCAGACAAGTTCGGTCCTGTCATTCGAAACAAGGTAGAAGCTCTCGGCTCTACTCTAGTAGACCAGCGTTTTGCGCCAGATGACAAGGAAGCGATCGAACAGCAGATTCATTCGTTCCTCGATGAAGGGGTCGATCTGATCTTGGTCACGGGGGGCATGTCTGTCGATCCAGATGACCGCACGCCGGGAGCGATTGCAGGAGTAGGAGCGGAAGTAGTGCGCTACGGTACGCCGATGCTGCCGGGTTCCATGTTGATGGTTGCTTACAAAGGTGAAGTGCCGATTCTCGGATTGCCGGGAGCGGTCATGCATGAAACGTTTACTTCCTTTGATGTATTTTTGCCGCGTATTCTGGTTGGGGAGCGAATTGTGGCATCCGATATGACAAGACTCGGATATGGTGGTTTACGAAAGTGCTAGCTGGTTAGACTGGCAAATAACGAAAAGCAAACGACTTCACAAGAAAAAGGAGTGAACACGTATGAGCTCAATTGGGATTCCTGGATTAATCTTAATTTTAGTTTTAGCCTTGGTGCTTTTCGGTCCGAAAAAGCTTCCAGAATTGGGGCGTGCGGTAGGTCATACTTTGAAAGAATTCAAAAATGCTACGCGTAGTCTGACAAGCGACGATGAAGACGACGATGAGGAAAAAAAGCGCAAGGAGCTAGCCTCCAAAGAAGCGTCTGCCAAAACAACGCCTGTTGTCGCTGAGAAGGAAGCAGCGGAGCGGGAGCGAATTGAACGCGAAGTTCGTGAAAAAATGGAACGCGAGCGCTTGGAAAAAGAAATCCGCGAAAAGCTGGAGCTAGAGCGCCTGCAAATGGAAAAAGAGCAGAAGAACGCGTAACAGGTAAGGTTGGTGGTTACCATGAAGGATCAGGAAATGACAGTGGTAGAACACCTGACGGAACTGCGCAAGCGCATCATATGGGTGCTGGCCGTGTTTATTGTCGCATTGATCGTCGGTTTTTTCCTCGCCGGTCCACTCGTGGATTATTTAAAGCAAGAACCGATTGCGGATGGCGTGCCCATTGTCTCGTTGCATCCGTCAGACGCACTTCGTGTTTACATGCAGGTTGCCTTCATAGTGGGCGCTGTCATTACACTGCCTGTAGCACTTTATCACGTTTGGCGTTTTGTTTCGCCAGGGATGGAAGTACAGGAAAAGCGCGGGACGCTTTATTTCAT
Organism: Brevibacillus sp. AG; assembly: GCF_028369215.1. NCBI lineage: Bacteria > Bacillati > Bacillota > Bacilli > Caryophanales > Paenibacillaceae > Brevibacillus > Brevibacillus sp. AG. The sequence goes on along the minus strand of NZ_JAQMYO010000022.1, from coordinate 5,790 downwards.
CCCGGCGGCTTGTTTTCTGTTTATCGTTGGTATCCTGTTTGGCTACTACGTCGTTTTCCCGATGGTCATGCAGTTTATGACCAGTATTACAGCATCGATGGGTGCAGACCCGAACTACGGAATCGCGCAATACTTTGGCTTCATGTTTAATATGGTCATTCCGTTCGGGATACTGTTCCAGTTGCCGATTATCGTCATGTTCCTGACGAGACTGCGCATCCTCAATCCAATGAGGCTGGCAAAGGCACGACGCTACGCTTACTTTGCACTGGCTGTCGTTGGGATTACCTTGACGCCTCCTGAGATTGTCAGCGATATTCTTGTGATCATTCCTTTGCTGCTTTTGTACGAGCTGAGCATTTGGCTATCCCGTGTTGTTTATCGCAAGCAATTGAAAGAACAAGAAGCGTGGGAACAAGAATACGGCAGTCTGGAAACAAACGAACCCGTTCAATAACGAGCATGAAAAAAGTCTTCTGTCCCGAGTGGCAGAGGACTTTTTTGTATTTCAGCAGAAATTGGGAAATACTACGGACGTTATGATCCGGGAGGTGCTGAATATGTGGCTGATCGTATGCTTGGCGTTACTCTTTTCAGGGAGTACTGCTCATGCCGCCGGGCTGGGAGAGCCTATCGAACTGTTTGATACGGACAAGCAGCGTGTTGTGGCTAGCTTTGAAAATACAGCTGGATTTCAGGAGGAAGCCCAGCAGATTTTGCAGAGTGTGAGTGGGCGGGTCTTAGAGTTTAATCCATCGTTGAATTCTGCCATGATCGTGAAAATTCCGCTAGTCCCCCCAAAGTCGATGAAACTAAAATCCGCTAATCTCGATGCGATGATTGCAGATATGTTTGTCATCATGCCCAAAAAAGGGGAGCGTCGTCCGTGGCTGATTCTGCACACGAAAGAATATGAGACGGTCGTTGTGGAGTTTACCGAAAAAGTTGACCATCTGAGGGAGCAAGTGAAATTGCCGTAAAGTGGCGCTTCTTCTTGCAAAAAATAAGCCCGGTCGTCCATAAAAAGCGACGAACCGGGCTTTTCGATTATTTCGTGGGAGTGAGGAAGGTTTGAGTGAAGTAGTCTGTATATACGCCCACTCCTAACTGGGTAAAGCCTTTTTCGAGTACGTTTTTGCGATGGCCTGGACTGTTCATCCAGCCTTCATGGGCTTCGATGGCATCCGTGTAGCCTGCTGCAATATTCTCACCGGCCATGCTGTAAGCGAGAGAGGCACTTTTCATGCGGTCAAATGGATTACTCCCAGTAGTTGCAGAGATGTGATCGAAGAAATTGTTGCCCTCCATGTCCATGCTGTGTTTTCGTGCCACATCGGCAGCTTTTTCGTTCCATTGAAGGGGCGGGAGCTTGTATCGGTAGCGGGAGATATTGACCAGATCGAGGATTTGCCTCTCTGATGCAGCATTGACCTGTTCTCGTTCACCAACACGAAGCGGCGGGGGATCAAAATTGGGCGCCTGACCTTGATAGGACCATTTCGTTTCGTAAAAACTACCGCGCAATAGCATTTGCGTATCCATCATACGTACAGCGGTGACCTTGTTGCCATTCTGCTTGTCCAAGTAATAAATGTAGGGGGTACCGTCTTTCATGACGAGAGGGCGTTGCTGCTTTTGATTGGTAATTTGGATTTGTGCCCCCTGAAAAGAGAAAGAAACAATGTTTTGTACAGCCAACTGACGCTCGAGTGAGTGCTGGCTGGTGCCGACTCCGATGTTTCCGAGCTTTGCTGTCGGAGCGAGTGAGTACACATCGACGACTTTGTCATTTGCGATGCCGACTTGCATGTATCGGGCAGGCTCGCGATTGTACACCCACCATTGATAGCCGAGACTGCTTGGCTCTTTGCGGGCGGGCTCACCTAATCGCTTGTGTACTTCCTCAGAAGACATGCCGAGAGCTATGTCAAAAATCGTGTTAGGCTTCTCCACTCGAATGGGTGCTGCAGGTGGTTTGGTTGTTGCAGCCTTTTGGGGAAGCGGCAGAGAGGCAGGAACCGCATCGGGTGTAGTCTGTTTTTCAGGCTGTCCGATAGTGAATACAGGAGTATGACCGACCCAAGCAGTTTGGGAAGTTTCATCCCAACCGATAGGTTTATTCAAGTGGCGACTGATCATGGACAGAGGTACATATAATGTTCCTTCGTATTCGAAGGAAGCTGGTATTTCCTTGCCTTCCTCCGTGTAGTACCCGGGCTTTTCGCTTGCGACAATTTCACGGCCATCCCAATAGATGGAGGCGGGGTTAAGGTTGACCCGTATAAAGGAAGTAGTATCCGAAGTGAAGAGTCGGCTGATTCCCAAGACTCCCAGGGCAATTAAGCCAATCCAGAGCCATTTGTGCATGGAACAATTCCCTCCTTAGCGAGCTTGCCAGATTCTATGTCTCATTTATATGAGCGTGTCCGAATACTAGAACCTTTTTGCTAGAGAGTGCAATTTGATAGGAGGAAGAGTGGTCAAGCAGTTGCAGATGGAAAAAAGTGAGGGAAACTACTTGCAAAGTACATAGTGATTCATTATTATAGGAATTGGGTGTTAGCACTCATAACAGTCGAGTGCTAACAACAGAAATATTGTTTACCTACATTTTTTGAGGAGGGTGTTTTTAGTGCTTAAGCCATTGGGTGACCGTGTGGTAATCGAAGCTATCTCCAAAGACGAAACGACTGCAAGCGGTATCGTTTTGCCTGATTCTGCAAAGGAAAAACCGCAAGAAGGCCGCGTAATCGCAGTAGGTTCTGGCCGTGTTGCTGACAACGGCGAGCGCATCGCTTTGGAAGTAAAAGAAGGCGATAAAGTAATCTTCTCCAAATACGCTGGTACTGAAGTAAAGGTAGACAACAAGGAATACCTCGTGCTGCGCGAATCCGATATCCTCGCGATCATCGGTTAAGGCTCTTAACATAGGAAGTCGAACGAATAAACACATAACAGGAGGTTGAGTTTAGATGGCTAAACAAGTCAAATTCTCTGAAGACGCTCGCCGCTCCATGCTCCGCGGTGTTGAAACTTTGGCAAATGCGGTTAAAGTAACCCTCGGTCCAAAAGGCCGTAACGTGGTTCTTGAGAAAAAATTCGGTTCTCCGTTGATCACGAACGACGGTGTTACCATTGCGAAAGAAATCGAGCTGGAAGACGCTTACGAAAACATGGGTGCGCAACTGGTTAAAGAAGTTGCTACCAAAACCAACGACATCGCTGGTGACGGTACAACAACTGCAACTGTACTTGCTGCAGCTATGATCCGTGAAGGTCTGAAAAACGTAACTGCTGGCGCTAACCCAATGGTTATCCGTCGTGGTATGGAAAAAGCAGTTCGTGCAGCTGTAGAAGAAATCAAATCCATCGCGAAGCCGGTTGAGAACAAATCCTCTATCGCGCAAGTAGCTGCTATTTCCGCTGATGATCCTGAAGTAGGAAACCTGATCGCTGAAGCAATGGAAAAAGTGGGCAAAGATGGCGTAATCACTGTTGAAGAATCCAAAGGATTCGTAACAGAACTGGAAGTAGTAGAAGGTATGCAATTTGACCGTGGCTACGCTTCCCCTTACATGATCACTGACACTGACAAGATGGAAGCGGTTCTGAACAACCCTTACATCCTGATCACTGACAAAAAAATCTCCAACATCCAGGAAGTTCTGCCTGTACTCGAGCAAGTAGTACAAAGCGGCAAACCTCTCTTGATCATCGCTGAAGATGTTGAAGGCGAAGCGCTCGCTACTCTCGTAGTGAACAAACTGCGTGGTACCTTCACAGCTGTAGCGGTTAAAGCTCCTGGCTTCGGCGACCGCCGCAAAGCTATGCTGCAAGACATCGCTGCTCTCACTGGCGGCGAAGTGATCACGGAAGAGCTGGGTCTGGATCTGAAATCCACTAAGCTGGAGCAATTGGGTCGCGCTGGTAAAATCGTGGTTACAAAAGAAAACACAACTGTTGTTGAAGGTGCTGGCGACAAGGCTTCCATCGAGGGACGCGTAACCCAAATCCGTCAACAAATCGAAGATACGACTTCCGATTTCGATCGTGAAAAACTGCAAGAGCGTCTGGCTAAATTGGCTGGCGGCGTAGCAGTAATCAAAGTCGGTGCAGCTACTGAAACCGAACTGAAAGAGAAAAAACTCCGCATCGAGGACGCTCTGAACTCTACTCGCGCAGCAGTAGAAGAAGGTATCGTACCTGGTGGTGGTACTACTTTGATCAACGCAATCAAAGCGGTTGAAGCGATCAATGTAGGTGGCGAAGAGGCTGTAGGTGTACAAATCGTACTCCGTTCCCTGGAAGAGCCAGTTCGTCAAATCGCTGCGAACGCAGGACTCGAAGGTTCTGTAATCGTAGAGCGTCTGAAAAAAGAAGCAGTGGGCATTGGTTTCAACGCAGCTACTGAAGAGTATGTAAACATGCTCGAAGCTGGTATCGTTGACGCGGCGAAAGTTACTCGCTCCGCACTGTCCAACGCTGCATCTGTAGCGGCTATGTTCCTGACTACAGAAGCAGTAATTGCTGACAAACCAGAAGAAAACAAAGCTCCTATGGGCATGCCAGATATGGGTGGCATGGGCGGTATGGGCATGATGTAAGAAAGCGGCGCGCCGTTTTCTTCAAAGAGAGGCAGACAAATCGTCTGTCTCTTTTTTATGTGAAACTGGCGATCGTGAGGATAGTTCATCTGATCGGAGTGTGGGATGACTTCTTTTAGCACCATTCCGTTAAGTGTGCTTACACTATTCATTGCCGATGATTTGCTTCCAAGCAATTTATCGAAGGACTTACGTCGGGGGCGATAAAATGAGCAAACGCTGGATTAGCTTTGATCTGGATGGAACCTTGATGCAAAACCCGTTTGGCGCGTGGGTATTTCCGGAGATTGCGCGTGTAATCTCCGGTCAATTGGGGAGAGAGCACGACATTGTTTCAGAAATGGTAACAGAGCATGAGCGGCGTATGTCCCAAGAACGCTACGTAGAAGCGTATGATTGGGATGATATCCTTGTTAGTAGATGTGATGCATTGAGTATAGAAAAAAAGATTGATATTGAATCGCTGGTTCGGAAACACTCTGTAATGCCCAAGGTTAATTTGCTCGAGGGTGGGATTCTCCAGATGCTCGAGGAGACAAAGAAGCGGGGCTTTTCGCTGGCAGTGGTCACAAATGGATTCCACAAGTTTCAGGCACCAGTAATGGAGGCATTAGGCTTGCTGGAGTACTTTGATGAGATCATTACGCCAGAACGAGCTGGTACTGGCAAGCCAGACCCAGTTATTTTGCAAAAACTGCAGGGAAAAGTACTTGCTCATGTAGGAGATCGTTTGGATCATGACATTCAACTTGCTAACCGCAGTCATGTGACCTCTATATTAATAGAGCGAAAATTGCCAGAGGAATTGTTGATGTTCCAACCGCAGATGCGTGCAAATGATCACAGAATGCGTTTGTTCTGTTTGGAGAAGTGGAGGAGGGAGTGCAAGAATCCATTATTGTCAGAGCTTCCGGAGCTTTTCATGCCGCGAATTGTGATTGGTTCTATGGGAGAATTGCTGTCTGTTCTGGATGAACAGGGGGTGGGATAAAATTCTAGGTAATAATGCTTGCGTTTTTGCTTCCGGCTTGGTATGATAACTCTTGTCGCTTTTGAAGGGAATTTTAGAGAGAATGAAAAAAACTTCGAACTTCTAAAAATAACTCTTGATTTTCAAAAGAAGACCTGATATAGTTTAAAAGGTCGGCGCCACAAGCGCTAACGACGAAAGAAAAGAACGATATGC
>NZ_JAQMYO010000021.1:0-44755 GCF_028369215.1 Brevibacillus sp. AG | reverse complement strand
GAATGTTTGACCTTTTTTAGCCATGAGAAAATCCCCTCCAAGTAGAGTGTACCACCCACCGTCAGGTGGGCGGGCTTTTTACACTGTCTACTCAAAGGGGATAATATCAGAAGGGGCCTTTTTTTATTTGCATGTTCGCAATCTGTTCGCACATAATACAAACAAATGTTCTTGTTTTTGTAGGAGTGGTTACAATGGCCTTATCTGATATTGAGCGTAAGGTGCTTCGGATTATTGGAAACTATTCGGCAATGAAACCGAGACCTCCGAGTGTCGACGAGATATGCGTAAAGACCGGAAGAAGCTGTGAAGACGTAATGACGGTACTTGAAGCGTACATAGAGTGGCGAAGGACGGAACTTGATAAGATGGAAGTATTCGAAACGTGGGAAAGTAACGGTGTGATGAAATGGCCTCTAAGATAGAGAACCCCTTATCAATGCGTTTTGTGCTGCCTGAGCAACGAGCGATGTACCTACAAATGAAGGAAGATGACAAGCTCGTTACTATGCCTATTATTGAGCAAGACAAACTTGAATCCTTAAACTACGATATTTGTGATTCAGCGCGTGCTGATTACGCTATTACAGTTACGTGGTGGAAGCAAGTAAAAGACAACCTGGGATCCACATGCACAATGTGGGGTGTTGTTAAGTGGATCGATCAGAACGGCAGGAGAATTAAGCTTGTGACCGATGAAGATAGCCAGTGGATATCTATGGATCACATAACGGCTGTAAAAGTGGATTAAGGAGGGCTCTATGGCAAAGTCAACCACACCAAAACGTCCTACAAGAGATGAATTTGAGTTAGAGGAATTAGGGAGTCAACTTGTTGAAGCAAAAGATGATGGCGACGAAAGGGCGTTGACTGTTTGGGGAATGCCTGAGAAGGTCCGAGGACGGATCACAGTTCTTGACTCGCGTACAAGGCTAGTTCACGTTGATGACAACGGAGTAACTAGGAAGATTCCTTTCCTGGACATTATGAAAGTGAGTTACGAGTAATTACCAGCGCACGTCTCTTTTGGTATTGATACAATTATAGCGGTGATGCAATATGGATTTTATATACCCGATGCTGCTCGAGCAGTTGGATCAACCGTTTTCAGACGGACGCTATATCTATGAGCCTAAGATCGATGGACACAGATTGATTCTGATGCGAAGTAACGGCAAAACTCAGCTTTACACAAGACACAACAATGAAGTAACAGATAGATATCCCGAACTTATTACGGATGGTCCTGACATCGTACTGGACGGCGAACTGGTGGTCATAGACCCGGATACTGGTATTCCGGACTTTGAGCTGACTATGCAGCGATTCCAGTCGAAGCGATCGCGGCTGCCGATATCCTACGTTGTATTCGATATCCTACATTATGATGGAGCTGACCTTAGAGGACTCACCCTAATGGAGCGCAAAGCCGTTCTTGACCGAGCAATACTGGACACTCCAACCATGAGCAAAATCGCGTACATTGACGGTCGAGGCGAGGACTTATGGGACGCAATTGTTGCCAGAGATAGCAGGTGTGATCGAACTCGATGTGTCGCCTACACACAAGCAGGCGTTTTATGGCGTAGCAAAATCAATCATCACTGGCGAGGATCGTGAGAATGTTTACATTCAGCCTCTGATAAAAGCACGTATCAAAATGCGGAACTGGACAAAGAGTGGCATGTTGCGATCCCCCGTTTTTGTGGAATTCGCCTTAACACCGTAGGTATAAGATTTCATGGATAGAACAAATTATTATTATACCGTGGTCCCCACTTCACCCCCTTCTTTACGGAAGGGGTTTATATTTTTCTTTACAGACAATAGAGGGAAGAATCATTTTAATGTTAGAAGTACGCGAGTAAATTTGTATAAATTTTATCCGTAAGGACATTAATACAAGTAGTAAATACGCATAAAATAAGGGGGTTCTTCAAGTTGAAAACGTTGAACGCAATTTTGGTGGCTTTAATGTTAACTGTAACAATGGGCTTAACTGCATCCGCTGAAGCTGGTGGTACCATAGGTGCCGGGAACACAGGAGGAACACACACACCAAATAATATGACGGGCAATACAGGTGTAGGCGTAACAGGAAATGGGGCGCCTGCTAACACAGGTATCAATAACAACACGTACAGAACGACAGCAGTGGACACTGATTCAGACTGGGAATGGATAGGGTTGCTTGGATTAGCTGGTCTTTTTGGTTTGAGAGGGAGAAATAGGGAACGAAATCCACAGAAGTAACAAAAATCAACAACCCGTCTCCTGAAAACAGGGACGGGTTGTTTACTGTGAAATGTCTATTCGTATGCGGAATTTGCGGGTACACCAAACAAATACTTTATTTGACCACGAGGTACTATTCGTAACAGGCGACTTTGCTACTTCTGATTATCTTCTGGAAGTAGCGAATATTCTAAACCCATGAAACTAGCTACAGAGAGTTTTTCTTCGTTGCTGACCTGAAATCGGTAATTAGCAGGAGACAATAGCGCCTGTTCATCATCTTCCGTCAAATTTTCTTTTAGCTTTAGCTGTTGCGAAATCGTATACCGATTCTCTTTACTGTTGAACTCAATTTGAACGTGTGAAGGAGTCTCAGCAAGCAAATTTTTAATGGTCTCGTTGCCTGGCATATCTGCAAACGTAAAGTAAATGGGTTTTTCCGTATGCATCATTTTTTCTCTTAAATCGTCCGAAATTAAGATTCGTAACGTGAGTTCTGCCGAATTACCGTTTTTTGTTATTTGAAGCACGGATGTTTTTAGATTCTCCCCTGTAATTTCTTCGAAATAATCGTAGACAGTTACATATGACTTCTCTTTAGGGACTGTTACTGCCTCGCTACAGCCACTAAGAAGAACTATGAACAGAAGGAGAAGTATATGGAGAGGTCGGATCATAGATCTTTTGATTTTTTGCTAGAATACTCTTTGTACGAGTATTTGACGTTGACGTAGTTAGAACCTACTACTCTGCCTTGAAAATATTCGTTTAAGCTTCCAGTTGTTTTTACGGCTTTTGATCCGTATTCAACGGTTGTAATCGTACGCTTTGGTATGACCCAACTGTGAGTTGTTTCTACAATGTCTTCATCTCCAAATGAAACTTCTGCATTAATTCCTACTTTCCCCTCTATTATCCTCCAGTTGACTTTCGTTTCGGCTTCCACACCTATTTTTCCGGTTAGAAATGTTTTTCTTGTAACCTTCCTTGAAAAGGTATCGTTTTCGCTACTATCGTTCTCAATATCAGCTTCATAAGATTTTGATTTGTATAGGTCCTTCTTAGACATTTCATACACTTTGCCAGTCATATCATTGCCCATGGGAGCAATCTTAGATGAATCATTCTTTGTAAGGGCTGTTGTAAAATCATACTCTACTGGGTTTTCATATACACGTTCAACAATCTTCAGGTTACCTATTTTAATAGGATCACCTTGAGATACTGCGAAGGCAGAACCAGCTCCAGATACTACTAAACTGCTAAGTAAGACAGTTGCGAAAGAAAGCTTCTTAATTTTCATTCTTTTCCCTCCAGTATATTTTACGCAATTTTCAATACGAAATTATTATAACATATATTTCCAATTAATATGTATAATTGGAATCTTATTTGTCGGAGAGCTGGAGCCGACCATGACAATCAGGAAGCAGCCAGATACCTGAATATCTCATCTAACGATAATACCAGCGTCTCGACCCGGATCAATAAGCTATCGAAAACCTGCAATTCGTTTTCAGCTCAGTAAGTTATATGCTTGGATGGAAGCGGGAGGGGTTCGCGATTCTTTAAACAAACAAGCATGATAGAGTGAGGAATGCTAAAAATGAAGACAAAAGCCCTCCAATTTCGGAGGGCTCAATGTAGCATTATACTGGGCTTTTCAATATGCATAATGCACCCACAAATCACCCACAAAATGATGAAAAGCTTTGATGTCATTTGAAATGACAGTAGCTAAAACTGTTGATTCTATGCAATTTCTAGGGAGTATTAAAATCTATTGAAAGCCAAGGATATGTTCCGCACACGCGTTCACGATTGGGAGCGCGAGTAATACATGACTGCTTATTAATAAGCTTTTTTCAAATTCGCCACAAAATCAATTCCCTTTTTCGAATTCAAAAAAAGCGCATCCGGTTGGGTGTGTTTTATTTGTTGTCAGGAACATGTTCAATGATGTCTTCAATACGGCAGTCTAGGTGATTACAGAGCTTGTCCAACACATCTAGGGATACATACTCAAAAGTACTAGCGGAAGTATGGGAGCGGGACAACGGGCGATGTATTGTGTGTGGGAAAGATTCGTTCCAGGTCTGGACATTGGAGGGACACCATATTGTGTTCCGAAGCTAAGGAGGTACTGGAGACTCATGGAATGTAGCCTTGGCGTGCGGGCTCTGCTTCGACTGAACAAGTGCAAACGGAATAAAGCGTTCTGATAAGACCCTAACCAGTGCGTTTGCCTCACTCCAAGAAACGATGTAATAAAACGATCTCTCCATATGGCGACAACATTCCTTTTTCTAGGAGCGTAGCGTGAGAGGTTGGGACAAAAAAGACGGGTATACAAGCTCAATTATGTTAAATCACTCATTACTTTTGCCAAAGTACGTAAAAACACTCCATATTCCAATAGCTAAATAAAGGATACCGAGTAAACCGTAATCCAGGCTAGTTATCATTAAATAAAGACCACTCAAGCAGATTACAATTGAAACTATTTTGTGCAAAGTTATTTTTTTCATAATACTCACCTATATACAGTATTTTACAAAAAATGTATCACGAAATTTATTTATTTACAAATTGCTCAGGGAGATAAGGAGGGGCTTAATTTGATGAATGACTCAGATAAAGAGCTTTTTATATGCAAAATAAAAGGTCTAATGGATGATGACGCACTCATTAAAGAGACGAAGCAAACGAAAATTGGCAGAGAGTTATGGACTTATCAGAGGAGTTAAGCATTTTTCAGGAAGAATGCGTGTTGCAATTTGGAAGTAGTTCAATTTAACAGGATGTGTAATAAGTAAGATCTCTTAATAGAAAAAGCTCTACACTTATTAAAAAGCGTAGAGCGAAAGTTACTATTATTGGGAGTAAACGCTGATTTGACCAGATACCCCAATTATATTACGATTCGGGTCTTTGGTGTCATTCTTAACGTACACGTAATACGAACCGGTGCTTGGAATATCTACAATCTCGTAAAGTCTTGGGGAAAGAGTAGATTGTGTCACATTTACTTTCCCTACAATTGTAATAGTACCATCGTTGTTTAATTTGCGAAGTTGGTATCTAACATCTGAGGAATAATTGTCATCATGTGCAACCTGTTTATCAACTAATAGATATGCTTTTCCTGCATTTAGATTAAAGACTGGGCTATAAACGTAGTTTGCATTTGGAATAGAGTATGAAAAGTTAGAAAGGTTCGTAGCTGGAACATTCTGTTGGTTTAATGCTGGAGCTTTCTCTGCTGACGCGGAAGCAGCCCCAGAGAGGATTAGTCCCATTGATAACAGCGGAACTGTAATGATTTTCCTGACTTTACCAAAATCCACTTTACAACACTCCCTATTCTTTATTTGAAATACAATTACCATTATACAGATTAATTGTTTATTTTAACAATATTTGGATAATAAAAGTGTTCAAACTGGTGAGCAGTAAATAGAGCCGATAGGCTTTGGTAATAACGGCAAGTCATTCATGTATAGGACAAAGAAAAAACAACGTACGACTGGGAATAGTTTTATCACAATTAGTTAGGGAGGTTAGCGGGGCAGAAGCGGACGAACAGCTCTAAACGTGTTTGGCAAAGATGACAGATGGATCGCAACAGTATACACGGATACACCGGACCAAACATTTCGAACTATCCTAAAGGCACCCGAAATGCTCGCGTTGCTGAAAGTGTCAAATGATCCTGAGTCAAAGAAACTCGTGGAGTACATCGAGAGTGGCAGACTTTAACACATCGGTAATTAAGAAAAATGGAGGCGGTTATGATGAATTTCAAAATTTTCGGAGTTGGCGAGGACTACACGACATACATCGTTGCACAATCGAAAGAAGAGGCTTTGGAATTGCATAACTCCCACGTCGATGCGGAATGGCACGAAACTATTGATGGTGTGTCGGAGGTTCCATTCGAAAGAGAAGGACGGTTTGAAGCTGAAGAGGATTACCCAAACATGACTTTCGGTGAGTTCTTGGGCAAAGATTTTGTTTACACAGAACCAAAGGTCATTTGCTGGAACGAATAATCAACACAACGTTAAATGAAAATACGCGCATTCTGTGCGTAATAAGAAAAGAGTTTTAATGTTATACAGCTGCTCCCAGAATTACTTTCCATTGATCATCTATTTTATAGATAGGTAGTGTTAAGGTTCGATAACGATAAAAGTTGCCTTCATCGATCTCAACTTGAGCCATGACGAGATTACAATCTACAGCCGTCATTTTTCCGAAGATGACAATGGAAGGAGCGTCTTGGTTCAAAAGGGATGCGTATTCCTTTCTCCGCGCGTCATCATCCTTGTACCGGATATCTATTGAATATCTAATCATGTGATCATGTCTTTGTGTTCTTGGGCACTCTTAAGAAGAACCAATATTTCAAATGATTCAGTAATTACTTTATCTACATTCAAAAAATAACCTTCATTTAGTCAATTTGATAAAAACTTACATTAAATCATGCTAGGTTTTTGTTTCAAATAACACAACACACGATTTGTTAAATGGAGGGGGGCGTCCGGCCAGCTTTTATTGTGTCCTCTGACAAGCTGTGAGGTCCGTAGGAGCCCGAGAAATTTAAACAAAAATCCCCTATACCTCCCGTAGGTGGTTTAGGGAAATTGAGAAAATCACTATCAAATGGTACAGCCAATGTGAGCCGTAACGCTGATGAACTTCAATTCAAGCACGAGCTTGGTTAATGCCTAGTTTGTCATACACGGTCCCCATTGGCGTCTGACCTACCTGCCCACGATGTGTGTCCAGTCTGTTGCGAATCCGGGGATGGTTTTGACGAACTGGTAGTTTCCGTTGGCGTCGAGCAGGCCCGTATGGCTTCCCTTTTCAGGGTATCTGGATAACTCATAAACTTTTGACCTTTAGTTGCCATAAAAAATGCACCTCCTAAAGTTCATCGGTAAACCACAGGGGTTATTCCGATGTCTACTTTAAGGGGTGCACGTCAGTCGGTGCGAGGGGTTTTTCTGTTTGGTAGGCAAATTTGATTTTTTAAGAGATTTAACATTTTTGACCACGATTTGCCCACTTTTTTTCTGAGTACACACTTTCCATGTAGCTTTCAAACTTGTCCATGTTATCTAATTCAATTTTCTTTGAGATGTGGGCATACACATCTGAAGTGATCTGGATACTCTCCGTGACCTAATCGTTCTTGGATGTATTTCATATCTGTTCCAGTTTCTAATAGCACTGCGTGAGTGTGTCTGAGGGAGTGAATAGGGATAGAGGGGAATGCTCAATCGTTTGGAGTGTACGTGAGAAAGCGTTAAAGAGAGACGATTTAGGGACGATAGTACCATCATCTCTGGTTAAAACGAGATTCAAATCGTGGTGATAAAGTTCGTTTAAAGCCAGCTTTTTGGGTTCTGGTGCTTCATGTGTTGCTTTAGATCATCAGCTAACGTTTTGCTCATCCGAATCATTCTAGTTGAGTTGTATGTTTTTGTATCGCAAAATAGCTCACTTTTGTCTTTTGCTTGAAAGTCCAAAGTCTTATTAATACTTATCGTCAGATTTTTAAAATCTATGTCCGACCACTGTAAAGCTCCTGCTTCTCCTTTACGCATACCAGTTTCAATACACTCCTTTTTTTAGGAGCGTAACGCTGGAGGATAGGACAAAACAAGCAGGGAACACAAGCTCAATTATGATAAATAATCAGCTCGATTAGATTAAAAGACACGAACGAAATAGACGAAAAAAAAGACCACCCCTCTACCATTTTCATGGTCTTTGGGATAGCCTCTTTTGTAATATCTCACTTAGTCAGGACACATGCATTTAGTGTAGGGTGGAAACCAAAGGCAGGGAGGAGTACATCTAGCTTCGGGTTTACTACCTAACTTTTGAAGAAGTTTTTTAAACATTCCTAATCATCTCCTATTTATGGATAAATTTAACTTTCTATTAAATAGTAACACATGGAGAGGAGTATTTGTATACAGTCTTTTCTGAATTTTCAATGAGTATGCATAAGAAACAGAAAGAATCAGGATAGTAATATTACCTCTTGCTCATTTTGATAAATGTGGGGACATGCTGCTCGTGTCAGTGGGTGGAGTCGCTGGGGGTTAAACGCCCCAATATAGAGAGTAGTGTAAGTAATCAATAATATAATTATGTATCTGCAAAATCACCAAGCTTCTCTTTATTCTAGTTGGTTAATTAAGAACCCGCCCCTGTTTTGAGGAGATGGGTTATTCTATTAGAACCTGTCTACCTAATCAGAAGTATTGACCGTTTCCGTTTCATAATTTGCCAGAGAATAAATGCGAGTATTAAAACGGATTGAAAGCCAAGAACATGTTCCGTACACGCGTTCACGATTGGGAGCGCGAGCAATACATGACTGCTTATTAATAAGCGAAACCCCTTGTGCCTGTAGGTACGAGGGGTTTTTCTATTGCGGAAGCTCTGGTCCGCGCAAATCTACCAGAACATTGTGTCGGGGCTGGGAACGCTGCGGTATTCGATAAGTATAAAGAACAGCCGGCTGGACAGTTGGCGCTATCGATTGAACAAAATGCTCATTTTGATAAGGCTCCATATGGTTGACTCGAAATGGACTGGAGGCTCTTACATATTGGAACAAGCCCAATAAAGCTTTGCGAAGCGTATAATGATTCACCCAGTTTGCACTTGGCCCATCTCTCTTCGCATACACCTGTAACGAATCCAAGATTGCCCGCAGACACATTCAGCAAAGGTCTGGAGACCATTTTACATCACAAACAGTTGGACTCGGCATCTCTTTATTTTCTCATGCTCTTCTTCCGGATATACCAGCCGCGTTTATGAAAGGAGATGGACCTGTAATTCTGGGCCAGTCTGATGATTCGTTTACGAGTAAGTGATGCTGGGTTTGAAGATAAGCTTTTGTTAAGGGAACTTCGTACAACCAGATGACCGGGGTAGTGAGCTTTCACGAAGTTACCGTAAGTTTCGAACTCAGAGAAGCCGGCATAACTCTGCTTATTGGTTTTCTTGATAATCGCCCAGTACCATCTAGTCTTATGCCTAGCCTCAATTTTAGACTTCAGCCGGGAGAGCTTCGATTTGTCGAACAGCATATAGTGGGCAACGAAAGAGCGCGAAGCGGTTGGCTTGGTTCCCATTAATTTCCTATAGGTGCGAAAATACTCGGGACGACTCCAGTTCCGGCAGTAAAAAACGGTTTTCCCGTTGACGAGAAAAACATGAGGGCGGATGAGAATGGTGTCGGCGTCAATCACAAGATAATACCTTTTTTTGGTCAAGTTTCCTCCTGCCAACTTCAACAATTGTTGGAGCAGCCAGCCTGAGCGATTGGTGCGTTTGGTTTGGTAGTGAATGTCTTTTTTTGTAATCGGTAGGACGCGTCTTTCATTGATGAAGGTGCAGTTTTTACGCCGGCAAAGGGCTTGGATTCGTTTGCTTGGTGGCGATACAACCATGATCTTACCGACCGGATGCTTCACTTGCTTACGAATACTGTCAATGACATAAGGAAGAGTACCGAGGTCTTTCTCAATTGCTGGGATCAGGACATCAATTTTAATAGAGCTGTTGAAGGTGCTTTTCGCTGAACGTGTCAACTTCTCAACTCCTTTTCGCTAACCAGTTTCAAGCATATGTGTCTGAACAGGTTGACCAGAGTGTCCGACTTTCCAGATAGGATATGATTTTCTTCCTTAAGGTGAATATGACAGATATGGAAATCCTGAGAAATGGATGTTTGTCTAAAACTCTCCTCACTTTGTCTCGTCGAAATCGTTGACCTACAACAATGGCAGCTCGATCCGACATCGATGGTACTGGCTGGATAAATACGTTTCTTTGAAGGTAGACCGGAACAGATGAAGCTGGCAGACAACCAGGAGTGCGGTGATGGCCGCGACGAAATCCGACGAAACCGGAAAAAGGCGTTTGTAGGAGGATAGATTGAAAGTCGCTTTCACATTTTAACATTCGGTATAAAAGGAATAACCCTGCAGAAGTTTCTCCACAGGGTTTCCATCGCAGTAGCTGAAAGAATCCAGCCGAGACATTTAAAAGGTTCTTCTAATCACTGGGATTCTACGTGCTCCATTACGAATAAGCCTTTGTGCTCGTTCACGGCTGATTCTAACAAGTACTGAAGTATCGGTTGAATTTTCAACGTCGAAAACTGAGAAAAACCGACCATTAGCGAACAGTACACCTTTAAACTCCACTTCAAATCCAGGCCTAGGCCGTGGACGTGTATTCTGAATAACCGTTCTCATGACACCTGCATTTCGGAGCCTTCGTGCTTGTTCGCGGGTTATGCGGACCGCAAATACTGGGTCAATTTCGACACCAGGTACTTTTGCCTCAACCTCAACAATTAGGAAAAAACGGTTGCCGATAGTTGCAATACTATTTGCTCCAATAAAAATTGGTGGGTTCATTGCCATTTTCATATCACCTCCTTGTACCAAACTATGCTTGAGGTACAGAGGTGGACAAGGGCATTACCACAATTTTCGATTTTTGGTATTTTGACCAGAAGTATAGACAGTCCGCAGATGATTTTTCGAGCACTACACCCTGTGCGATGAGGAGGGATCCGGATGACAGATCAGCAGATCATTGAAACACTTGCAACAAAGGTCATGGGGGATATGCACAGCAGCGGTGGAATTGGTCGCTTAACAAAACGGTAAAAATGAAAAGAAGCCCAAAAACAAGGGCGTCTATCGTGCAACTTTTGTTTTAGCCTGTTGCTTCTTCTTAGCAGTTCGTTTGGCATCCCAATTAAATAACAGGATAGTAATAAGTAAATAAATCGCATTTGCAGTCCAGAAAAATCGGCTAGATATGCCAGGTAGCGAGATTGGGAAAGTTTACCATGAAGATGGGGATATGAGACGTTTTTGAAAGAAATTATTAATGAGATAAGAGTGCAGCTATGTGAAAGATGTGACACAACACACGATTTGTAAAGGAGGGTAAGTATGGGATTAAAAAAGCGAGTTGAATCGTATGCCAAAACCCTTAAATGCTCAATGAAGATTCGTTTCTTCGACCGCATAAGAAAAATTATGCATGTAGCAAGTGGATGAAATGGCAATCGAAGCTGAAGAGAAAAACGGATTGATTACCTAATCGGGAGCGGGCAAAACGGTTTATCTGGACTAAAGAGACAAACACCCCACTACTCAATGGGGCAAGAAATCGATCTGTAGTGTCCACAACCTCCATATAACTTCGCGCACTGTGAATTTGCTACTATAATTAAAACAATTGATAATTTACCTTAATTTGGTATAATTCATTTTGTTCACATCCAAATATTGGGAGGTCTTGCAATGAAAAAGAAGTTCATGTCTATTAGCCTTGCTACCTTATTAGTATCATCGTTTACATCTAATACGGTATTTGCTGCAAATCAGCAAGCAGAAGTTGTAGTTGAATACAGTAATGATACCAAGTGGACGAGCGCGGTAAGTGGGCAACATCAATATGGTCGAGTTACATTGATTTCGGAAGGTACTGGACTGGCTGGGGCTTTTGTATGGAAGAAATGTGCAGGAGACATTGACTATGTGGATACACAGATTCAACTTGGTACAGACTCTAGCTACAAACAAGATAGCACTAACGTATACATGCAAGGCGGATGCACGTACAAACTCGAAGTAAAAAACTATAGCACTAATAAGGCAAAAGGGTATATTCGAAACTGGGACTAATCCGTATCTCGTCAAAAAGGACCATGAGGTTGACACATCCAAATTGAGTCGATCTCATGGTCTTTATTATTGATTTACCACGTTTCAGATTAGTAATTCACATCGAGCGGAAGAGAGCCAGCAAGTTGTACGGTGAAGTTCAGCTTGAGTTCGTATTCGTGGACTACCTTTGTATATCGGTGCCATGGTTTGATTGTACATAAGACAACATGTTATTTGACAGATTGTAAAACGTGCTTGGCAAGTATCGTCCAGGTCGTGCCATTTATAAAGTGGTTGGATATCTCCGGCTCGTCGTCCTTTTCGTGGTCACCATCAAAATCGTCGTAACCGCGTGGAGCTCGCCTGGAACCATAGTAAAAATAATGGACTGATCGTTCCCGAAATGTTATACTGCTTCTACAGTTAAGGAGGAATCATTATCGGACGTTCAAAAGAGTTTGACAAGGAACACGTACTTCATAAGGCAATGTTAGTTTTTTGGGAAAAAGGTTACGAAGCCACAAGCATACCGGATTTATTAAAAGCAATGGAATTAAGCAGATCAAGTTTGTACGAAACCTTTGTAGACAAAGAGACGCTTTATGTTGAAGCGATACAACATTACAAAAAAATAAGTCAGAAAAAAAGAGATCTGTTGGTATATGCGTCGTCTGCGAAAGCTGGAATCCGGCAGTATTTTGATCAGCATATCACTTCCGCATTTGATGAGGATTTGCCTAAAGGATGCATGATTACTAACGCAACGCTTGGCTTGGATTCACCAGATGAACAACTACGTAAATTGATACGAGACGGTTTCGAAGAATTGGAACATGCCTTTTATGAACTTCTAAATCAAGGACAGCAGACGGAAGAAATCGACTCCAAGAAAGATATAAAGGCTCTATCACACCTATTGCTTAACCTAAATCATAGTATCAATGTAGTATCCAAGGTGAAAACTGACAAAAAAATTATTTATGACATGATGAACACCGTTATTGAGATGCTATAAACAAAATTTTTTTAATTTTATTGGAACGATCGTTCCAGTAATGATGACTACTTCCACAAAAAGGAGCGTTAACGATGAGTTCAATCGAAGGTGAAAAAATGGAAAAGCCTTTTTCGGCGTGGATGATATTCATTCTTGCTGCCGCATGCGGACTAATCGCTGCTAATCTCTATTATGCGCAGCCTTTAGTGGGTCCGATTAGTTCGGCAATTGAGTTATCTTCTGAGGCAGCTGGCTTAATCGTCACACTTACCCAAATTGGTTACGGAATTGGATTATTATTTATCGTACCCTTGGGAGATATACTTGAAAACCGAAAACTTGTTGTAGTGTCATTGTTCCTCACTGCAAT
The DNA here is from genome assembly GCF_028369215.1 of Brevibacillus sp. AG. NCBI lineage: Bacteria > Bacillati > Bacillota > Bacilli > Caryophanales > Paenibacillaceae > Brevibacillus > Brevibacillus sp. AG. The sequence continues at coordinate 31,431 of NZ_JAQMYO010000021.1, read as the reverse complement.
AGCTTTGGCGCTTGCAGCAGTAGTCAAAAGCGCTGGCCTTTTTCTCACTGTTTCACTGTTTATCGGGTTGGGATCAGTTGCGGCTCAGGTACTTGTTCCGTACGCTGCTCACCTTTCGCCAGATGCTACACGCGGTCGCAATGTGGGGAATGTCATGAGTGGTTTGTTACTCGGTATCATGCTCGCTCGTCCCATTTCAAGTATGGTGGCGGAGTTTTTGGGCTGGCGAGCAGTCTACTATTTATCCGCCATAGCGATTCTTGTGTTGGCTCTTTTATTGGCGATGGTGCTTCCTGCAAGACAGCCGTTGAACACCACACGGTACCCGGCACTTCTGGGTTCTATGTTGCATTTACTCAAAACGACACCAATCCTGCAACGTAGAGCCATCTACCACGCATGTGTGTTCGCAACTTTCAGTTTGTTCTGGACTACGGTTCCGCTGTTATTGACCAGTCCGATTTTCCATTTTTCACAAAAGGAAGTTTCCCTGTTTGCATTGCTTGGAGTATCTGGGGCGGTAGCTGCACCAGTGGCAGGCCGTCTTGCCGATAGAGGCTGGGCTCGATCAGCCACAGGATTAGCGTTAGCTTTCGTTATTATTTCTGGAATTCTACCTCTTGTAATCCACGGCAGTTCAACTTCCGCATTAGTAACCTTGGTAATTTCGGCCATTCTATTGGACATGGGAGTTTCAGCAAATCTGGTTCTTGGCCAGCGTGCAATTTTCTCATTGGGGGCAGAATTTCGAAGCCGGCTTAATGGTTTATACATGGCAATCTTTTTTGCTGGTGGTGCTATAGGCTCTGCTACAGGTGGATGGGCATATGCTATGGGTGGCTGGAAAGCAGCCTTGTTGATTGGAATAGCTTTACCGGTCATTGCGTTGATTTATTATACGACAGAGAAAAAGTAATTTAAGTCCGCACAGAACGACTGTCAGCGCCAGAATAGGAGCCGTAAGATAAAACGATCAAGGTCTGAAAAGTGGGGATTGGGTATGGCAACCCCTCCAGAAAGGAATGACCAAACAAGAGGCTTCGTAAGGGTCTTGTATCCTACCGGAATCCCGTTTCTTGCATATTCTTCAATTCATGCATTCTGTGTATCTTCCCATGAAGGATAATCTCATCAGTAAAGTGACCTGTCACTTCAATCAACATCTTATTATGACCGAGTGCTAATCAGTCGTTATAGCAATAAATGATAACTATCATTTTACAACCATTTGAAGTTAACACAACGGTAATTGTGGAAAAAAGAGATGAATGAAGTTTCTATAGGGATTAGGTCCTTCTTAGGGAGAAATATTGACGAGTTCTTGAACTCTAGCCTATGTGAACAGGTTTAGACTCCTAAACTGCTTTAGGGAACCGGCTTGGTTCCGATTACGACGGTAGCATCCAACTCGTCAGACCTTGTCACCCGTGTAATCAGCCCGCAACAAGTGAAGATATCGACTGTCTGATGTATCTGATGTTCGCTTGTCTCAACTAGTAAGTGTCCACCAGGAGCCAACCAGAGTGGAGCCGCAGCCAATACTCGTCTCTGAACGTCAAGCCCATCCGGTCCCCCGTCGAGTGCTATTCTCGCCTCATGTATGCGAGCTTCAGGTGGAAGAAATTCAATGGCTTTGGTGGGGACGTAGGGAGCATTGGCAACGATGACGTTAACGTGTCCCCTAAGTATGCTAGGAAGAGGCTCAAATAAGTCTCCTTCGTAAACGCGACCTCCTGGGGTAGTAACATTGCGACGGGTGCATTGCACCGAGGCTGGATCGATGTCAGTAGCATACAATTCGATCTGTTCCAAGTAAGCAAGAACCGCCCCAACCGCCCCTGATCCGCAACATAGGTCAAGCACTACCGACTTTTGACGGATGAGGTCGGCAGCCTGTCTAACGAGAAATGCTGTACGTTGTCTGGGAACGAAAACGCCCTTTTCCACAATAATCCGCAGTCCACAAAACTCAGCCCAGCCGATAATATGTTCGAGAGGCATGCCAGTTGTTCGCAATTCTACCATGTCCGATAGTTCAGTCATTGTCCCTGCTGAGGCGATTAGTAACCTGGCCTCATCTTCAGCGAAAACACACCCAGCTGCTCGAAGTTTATTGACGATTATTGTAAAAATTCTATCGCCATGAATCTCATGATCATGATCATTCAAAAAATGAATTCACCCATTTCGGAATTGTTGGAATTTAGTGTGTGGTATTCGCATTTTACTCTATCTTAGGAGGCAACACAACAATCGATGTGATAAACGATAGTGGAGGGCAATGAAAGAGGCCCTAAGCCTGCAATACGCTTAGCGCCACTAGGATCGGTTATTTCAATACGTTCAAAGCACGTCTCAAGATCGTTGCATTGAGATTGCGTTCAATCGTGATAGAACAAGTATCATTTGACATGCCTGTCCCACCCAGAATTTTGGCTAAACGGTCGTATAACCTTTTCGGTATCTTCAAGTGTGACCCTCCTTTCCTTGTTTTATAGAAATCTATGTAGACGAGTATAAGAGGTTCTGGGCAGACGTAAAAAAGGGTGCGTGAACAAGTGTAAATGGTTAGCACTGAGGTTATTAAACAAAACATTACTTGTGAGAAGGACGGTGCAATATGAATCCTCCTAAAGAGTAGCTACAAAAAGAAAATGGTTGAGGAAATGATCGGTCCCACTATTCCTTCTTCGGAAGCAACTTCACTTATTCCCACCTTAGTTGATCATTTGAACAAACTTCAGGAGAATCCAATAGAGGTCCACTCAAAATGCGGCAATTAGAATAATGTCGAAATATGTCGGAATACATAGAATGAAAGATAACTTATATGATGGGATAATAATTAGGTAATTAATCCTATTGAAAGGTGGTTCCAATGCTTAAATCGAATAAGTTAGTCATAGCGTTTCTTTTATTATTTTCAATATTTGTAGTACAGGGATGTGGAACAGACCCAGTACAAGAAGATCTTATTAACTATTTAAACACCGAGTTGCCAAAAGTTACATCACTCGAAAGGAAGGCTACTGAAGAGTATTCTTCTATAACGGGCGCTAACTATACAAATGACTTAGTTATGTTTGAAGCGATGACAAAAAGTATAATTCCGACTTATTCACAGTTTCTAGAAGAGCTTGAAAAGATTAAACCGGCTACGCCAGAAGTACAAAAAATTCACGACCAATTTATTTTAGCAGCTACAACCCAACATAGTGGTTTTATAACGACGGTATCAGCTCTTGAGAAACAAGACTATGCTAAGATTGCTACAGCAAATAAGAAATTAGCAGAAGGAAGAAAGTTGATGCGGGATTATCAAGCGGCCATAATGGAACTTGCTGATTCTCATGAAGTAACCATCACTGAGACAAAATAAGTAACGAACCCATTGTTAGATGTAATAATTACGATTGGATGATGCTTGCTCTACAAAAAATCGTACAGCAGTGGCCAAGAAGTACATCACAGAACCAGAAAAAAAGAGATGGCACAAGCACAACTAAAGCACAGCGCATAGAGCGCCTTTTCCAAAATGGAGAGGGCGTTTTTTTTTCAAGGGGAGCTGATAATGCGGCTCCCCTTTATTGTGGAAGTCAGTGCATCATCGATTGGATCAGGTAAAAAGCAATCTAACCTGCCTTTGGCGATTGTCGTTATGGCAGGCGCTTTTCATTTGGCAAATGCATTCCTGGGTTGGGATTGATGCAATTTAGCAAGTCGTCGGCGCAAGGAAACACTTCGGTGCATCGGGATCGCAGGTAGTAACTAATAAAGATTTCACAGATTGTTATATCGTGCTAGAAATAAAGAGGAGCTGGACAAAGAGGGGTATACTTTGCTGACCAGTCTTTGTTGATTTCATATTGTCCACGTAGTCCTGGTTAACCATATAAGCATTAGGCAATTATGGTGGTAAGAGGTGATCTTATGTGCGGACGATTTACGCTGGTGACTAACTTGGAGTTGTGGAATGCAAGGTTCCAAATCGAGGCTATACCTTTTGAAATACAGCCACGATATAATATCGCACCGGGTCAATAAATCCCAGCAATTATTTCCGATCAAGGTAAGCGGCGGATCGGTCAGCTAAAATGGGGATTAGTTCCGTCGTGGGTGCAGGATGAGAAGAGCGGATATAAAATGATCAATGCATCTGTAATTACCTAATACTCATTTGCCTGGTTAAAGCGATTATTTCAATATGTTAGTTATGTACTACCAGTTTATAATGACTGGTAGTTTTTTTAATCCCCCTTCGGAAGGGATTTCAATAAGAAAAAGAGAAGGTTGTTTTACGGAAGATTCAGTCGAATTAATGGGGGGGTTGTCGAATTTGCTATCCAAGACATTCAGATATGTACGGAGGCCTACGGATTCTGTCCACGGTTACCCAGCAATTGTTTTCGATCGAAATAATCAAATACATCTGCCATTGACCGTATTCGCTAAGGAGATAAACGATGGGACAAGTCAAGGAACTGCAACTACTTACCTAAATTCAATTCTCCCCTTTTTTACTTGGTTGGAATCAAATCAATGGCAGATTCGTAGCCATATAACGTGGAACGATACACCTGAACGTATACGAACAGGCAATTTATGAGTATCTAATTCAAAAAATGTCTTGTAAAGTACACCAACACAAGGACGGATTTCAAGTAGTAGATGTCACTGAAAATAGTCGAAGTACAGTCCGTGTTTTTCTATCCGCATTGAAATTTTTTTATGGTGTAATGGTCAACAAAAAGTATTATCCATTTGAAAATAATCCACTAATAGATGTTTTTTCTCTACATGTTATTTCCACTTCCAAGGATTTTGTAGAACACAATGATGCTTTTCCTAGAATGCCTTCTATTAGCGGTACGGAAGAGCCTAAAAAGCGAAAAAGATTATCAGATAGCTACTTTCGATTGCAAGGTGAAAAGTGGGTTCCTCAAATTGTAGACGATGTAAAACTCCCTGGATTGATACTATTAGGTGGAAGTCGCCTTAAAGGTTGGGGACTCCGAGAGGAATGTATTACCCGGATTTTATTTGAGTCGGGTGGACGGGTGTCTGAAGTACTCGGTCTAACTCTTGGTGACTGGCACAACAGGGGGCTGCTGAAGGAAGCACATGCTTTTAACAAGGGAAGCAACGGTCGACGAGTAAAATTTTTAAGATGGAATAATGAGACAACTAAGCTACTTTTAAGGTATTTTGATACCGAGCGATATCGACATGACCCCAACCACCTAAAACTAAGCGATTTTCTGAGAATGAAACAAAGAAAAGAAATAGATTTACAGTCTGTTTCTCTTTTTTTATCGAATAGAGGAACTACATTTACTTCCAAAACATATCGTGAAAATTATTGGAAGCCTGCATGTAAGAACGCAGGGATTGATGCCGATGTTCATCAAGCTAGACACTGGTACGTCACAATGGCGATGCGAACAATATATGAGACTACCGATAATAATAACAATATTCAACGAAAGTTACGTGAATTAATTGAGTACATGAAGTGGAAAAAGGTTGGGAAATGATTGAGGTGTACCAACATTATTTCGATGTACAACGTCATCTCGAAATTCAGGACAAGGTTCACAAATTAATGGAGAAATCTAAAAAAGAAGCATTAAATCCAAGGAAGAGACCTCCAGTCTCGAACAGAGACGCTTGTGGTGAAAAGCTAATCGTTGATACACAACAATTGTTATCAAACGATGATTTTAATTTCCTTATGGGAATAGGAGGAGTAAAATGACTAATGAAATATTCATCCAACCATGGAAACGGTTAGAGGGAAAGATTGCTCCTCCTTTAATGGTAACACCCAAAACATGTGTTGACCCTTATACATCTAACGAGTGGCCCGATGTGGAAGAAATGGTGGTCAGCTACTTTGAACGGATGGTAGTAGGAAAACCTTGGGCTGACTATATCGCACTAGTTGTGTTAGTTCAAACTGCTAACCGCCGTCTGATGAGAATATAGTTTTAGACTGGACTGCGTACTATTAACTTTATTAAGGGGTACCACCAACGGATCGAAAATTTTGTACGCTAATAAGTTTTTCACAAGAAAAAGGCCGATTTCCTGTACGCTAAGGAGAGATCGGCCTCTTATATATGTTATATATGGTAACACCCTAATATTTACCAACCTGGGCGCTCTTTTTTTACGCACATCATTCTATTGATGGAGTCATTTTTAATTGATTTGAACTTTTTAGCTCAACTATCACTATAAGTGAACTTATAGAATCTTCATGAAGCGGAATCTTCCCATCACGGGCGATTTTTCTCCACGCTTTAATGTCTTTGCGATATAACGTTTCAGATAGCCGATAAATATCTACTCCTCTTTTAAGCGCCGCCAAATATGTCAGCTTCACTTCTTTCTTAATAAGCTTGCTTAACTCTCGATTCAGATACGAGATGGTAACAGGCTGGTATAATGCGCTTACTGTAGCCGATGCCTGGATCTCAATCTCAAAGCGTGCGTTACCAGCGTTACTGAGGCGAGGGGTGATAGTTTGCTTTAATTCTTTTATTACAATAGATACGGCTGCCTTTTTATCTTTATCGACTGGAATTACAGCTCGATTCGTTTCTTTTCTCATCCATCGATATCCAACCGATTCTTTTTCCGAGAGAAATCCCTTGAAATGGTGAGCGGTGACGAATGCAATCTCATTAACTTTTATGCCTCCTGTTTTAACCTGATCTTGCTCCATGTGATTGTTTTCTGTACTTACCATAGGCAGCACGGCTTCTTGTTCTGCTTCATCAATTGCGAGGATAACCTCTCTCATGGTAACAGGTTTAATAAGTGAACTTTGTTCATAAGCGCTTTCCGGATCGCTCAACCTTGACGGGTATGTAGCGAGCTGAAACAATTTCTCGAGAGGCACCTTCGTTGCATAAATTTTCAGGTGGTAGCGAGTTTCATAATATCGATCGGTAATATCAATCATCTGTTGCAGGCTACCTTTATTCAACGCTGTTTCCGTAAGCACCATATAAGAGAGATGCCCCCAGTAAATTCTTCGTTTAGCTGTAGTATAAATAGTGAAAATAGCCTCATCAATATCCTTTCCCGTACCCCAAACAATTTCAGCCGCTGGTTCGGTAGATTTGCCGCCCTTTTCCGGTTTTGCAGATGTGCCCAGATCAATTAGCTGTATGTAAACGATGTAGCGGTCATCCTTGTAATCAGCTCCCATACCGTTTGCGTACACCATCTGTTCGGGCTCATTGATGTCCCAGCATCCGGAAAGAGCCAGAGGAGAGAGGAACCAAATCACCCATAATAAGATGCTCCTTTTCAACATTAATCCCTGCCTTTTCGACTCGGATCCTGTGGGTTAAACATCTGCGGCCTGGTAATGTTTTTTCTGGCAGACCGCCGAATCATCGCTTTTAAGATATTGGAAAGGTTAATATCCATAGCCAGATCCAAATAGTAGATACCGAATATGCGAATCTTGGCCAGGTATGAAAAGACAAAAAAAATAGACATACAAAAGCCAAAAAAACCAAAAATGGAGGATGACACCAAGGCAAAAAATCGCAAAATACTGATGGTGCTCACGAGGGATTGATTGACAAGCGTAAAGGTAGCAATAGTTGAAGTAGCTATGACCACAACCATCGCGGGACTGGTTAAACCTGCCCGGATTGCTGCATCGCCGATAATTAATCCGCCAACAACGCTTAAGGTTTGACCTATCGCCATGGGAAGCCGCAAACCAGCCTCCCTAAACAGCTCAAATAGCAACAGCATAACCAGTGCTTCCAGCGGAGTAGGAAGAGGCACTCCTGTTCGCGCTCCAACTACATTGCTTAATAAGGTAAAGGGGATTTGATTTTGGTGAAACGCGGTAAGGGCGACCCAGAAAGCAGGAAGAAGCGTTGCCACCAAGATACCGACAATTCGCATCAATCTTTCAAAGGAACTATATAAAGCCGGGTATTCGGTATCCTCTGCTGTTTTCAGCAACATGAACAGATTTGCAGGAGTGATAATGGCATAGGAGACACTGTCAATCATAATTGTCACCCGCCCGCTCAGCAGTGCCTGAACCACAAAATCAGGTCTTCCTGTATAATGGTAGCGAGGGAAAATCTGATTTTTTTTCTCGATGAGCTCCATAAGCTGTTGACCACTGTAAATTGCGTCAATATCGACAGAACTGATTTTGTTTCTGATTTCCTCTATGGTTCCAGGATTGGCGATGTCATTCATATATAAGATAGATATCTCTGTTTTTGAGCGTCTGCCTAACTGAAATGTTTCGATACACATCGAATTGGTAGGAAGACGTTTGCGGATAAGCGCGATATTAATTGATATATCCTCAATGAAGTTGTCCCGTGGGCCTTTAATTGTCACTTCCATTTTGCTTTCTTCCGGACTTCTCTGCGGACGTTTGGAAATATCGGTGGAGAATGTCAGCTTGGGCTCGGCAAAATAAAGTAGCAATTTCCCTGAAAAAACCTCCGAAATTACTTCCTGTTCATCGTTTATTTCCTTAATGTCAGGAACATGTAAGCCCTTCAGCACGGTCGGTTTTGTCAAATAGGGGTCGTCCATTTTCTCCAAGAAAAGATCCAACCGCTTCAAAATAATGGTTTGAACAGCCTCCTGATCGACCATTCCCGTGCACTGAACCAGCAAAACACGGTGGTTAGCTTGTTCGCCGAAGTAAAAGTTCTGAAAGTGAACATCCGGGCACTTTTCAAATAACCTATGGATTGTTTGTCCATCGATCTGTGTCACGAGACCATCCTCCGAGTTTTTTTGCGAGACAAAAGAACGATTAACCCGAGTAAGACAGATACAGTGAAGAAAATGTAAACAGTAAACGGAAGCAATACATCTTTCATCAATTTATAAAGCTCGAAATCACTAAGACCAACCAATGTCAAAGCCATCACGATGACGAGAGTGACCAACATAAACAAAGTTTTCTGCCGATTGTTTTTCAATTGGAAAAGCTCTTTCAGGATATACAGAAAAAGGGAGCACCGGATGAAAGCGCCTGTAAGCCATTGATAGATCGATAAAAAGTCAACATGCTCAATATATCTGGTGACACGAACAAGACTCCATTCTTCAAACGCGGGATTTCGCTGTCTTGCCGCTTCAACAGGACCAAATTCCACGATTGCCCCGATTAGCGGTCCAATCGTTAACCAGCTAAGCAGTAACAAATTTACAACAAAATGGTTAAAGCGAACTGGAGCATTAAGCCTGTGTTGTAGAAAGAGCAGCATGATAAGTTCTACCATCCCTGAAGCTGGATAAATCATCCCACTTATAACAGGCTTATAACCGTTCTCCAGGAAGGGTTTCAACAGGGAGAAATCCTTAAACTGAAAATTGCTGATCCCAACAAAAAAGCCGAAAACAACCACGGCGGAAAGTACGAAGAAATTTACAATCGCTATCGCTCTCAGACCAGCGATGGCTAGGTAAAAGCAAAGCAAACCCAATAATATCGTTAGAAAAAAAGCAGGCGTCTCAGGTAAATAAGATGATTTCGTCCAAGTAATCGTTTCCTTTAACGTTGAAGCGATAAGGATGATGAAGTAAACCCCCATAACCAGCATCAACAGAAGGGCCGGGATCTTTCCAATATGCTTCTTCAGCCATCCGAACATCTGCTCTTGTTTCGTTCCGTTGTGGATGCACAGAAGCAAGGGGACCCATAACAATGAGATACAAAAGAGAAGAATGACTGACATCCAGGCATCTCTGCCCGCTGTCTGGATGAGTGGCGGGATGATGACAACGTGATTTTTTAAACCGATTGCCGTCATGCTAAGTAGCGTAATATGTAAAACAGAAATCGAATCTGATCGCATCATCTTGGGTGTCTCCTAATATAAAATTTCATTTTTTGATATTGTTGCCTAGATCATGTTTTTGTATACGGGGTACCAGCAATGGATCGGAAATTTGGTACGCTAAGCAGCTTTTCACTAGAAAAAGGCCGATTTCCTGTACGCTAAGGAGAGATCGGCCTTATTTATAAGTTATAAATATCTGTAACAAACAATTTCGATTTCCCTAAGTAGGAGAAATCGGGTGATCCTTTATTGAGCTGCGTTGAGTGGTAATAATAAATTTTGACCAGGTATTCTTTTTAAGTCGAATGTGTACTCACCTAGAAAATTAATATGTTCCCAGCCTAAGGGCGTGATATGTTGTAGAAGATCTTCTCGTAACAATCCATTTGACTGTGATAGGGTCTTGCTGCCTCTGTTAATTAAACTGTATTCCATACACTTAGCGCATTAATCAAAAAATGTTTAATGCGCTAGCTCTTTGTAATTGATCCTGTAGCCCACGTTCGCGGAATTCACCACGTTTTCCAAAAAACAAAGCTCTGGCCAACCAATTCATTGCTTCTCCTTTGTTTAAACCACGTTGTATGCGGCGGCCCAAGGCTTCATTGGAGATATAATCTAAAAACAAATATCGTTTTTTCAATCCGGCCTATCTCACGTAATGCAGTCGCTACTTTATTCTGTCTTGCATATGATCCTAACTTACCCATGATCAGCGATCCAGAGACTTTTCCTTCACGAATGAAATGGGATAGTTGTAATACATCATCGTAATTGTCTATGATAATTTTGGTGTTGATTCGACCACGAAGTATAGCCTCTAATTTCGGATAATTACTTGATTGATCGATTGTGTAGAGTTTACTATCAGCTAAGCCGCGCAATCTTGGTGCAAAACGATATCCTAAGATATGACTTAATCCGAATACTTGATCGGTGTAACCGGCTGTATCTGTATAGTGTTCTTCAATTCGCAAATCGGATTTGTGATGAAGAAGTCCATTGATCACATGAACAGCATCCCGAGCATTTGTAATGATAACTTTTGTATAAAAACTGGTATATTGATCGCCAACAAATCGATAAATAGTCGCCCCTTTGCCTGAACCATAATAAGGATTGGAATCAGCGTGAAGGGATGAAACACCTATCGGCACGCACATACCATCCGATGAAGATGTTGTGCCATCACCCCAGTATGATGCAAGAGCTAGTCTATGCTGAAAATTTACTAGCTTAGCTTGAGCTCGAGTCATTGCATCTTCATATAACCTCCATTGAGCGGCGTTAGCTAGTTGATGAGAGTAGCATCTGCCATTTTCGAAGCCCAATATTTGTTCCGATTTCCATCAATGCAGCCATTAGTACAGTTTTTTCTTCTCCTTTTGGCGGCCGATTCGTTGATCCATGGATAAATTGTTCGTCAAATTCTGTCCAACTGGCTACTTCCATTAATAAATCAGTCAATTTTACATTAGTAGGTTTTCTTCAGCAGACAGGGCAATTGCTTTTGTTTCATGAACTGTACCATATGGATGCTCAGGCGGTGCATAGATAACGTAAATTTTAAGCGGTTTATTACCCGTATTAGTTACATTATGCCATTTACCTGCCGGTATCATGATTGCATAGTCATCATAGGCCATTTGTTGAAAATCTAATTTATTCTTGTTATCCCCCATTTGAACAAGCCCCTGACCTTCTTCAATACGAATGAATTGATCCGTTGTCGGATGGACCTCTAAACCAATGTCATCTCCTACATCAATGCTCATCAGGGTAACTTGTAGGTTCTTCCCTGTCCATAAAGCAGTACGATAAGTATTGTTTTGATTTGCAGCTTGGTCAATGTTCACTACAAATGGCTTTGATCCATAATCTCTTAATTTGATGTTTTCGTAATAAGGATTCCAGTCGGAAATCGAATTGTAATGATGACGATTCCAATGATAACTCCAATTGTTGTTATGCCAGTTGATCTGCATAGGATTATGCCATGGATAGTGATACCATGAGTTACGGTACATAATCATTCTCCCAGCATAATGTCTTCATTTACCTTTATCCTATGCAGTTACCTATTTAAAGGAGTGTAAAATGTGGAATATTGGGCAAGAACCTAAAAATGATGACAAGACAAAAATAAACATTTGCTATCCAATTTTTTAGCATGTACATATAGTTATTGAAGATAACTGCCCCGTTATTTGAATAGCTGAATGTCAGTCTAATACTTTATTAATCAGTCTATAACTTTATTATCTCTGCACAATTAAAACCTGTTCTTGTGATAACACTTATCTATCAATCTACTTTTGGGGTTTAACCATCTACATATGAACTACCACTCAATAGAGCTAACCCTTGGAATAACTGGTATAATCATAATTTTTCGTATACAGGTTAAAAGCAAGGTCTGAAACGTTAACAGAAAAGCCGGCATTCCGACGACTTTTCGAGCGAAAACGGTGCATCATCCCTGCAGACAGCTTCTACGAGTGGATGAAACTCGGAAAAGCCAAGCAGCCGATGAGGATTATGATGAAGAGTGGGGAACCGTTCGCTTTCGCTGGTCTGTTTGATACATGGGCAAGTCCGATAGGAGATAAACTGCACACGTGCACAATCGTTACGACCAAACCAAATGATGTTGTAGCAGATATTCATGACCGGATGCCTGTAATACTGAGACAGGAAGACGAGGGAATATGGTTAGATCGTGAGAAGTTTGATTCTGACTTGCTCCAATCATTGCTAGTACCATATGACTCGGATATGATGCGTGCATACCCTGTATCAACAATGGTTGGTAGCCCGAAAAACGATTTGCCAGAATGTATTCAAGAAATAGCGAACCCGTCCCTGTGTTAAGGAGACGGGTTCATTATTGCGAAATGTTTATTCATATCCGGATTTTGCGGGTACACGAAACAGAGACTTTATTTGACCACGATTTCAACCTTTGTCCCGTCTGGAAAATCCTCTAATTGGTTGGATATCCAAGATCCAGCGCCGCGATTATCTGATGGCTTTATGTATTTGATATCTGCCCCTGTGCCACCCTCAGCACACATTGCCATCGGCCATTCATCCCGATCATACCCCTTTTTTGTAGGAATACCCTTGAGCGATTCTTCGCGATTTTTATTGGCTCCATCTCGGTCAATTGTGCATACAGCTGACTTCCCGGAAGCAACCGCATCTTTGATATGCTTTGCTGTCTCTGGGTATCGATCAGACGGAAAAACTATCGTATGGTCTACATTCCCATTGCTGACTGTTTTGTTCTCTATTGGCACAAGTCCAAAGAGATAGGCAGCGCCGATCAGCAGCACCACAATCAGCATCAGTATTTTTCTCTGTGTCATGCTTTTGTCCTCCAAATATAAGTTCTTTTTCAAATAAAAACACCGCCCAGAATTTGGCGAAGGGGTGTGATTGCCTATAACCTATTGTAAGCCATTATCAGGGGCGGGAAGTGTTATGGTTACCCGAGTTATCCCCTCATATGAAACGCGATATTTCCCCACAAGTACATTGATATCAGTAAGTTCCATGTTTTTAGGTCTAAAGTGAAAGAGGAGTGCGTCGGAAGTCCAAAGAATGACGACCCAGATCGTATCGAAGAGAATCGTAATCTATGAAAAATACGAGGCACCTGCCTGTTAATATAGGAGGTACCTCGTCTCGTCGTGTTATTTGGTATATTCCATAACTTCAAACGATTGAACCTTGCTGAATGCTACATAATCTTTTCTAGAAGTAAATGGCCCCTTGTTAAAGTCCTTATCGAACATATATGTTTCTTTGCCACGTCCATCTGCACGGCCATTGTACCAGTCGATGAAGTCCTGTACTTCGGATGCGGTTAGCTCAAATTCCTTCTCGAGACCACTGATCATTTTAATAACAAGAAGTGCGTTATCTCCAGTTGGCTCTGGTTCAGGTTCTGGATTAGGATCGGGATTCGTCGGTGTGCCTATTTTCTCCATCATTTCTAATTCTTCAATAACTGTAAATGAAGAAAATCCATTGTTCGATGTTATATTAATACGGTATTGCCTATAGAAGTTGTCATTGTTAAATGTGTAATCTCTTTTGAAATTTGTTGCCCAGCCTGTCTAATTCGTTTGTGTATCTAATACGATCCATTCTTGACCATCGAATGCTTCAAATGTCCAGTCCTTGGGGCTTTCACCTTTATAAACATCCCTTGATTTAACCGTGTATTTGGAAATTTTCTTTGGCTCTGGAAATTCATATTGTAACCAGCCTTTAATTGTACCGCCAGCTGTACCCCATCCATAAGTATCATCTTTGTCATCAAATGCCCGGTATGCTTTATGATTCGCGCTCCATTCACTGCTTGCACTTGCTAGCCCACTTGGACTATCGTTACTTGTCATCGCAGGAATTAAATCTCCACTGTACTCATCTTCCGCAAAACCAACGTTTTGACTTGAAAATAAAATAAAAATGATAAGTCCAAAACTTAAGAGTTGCTTACCGTACTTCTTTACAAAAATCATAAAAGCCTCCTTAGAACTGTTAAAAAAGGATAATTAGTATATGTGCACATAGAAATATAATACAGTTCCATAAATTGAGCAAAACATTAAAAGGAATAAATTACAAATTGAAGGTGCTCTAAGCAGCATTATATTGGGCATTTCTACATGTAACCTACAAACGCACCCACAAAATGATGAAATGATTTGAAGTCATTTGAAATAACAGTAGCTAAAACTGTTGATTTTATACGATTTCTAGGGAGTATAAAACCGATTGAAAGCCAAGAACATGTTCCGCACACGCGTTCAAGAGTGGGAGCGCGAGCAATACATGACTGCTTATTAATAGGCGAAACCCCTTTGCCTGTATGTGCGAGTGGGTTTTTATTTGGTGGGCAATTTTGATTTTTTCAGGTGCTCAAGAACGACAGGGGTTGTATCCAAGAAGTTAGGCCGAAAATACGTCTTGATCGAGATGGGAACATCTTACATTCTGATAGTGTACGAACGAAACAAGCGTGAAACGGTCAAGATGAACATTTTCGAGTTCGGTACCTAACACGATGTGTAGCGAATGAAATCAGCCAATCTTATCGATAATCAGTACGCTCTCAACTTTGAAAAATAGTACGGTTAAAATTCCTATCCCGAGTAACAGTAGTAGTCCAAAAATCAGCGATAAGATAATCATTATCTTCTTCACAACAAACACCCCCGGTGTAAGACGAGGGGGGAGTAAAAAAGTTACAAAATGTTAAGAACGATTGAGTTAATTTTACACGATAGTCCATGCTTATACAGACTACTTAACACAACATTTCGGGAATAAAGAAAAACTTAATCCTCCCAGAAAGAAAAGATATCAATCCCATCACACCATTTTTTGTAATCGAAAAGCTCAGGGTTTTGAATGAGTTGAAATGACCGAGAAACCCATTGTTGGATGTAATAATTTCGATTGGATGATGCTTGCTCTACAAAAAGTCGGACTTCCTCAAGGTGGGTTCTATCTTTTCCTATTCCGACTGCATCACCTACTAAAAGGTATAGACAAGCTAGAAAGACTTTTCGTTTATCCTTTGCTACTTTCGGATTAATTGATAGCAATAAATCATCGTATCAACCGCTTTCTATTAAAATAACCCTATTGTGGAAGATCCGGATAATTACTTCACCGAATAAATTATACTATGCGTGCCCAACTATAAGGGAAAGTGAAGATGAGCGCACAAACGAAACTGTCATTTCTGGAATCGCAGATTGAGAGAAGTCAAAAAGATTGTTGTCGAAGCTTTACGTTTGAATAGGCTGGGAAACAACAAGATCGACTCCCAGCCCATGGTGAAAAACTAGCCAAAGTAAGTAATGATCTGTTCGATTATCCAAGCAATGAAGTATATAGCTTCTAATGCAGCAAGTAAAAAGCTCCCAACAGGGGAGCAAATCCGACATGTCACACAGTTTTCCTTACAAAAAGACGTTCCGCAGTCCTGCCATGACTAAGCCAAACGAGGCAAGGAGTGCGGCGGAAGGCAAGATAATTTCCCTTTCAATCCTACTATTATTACCATTTTGAAGGATGCTTTGACAATCCTTATCTAACAGTATTCCGCCCCTCATGTGAGTTGAGTTGTACGAAACACAAGTCAAGTCCAGGACGCTAAGGACGAATACGACCCAAACGACGGATAGGACGGACCCCTTCTATAGACCAATCACAAATTGGCCTATTATACCAAGTGGCAGCATCACCGCGAGCATAGCGTCCAACATGAAGATTAGGTCCTGTCGAAACGCCTGAAAAGTCTACAGTGCCAAGGAATTGTCCACTTGGGATAAACATCCCTCTCTGTAAAGTGGTAGATGGTCCAACGTGAGCGTACTCAGTATACACTTTCAAATATTCATCACTCCTTTAATAAACTAAGGATACGAAGTTTTTGTATTTTACAGTTTATTACAATTATTTGCGGGTGATGACAGCTACCCTATATGAAGAAAAGGATTTCTTTTTGGACAAGAAGACTCAAGAGATTGAGAGTAGTGTCAAGAGATTACATACTAAATACTCGGGTCCTCGACCTTCAAAATGCCAAATATCTTGCGCCACGCAGTAGGGACCATGTACAGTCCAACTTTGACCAGTCTTTCGTGATGTAAGCAATGTTTCTAGCACTGAACAGAAACACGATCTCCAAATCACAAAATCTTGAAAAAGAAATGCGGGCGGCAGCGATGTGATTTACCCAAAAAACTCCATCAGCAAGTGGAAATTTTTTTTAGGCTTCGTTTCTGTATCTTGAATTTCAATGCAATCACTGCCGCCTTGATGTAATAGTAACCGCTTCAGTAGGAGATTTGAACGATTTGGAGAATATGAACTATCAAACATTCGAATTGGGGGACATTAATGTGGGCTTGTTAGACGGTCTAATGGGTAACGCTTCGGAAGTTAACATTGCAGATGTTCAAAAAGAGTATGCTCAAATCTTAGCGAACAATGAGAGCATAGAAAAGGCGTATAAATTAATACGTGATATGTTCATCTTCACTAACAAGCGGTTAATACTGGTTGATAAGCAAGGCATTACTGGTAGAAAGATAGAGTACCATTCCATTCCTTACAAAAGTATTAGTCATTTTAGCATTGAAACAGCTGGAAATTTTGATTTGGATGCGGAATTAAAAATTTGGGTTTCTGGAAGTGCAGTACCGATCCAAAAACAATTTAACAAGAACTTGAATATTTACCAGATACAGAGCGTGTTGGCCGAGTACATTTTGGATTAGTCTCGCTTGATAAAAAGCCTTCCTTCAAATCGTAGTTATTACTTCCGTCCAATTGCTTATTAGCTTGATTCCATCCTAAAATCATGACATGTTCTTATAAAATGCAAACGAACGTTCTTGTTTTATAGATGAAAACGGAACAATACGGAAAATACCATTCATGGACATTATGAAGGTTATCTACGAGTAAGGAAATATTACGAACGATTTAGCGATATTTATACATGAAATAGCTACCCAATCAAACCGATAAAAGTAATGTAATATGAAATCTAGTGTAGATTCTCTTGGGGATAAGGCGTACGACTTAATCTGTGCAGATGAGTCTGCGCTATTTTTTTGTGGCAAGAGAAGGTATGCATACCTATATATACTTGTAGTAAATATTGAGCTGATAACCTACTATATTGATGACTACTTTTTTATTCACGTATTACTTCTTGTGTACCCCAATTTGCTTAAAGCAATTGGGGATTTTTTTGTATCGAGGTAACCACATGTTTATTTCTCCGATGCTGCTTGAACAGGTAGGGTGCTCAATAGCACCCCAATTGTAGTTCTTCTCGCCAGTCATTAGGATTTGTTCATCAACATGAACACGTATTATCTTTACTTCAATAGTTTTTAAAGAGCTGGGCAGTTCAAAATGATGGACTTGTTCTACCACTGCCTCTAATTGAACCGGGCATTCCGCAACGCGTGGAGGCCGAATCAGGTCCGAAACTTGGGGGGTGAACTTAGCCATTCCGAATTTATCCGGTTCAAATCGGTATCCTACATTAGCCTTGCGCTCCGGGACAGGATTTCGCCCAGTAAGTAGAGCTAGACGGTCCACCGCATGAGCAAGATCAGACGAAGGAAGATTCAAAACACATTCGCGCTCGCGCAACAAATTGGTAACGGTCTGAGATGAGCTACTCATGCCAAGCATGCATGATTGATTCAGCCACCATGCAGAAGACATAGGGGCAAGGTTAACAGAATTGTCCTCATTTAATGTGCTGATAAGTACAACTGGCGTCCCAAAGTAAAGAATTTTTGGTTCAACTACCCTGTGCATAGTCGCGTTCCCTCCACTATGATTCCATCGTCTCAAATAAGAGACCTATCTCAAATTATAATCATGATTCTTTTCGTTATTTTGCTGTTTCATTTCGATAGAACTTTACACACTATTACTTGTGAGAAGGGGAGGGAGTAATCAATAGCTTGGGTGATCTAGAACATTGAATCAGGAAGGTACATCAAGCACAACGTCTAGTTCCCCTATCTGCAACATGGGGCATGCTCTTTTTTTATATACACAAAAAATATAAAAATCATTGACATACACGCTCAAATATGTGATTATCTTCTCTGTCACTTATAATGATAATCATTATCAGGCAAACTTCACACCAAACATCACGTGACAAGGAGAAATGAGCGTATGAAAAAAGGAACACGAATCGTACTGGCCTGCTTGGTTGCAGTAGTCACTGCCGTGTCGGCCGGGTGCGGAAGCAGCCAAACGGCTTCGGAAGCACCCAAAAAGTCTGAGACACGCGTAGTCAAGCATCTGATGGGGGAAGTGACGATCCCAGCGGAACCAAAGCGGATTGCTGACGTATCGGGAGCAGCAGAGGAGCTTTTAATTTTGGGACACAAGCCGGTTGCTACGGCCAATACATACAAGACGAAAATCATGTCCCACGTAGCTGATAAGCTGACAGATGTAAAACCGGTTGGCTGGATGTGGGATGACTCTATCAATTTGGAAGCTGTGGTAGAAACAAAGCCAGACCTGATTATTATGAATAATCGCCAGCAAAAGATGTACGAGCAACTATCCAAAATTGCGCCGACTGTTGTTCTGGAGACAGACATGGACAAATGGCGTGATAAGTTTAAAGAAATCGGTCGCCTGTTTGGACAAGAAGAGGACGTGAACAAATGGCTGGCTGGCTACGACGAGAAGACGAAGGGGATGCGAGAGCAACTCAAGCAAGCGTACGGCGACCAGACCTTTATGTTCCTGGCCGTAACGCCTAAATTGTTCCGCGTGTACGGAAACTATGGTTATGCAGATATCCTGTTCACTGATCTCGGACTGAAGCCAGCAGCCGGAACACCTGCCGATAAAACAATGGAAATGATCGAACTGGAAGGACTGACGAAGTTTCAGCCAGATCATATGTTCCTCGTCAATTTCGGCGGAAAAGCGGATGATGTTTACGCAGAACTGAAAAAAAGCCCAGTATGGAAAAGCAACAAGGCAGTTCAACAAGGCCATCTTTATGAAGTAACCAATGAAACGTTCAACATCAAAGCCTTTGGCCCAATTGGAAAGGAAATGCTCTTAGACGAGATTGATAGCATGTTGCTGAAAAAGCAATAATCATGCGATCGACACAAAAGATGGGGTTGCCCATTCTCCTAGTCACCTTCCTAAAAGCTAATCGAAACCAATAAAGAAGTCGAAGCTGGAGAGAAACGAGATGTTTTTCCCAGCTTCATTGCTTTTAGAACCACGGAACACATGAAAAAGCTGGAATCATCAGCGGGGAATCAATGGACATACATCTCACGGCTATAGTGGAAGCATTCGAGCAGTTCCAGCCACGTCATCTAAATGAAAAGACAGGAAAAGAAAAAGCAAAAAGCAAAAAGCAAAAAGCAAAAAGCAAAAAGCAAAAAGCACCACGAAGGGTGCAATCTGTAACGATTATCTATGTATCTACCGCAAAAGTAAGTGTATGTCATTTCAGAGTACAACAAATATGAACAGTCTTATTTTAGAAGTGCAAAAGATTCATTTAATTTCAAATCACCATACAGTTGGTCAAACAGCTTGCCGTCTTCAGATTGGGAATCAAATGGATTGGATTGTGGAGTTGTATAGACATACACCATGTCAGTTGATTCTGCAATGGATGTCCCTACAGGCGGGCCTTCTTCGCTAGTGAGGCGAGTCCAATCCGTTTTTGTAAAAACGGAGATCATCAGCAGCGTTTCAGAACCTTTTCCATCCTTCGTCGTATAATCGAATTGCACTACATGCTTGGCTGATGGCAGAATTTTGTTTGCATCTACACCTGCATATTGGTTCACCTTGTAATGTCCCTTCCAAGAAGTTGGCGGCTTAAAGCTGAAATTTGCTTGAGGGTTCGTATAAAGGTCAGTTTTTCCGCTTTCCTGCGCAACAGGCTGTGCAGAGTGTTCTACGTTGCCATAGTTAACAGCGAATGTGATGCCGATCGCTATGACGGATGTCAGTATGGTGCCGACGATAATTTTTTTGAAATTCATGTTGATTTCCTCTCTCTTTGTGCAAGGTGTATTGTTGATTGCAAGGTCATTATAAACAAACAACATATGAAGAGCGTTACAGAAAAGTTACATTTTTCTATCCCATAAAATGTTTTTCTGGCATGTAACAGAAGAGAGATTGTGATGAGAGTGAAGAATGATCGGTTTTTAGGTAAATCGGATGTAATAAGCAAAAGGCCCCTGACAAGGGGCATTAAAGGCTACTAATGGGAATAGTTTTATCATTTCCCATTTTTTATTCGAAAAAAAGTAGTTGAATATAACATGCCAGAAACCACCGTTGAGGTGTTTTTTGTTGAGGTTGATTAAAGAAGTCCCACCAAAATAAAGGAAGTGTTGCGGCGGTCGGACGAACTGGTAAAAGTTTTTCGTCCAGTAAGTCGTAGCTCAAAAATCGTGAATCAGCTTCAGTTACTTCCTATTCACGGACCATTGGTATTGATTAAAAAATCGCTCTATCTACTGCCCGAACAGCCTTGGGGAGATAAATTTGAGCCTAACTTAATACTCAATAGGGCACCTGACAAATGTGATCACAAATCCCGTGAGATCTCCAGCGACGGCAACGATCGTAACACTCAACATCTAATCGTACTCTTCTTGAGTCTAGATACGGGAGACATAACGTTTCACAATCTTCATGAGGCGGACTTACACGTCTACATTCGTTCATACATTCTTGAAAGCTTGGAAGAAATTCAACCAATTGACCATTCACTTTCTTGAATCGCTTAGACTTAGATTTTTTCTTTTTCAAGTGGTATCCCCTCCTGATGACGATCTAAGATAGCGTACGAACTCCATTATCCTTTTGATTGGCCAAATATCCCCATGTATCGAAAATGTATGTAGATCAGTATTCAGGAACATCACGGTAGTAGGTTGACATTGACATAATGAGTAGGGAAGAAAAAGCGATGCAAATTGTAATAAAGCCCGTCTTCACAATCAAGACGGGCTAAAATCTATACATGTTTTACTGAATCGTATAAGTAGCTACGATGACATTTTGATCCTCATAGGAATAGGGGGCTTGAAATTGTATGTAGCGATACCAGTCCGCATCAGCCTTAATGATGATTCCTGTCGTACCGCTCCAAATTTGTTTATTTTGAGCATTATACACTGTGTAATTCGCAAAGCTGCCTCTTGGACTAATACGGAGCTCCTGCCCTTTCTTTAGATAAATCGCTTCTTTTGGACTTAACTGCCCAGGTGTAAGGTAGTAATATTTGGTGAATTGTTGTTCTTGTTTTTGTTGCTCCAAGGTGACTCTGTCTGCTTCATCTTGTACTTGAGCATGGGTAGAAGCGGAAGCATATACAGGTGCGCCAGAGAGGAGTAGAGCGAGCATCGAAATAGAGAGAAGCTGTTTTTTCATACCATGTACACTCCTTCGTATCAATTCTGATCAAATTCTAAATACACGAACTAAAGGTAATTATACTCAAATGGAATGAATTGGTAAATATTTACGCATAAAATAACAGAACGCTGCCCATTCATATCTCTTGACCACAATGACACGGATTATCTTGTAACTGGGGTATCTATCCAGAAGGCATTGAAGAAGCTAATTCCTATGTCGAAAGGCGCGGCGTTTCTCTTGTGCCAGTTGGTGCGAGTTTTTTTCATTTCGTGGATGTAGTGAAAACAATAAGAGGAAGGTTTGGCGGCACCTACGAAACACCCTCATTAGTAAAGTACGTTATTAGTATGTTGTCGAAATTGGGTTGATCGGGGACCTTCTCTATGTAGTTCCAAAGTAATCTTTCCGCTGTATGGATATTAAAAATTTCAAACGTTTAGACGTCCAAACAATTACTTGTCCAATTTAGTTCTCAGATTCATGTCGAATCACGGTTGAAGGATCGAATACGAATGAAAAATTCAGTAGCAATATTCATTGAATTAAGAGTATCTAGCACATGGAAGGTTTACCTAATGATAACCAAATAAACAATTAACCGATCGGATTTATCGAAATAGTTAGATAGATATGTAACTTGCAAGAATCTTTTGATAACACCCGCTTATTTGAAAGTAATGTTTGCATATAACACAAAATTTAATACTCCTATTAGGAGCTGAATGCAAAATGAGACAGTAGCGATATATAAAGCTGTTCGACCGACACTTTCATTGGATTACCACCACTTAGTTTTTTATTATTTTACAACATTTGGATTTCGTTAACAAACCATTCGATTTGTAAAGAAGGTGAGTAAATGAAAGGGATTACACTGCAATGCGCAAACTGCGGCAAGTGGTTGGTCAAGGATGGTGAGATCGGGGAACCTAGTGCGGTTAAAGTGGATGTAACGTAACACTGCTTGTGAGAAAGCAGGGGATCGTTTTATGAAAAACGAACTGAGTGTAAAGGTTTTATGGAGGGGTAATAAATGAACTTTCATTTGATGACAATTACAGATGCACAGCAAGTCGCAACTTGGAAATATCCGCAGGAATATTCTTTTTATGATTTTGAAGATAGTCCAGAAACATTTCAGGAGCTATTAGATGGTACCTATTATGCAGTTCGAGATAATCATGGTCAGCTTACGGGCTTCTTCTGTTTTGGGCACAATGCTCAAGTCCCAGAAGGTCGAAAGCAAAACCTTTACAAGGGCGAGAACGTGTTAGATATTGGGCTGGGAATGAAACCAGATTTGACAGGGAAGGGGATAGGCTTTTCGTTTTTAAAGGCTGGAATCGAATTTGCCAAACAGCAATTTGAACCAAAAAATCTGCGTTTAAGTGTTGCTAGCTTTAATAGTAGAGCAATCAAAGTTTATACAAGAACGAGATTTAAAGAAACGGCCTCATTCGTTAACAATGGGACCCCCTTTATCGTGATGACGATGGAAGTGGAGAATCCTGGATAGGCAGCGTACAGAGCATGCCATGTAACATAAGAGAAATTGTGATGAGGCTGTAGAATTTTCGGTTTTAAGGTACGGACGTGAAAGGCGTTAAGCCGCTCGGGGAAAGAACCGGGCGGCTCTTTTGGTGAAATCGTAGGTGATAGAACAGAGTGTCCAAATCTAACCTCTCCACATACTACACTCCTTCTACTAAAGCGTAACGTGAGAGGAGTGGACAAAAGATGGGCTCAAAGCTCAATGATGGCAAAGAGGGAGAAAGAGGGCAGCTTAGCCGCCCAAAACATTGGACAGAAATTAGCAGTCATCACAGCTGCAAGCAACAATTGTTAATAAAACGAAAAGAACCAAAACTAAAGCAAAATTGTCGTCAAAGAATCCCATCGATATCACCCCTTCAAGTGTATGAGGAAGAACCTCAAACTCAAGCTATGCAAATTGAGTAGCTATGTAAGGGCGATATCACAGTAAGTGGAAAATTTGGGCATGTAACAAACAGTTACCTGTCATGTCCAACAGCTCAAAAATGTTAAATCAGCAGGGGGGATATAGGACGAAAAAAGGCTATCCCATAGCCACATTCAGGGCATTTGGGACAGCCTTCTTTGAACTTAGCTAACACTACCAAGGGCATAAGCATCTGCCATGATAAATAATGCATGAGTCTCCGCAAGGCTCGATTGAAGATTTTGAACCTAACTTTTTCAGGAGCTTCTTCAGTATGATCATTCACCTCCTTGGTAGATCTAATTTCCATGTATTACCATCTTATCGTGGGTAAGTGATTATAAGAACATGAATTTTATTTATAAATTGTGTATGGTGTCAGAGTTTCAAGCAGGTTCGAAGGACTTGGAAATAATCTGATGTGATTTCCACACAACCTCAGCCAAACATGGATGTAGTAGTGGAGTATGTGCTCTATGTAAAATTCGGAGATTTACGCTGCATCAAAATCGAAAAGAACATGATCGCTCCAGAACCTAGTAAGCCAATAACACTCATCAGCGTATCATAGGGGTGATACTGATGGGTAAAAACTTGAGCAGTAGAAAGACCCCACAAAAGTGTAGGAATAGACAAAAAGATATGTATTTTTCCGTTAGGCGTGAACCTGACATAGATAAGAGCTACAACGGTAGAAACGAGATAACTGAAAGAGAAAAGGATCGTGTCCCAGGTAGAGATGGTAATTGGAGTATCGCTTGAAAGAAGAGATTTACAGGCCCAAAGAATAAAGAACCAAAAAGCAAAGACCAAACCAATCATCATTTTCAAAAGACTTTTCATGCTTTCTTCTCCCTGCTAAATGCGTTTGTTTATAAAGACGAGGAACACAGAGAAAACGATTCAATAGAAAATGCAAATGAAGCAAGTTCTTTTACACGAATGAAAAAAGAAAAACATCATACCGATAGTTAAACAGTCGGTGCATGATGTTTGATTAAAATAAACGATGTAGAATTCACATGGTTTCTTTTACCTTACTCTTTCATTTGGTGTTAGACGCTATAGGTCGGCCATCCGCAATACCCGTCAGCTTCACATGGTACACGTTGTTCTTTTGCGCTGCTTACTCCAGGAAATGATAGCGAAAGAAATAAAGCAGCAGCAATACCAAACAGAGCAAATTTTTTCATAAATCTTCCCCCTCTTATAGAGTCTTCCGCAATAAAAGACGAACGAAATTAAGATGATAGGTAGACGGAAAAAGACCATCCCTATGCCATGCACATAGCTGTAGGGACGGCCTTTTTAAGTACTATCTAACATTACGCGGGACACATGCAATGTTTTCCTGCTGGTATGCACTCACGAGGGCATGGGCGGATTGAGTTAGCACCTATTTTTTGAAGTAATTTCTTCAACATTGTTATTCACCTCCTAAATTGGAAAAATATAACTTACAATCTAATAATAACACACTCGCACTCTAGTTAACATATTAAACGCAAAAAATTCAGAAAATAAAAATCTGTACTACGAATTTTGATAACAGGGAGCGGAATTTGTTGAATGCTGACTGATAACATAGTCCCCGTGTCTGCGACCAAATACAATATTCCTTCCAAAAATCGCGATAGAAATTGAAGTAAGAAAGTAGCTAAAAGAAACAAGCTGATGTCGATGGAGTTTCGACGTCAGCTTGTTGTTTTGACAACTTATTCTACTTGTTTAGCCAATATACCTGATCAGGTTTCTTGTTCCTGTTGATTGAACCATGATCCAGCCAGGTGGAATAGGGGAGCCTAACATCACCCAAATTTGTTCACCAAATGCAGCGTTTTTGATTTTAGTGGTTTCGTGCTTAGCACCTATTGATTTTGAAGAAGGTTCTTTCCCTTTCCAGTCTTTCTGGGTAGTGTTTGCTGCGAAGGTGATCGGCTTCTCCTGTAAAGGGAGAGTAGCTCCTTGGGCGGCTGTGGCTAAACTTGGTATCGTGACAACAGAGCTTACTGCCAGCATGATAGATCGATAAAAATTCAAATATATACGACTTTATCTAATGTTTGTTAATTTTGCTTTAGGAGATTTTGTCGAGAATCCGTATTACACGTCATTTGAAACCCAACACAAACTGACGTATAATCAGGTATTATTGATGAATCACTAAAAGGGAGGCGATCTTGCAATGACGTCAGTCAATCGTAAAACGGAAATCATTTCTGCAGCCATTGAAGTTTTTGCTGAAATCGGATATTTCCGGGCAACGACAGCGCAAGTTGCAGAGCGTGCAAAGATTTCTCAACCGTATATTTTCAAGTTTTTTTCATCGAAGGAAGCTTTGTTACAAGCAGCCTTGGAGGCGTCGTGGGAGCGGATCATTAACTCTTTCCGTCTCGTTGTGGAGTCCGCATCCAAAGAGCAATTGGAAACAGATTTAATCAAGGCATATGAAAAGATCTTGGCTTCCCATCAAAATGAAATACTTCTTCAAATGCAGTCCCAAACGAATCTAGAGCCTTCGATTCGAGAGGCAATGCGCGAAGGATTTCGGGAGGTTCGACAGATCGTCCTAACAGCTTTTCGTGAAGCGGGCATCGCGAGTCCGGAAGAGAGAACGCTTATTTTCCTTGCAAGAGGAATGCTGTGTAATATTTCAGCAGCTTTAGACATGCCAGAATTGATGGAGGTGTAGAGGGGAAAAATTGCGACAATTAGTTATTGACTAATCACTAACTAAAACGTTATAGTTCAAATTGGTTAGTGATTGATCAATCACAAATAAAACGAGTGGAGATGATCCGAATGAAAAAAGCAATTGTAGTCGGGGCAACAGGCGGAACGGGAGCAGCAATTTTGGCGGAGCTCATCGAGCGAGGGATTGAAACGATTGCTTTTGGGCGTTCTCGACAAAAGCTAGCACAAATGGCGTCAGAGTTGGGTAATCCAGCACATTTGTCACTGGCCGTCGGGGATGCATTCCGGTCCCAAGACATCGTAGCAGCATCGGAGGGAGCGGATGTACTATTCCATTGTGCAAACGTTCCTTATCACGAGATGGTAAATAAGCTGATCCCACTTGGCGAAGCGATCATGGAAGCCTCCAACATGAGAGGTTTGAAGGTTGTTGCGGTAGATGGCATTTATCCATACGGGAAAAAGCAGATGGAACCAGTGACGGAGGAGCATCCAAAGCAACCGCATACGAAGAAAGGGAAAACCAGGTTGGCATTTGAACAGATGCTGTTTAGCAGCCGCTGGAATCATGTGCGAACGATGATTGTCAGATTACCGGATTATTACGGACCTACTGCTAATCAAGCATCGTATTTGGGTTCCACGCTTGAGGCAATTGCGGCTGGAAAACCGGGACTTATCATTGGAAATATGCATGTTCCGCGCGAGTTTGTTTATTTACCGGATGCGGCAAAGATGATTGTAGAGTTGGCCAGCCGAGAGTTTGCTTATGGGCAAAACTGGCACATTCCAGGTGGAGCTATCATTTCCGGTCGAGACATCGTCCGAATCGCTCAAAAAGCAAGCAGCACCGTGAAACCTGTCATTCCTCTTGGGAAAATTGGGTTGTCTTTGTTGGGTATGTTTGTCCCAGTGATGAAGGAGGTTGTTGAGATGCTGTACTTAACAGAAAAACCGTTGATCCTTAGCGGAGAAAAATATAAACGGCTTATTGGACCAATCCCAGCGACGAAGTTCGAGGAGGGTATAACGGCAACGATCCAGCATTTGCAGAATCGTACTTCCATGAAATAAATGATAGCTGTTAGTTATTGATTAATCACTAATAAATAACCTGCCGCAATTCCTGTAAATATTCCTTTACAGGAATATTCTCCTTGGTGTATATTTTGCCTAACAAGATGATCACAATAATGCTGAAGGGGATGAGATGAACGTAGAATCCATCATGTAACGAGGTGAGTGACATGTCAGGGATGAATCCAGGCATGGACATGGCGACGCTAAGTGCTTTAGCTGAACCGAATCGTATAAAAATCGTCGAACTTTTGCGCGACGGTCCTCTAACTGTAGGGGAAATCGCCGAACAACTGGGGCTTCGCCAGCCCCAAGCCTCGAAGCATTTGAAGGTGCTTAGTGACAACGGGATCGTGGATATGAAGGCCGAAGCCAACCGCCGCATTTACAAACTCAGGCCAGAGCCCTTCCAAGCGCTGGATTCTTGGGTGAAGTCATTCCAGCGTGTTATGGAAGAAAGATTCGATAATCTGGAAGACTATTTGCGGGAACTGCAAAACAAGGAAAATACTTGAGATCCATTCAAATGAATGAGGAGGAATTGCTATGTCAAGAAACGCAATGGTTTCACGGGTAGAGAATGAGCGGGTGCTGGTACTGGAGCGTGTATTCGACGCGCCCAGAGATCTCGTGTTCAAGATGTTTAAGGAGCCTGAGCATCTCAAGCGTTGGTGGGGACCGAAAGGCTGGGAACTCCCGGTTTGTAATGTCGATTTCCGACCAGGCGGTGTTTGGCATTACTGCATGAAATGCGTCGATAAGAATCAAGGTGATTTTTACGGCATGGAATCTTGGGGCAAAGGCGTTTATAAGGAAATTGTTGAGTCCGAGAAAATCATCTATACCGATTACTTTTCAGATGCAGAAGGCAACACAAATGATACCATGCCTTCGACAGAGGTTATGATGGAATTCATCGATATGGGTGGCAAGACGAAGTTGGTCAGCCGTTCCGAATATGTATCTGCGGAAGCCCTCAAAACTGTCATGGACATGGGCATGCTAGAGGGCATCACCCAAACGTGGGATCGTTTGGAAGAGAGTCTAAACGAGATCAAGTAAGGGACATATAGGAAAGGCCGCCTGGCATGGAGACCCGGCGGCTGTTTCATTTTCGTTGCAGATTTATTTCACCATCAGCGAGATAAAATCGTTTAACTTATCCAGCGAAATAATATTTTGATTGCACGTCGCACTGTCTTGGCAAATGTAGTTTCCTTTTTTCAAATACGTTCCATCCCCAGAGCCTTTGGCTTCAAGGACGAACATGCCGATTTCCTCAAAGCGATTACAGAGTGCACAAACGCCTTTTTTGTTTACGTTTGTGAACTGTCCGTGAATGCCAATCAGTTTTCCTTCGTGGTAAGCGACAATATATTTCTTTTCCGTGGCAGTGTCTAGCCAGCTTACGTAAGAGATTTCTGAAAAATCGATCTCAGCTAAATTCGAGACTTTTAGCTTCTTTACTTTTGGAAAGAGCTTCTTAATGGAAGACTCTGTGGGAGCAGGGAATGGAATCACATACGGTGAAAGCTGATGCAAAAACTGCTTTCCTTCTGCCTTTTCTTTAATCGAGTCAATCGGATGCAAAACTTCTTTTTGTTCTTTCGTCATGTTCGGGAACAACTGAAAGATTTCTTCATGGGCGATTTCTTTGCGAGCACGAATCACGTTGACATCTGTACTGGTTGCATAGGCGTTCATGATTGCTTGGACGCGTGATTTAATGAAGTGATACTGATGCGTATGGATAAAAGGTTCCATATTGAGGTTCCTCCTGTTTCTTTCTTGTAAGTGGATTCTTCTTTACTTTAGTGTGCTTGCAAGAGAGGAGAAAGGGAGAAGACATTTCGTAAAAAAACTCGCCATAAAAAAACACTGACAACCTGAATAGAAAGGTCGTCAGTGCTTTATAAACGTCTATCTGGTATACACGATTTTTTTAATCGTCTCTGTAGACAAAAAGTATTCTTCCGCTAACTGCGAAATAGCCGTCCCGGCCTGAAAGCTGCTTTTAATAGCCGTATTCCGCTCATCCAGGAGTTTTCTCCCGCCAGTGCGCGTCCCCCATTTTTGATGGGTTACTTTTGTCTTCGGAATATAAATGGTTTCTCCTTGCACGTACTTTTGAATTTCTGCGAGTAACGATTCAGGAAGGATTAAATTTGCTTTCACACATTTCATTTCTGCTCGCTCCTTATTTATAGATAGGCAAATAAGGGGCAAAGCCAAGAAATAGGAAATGAGATACGCAAATGAAGGCGATGATTCGATTAAACGAGAGACCACCTCATGCAAAGTATCGCCTCACTATTTCTAGGCTTTGCATGAGCCGCTGCGGTATGTGGCAAATTGAGAGCATTCGCCATTGGTACACCCCCCTCGAGGTCCGGTTTTCCCTTTGTGTAAGCAAAGGGAGTATTTGTAATTATATAAGAAAATGACTTTTTTGTATAACGATACTTCGCAACGAGGAGAAGAAAAGGATCGCTCATTTACAATTTATTGAAAGTCAAATATAGTAAAAGTACCTAACGTGAAAAGAGGTTTTGATTGAATATGATGAAACTGATAATCGCTAAGTAAAATTCTACGAATTTTATAGGGGAAAAGGTCAAATGAAGGGCGCGCCCTTGGTTTATTTATTGTACCTTTCTTCAAAAGCGATTAGAAGGCATTATATCTCATTCAAACAAATTTCACGTTTGTGCATGATATCTATTCTATTTGGGATAGGTATGTTTATCACAACGATAAATTTGACCATGAGAAGAGAATTCTTCTTGTGGTCTTTTTTATTGGAAAGAAGGGATTGCTGAAAAGGAATGAATGATTACAAACAGCACAAACAACAGAATGGGAGGTTTTTACATGGGTGAATATCGATTGATTAGTAACTACAAGCATATCGAAACATACAAGGAAAGCTTTAATGACCTCGCTATGCAGGTCTTTCAGCTCAATTTTAAAGAATGGTATAACAAGGGCTTTTGGAATGATAACTATGTCTGCTATTCCTATCTGGATGGGGATCAGGTTATTGCCAACGCTTCCGTAAGTAAGATGATCGTGACATCCAATGGTAAAGACTATAAGGTACTTCAGATTGGAACAGTCATGACGCATCCTGCCTATCGCAACCAAGGATTGGCAGCGAAATTGATGAACCATATTCTTGAAACATATGAGAAGGAATACGATTTTATTTTTTTGTATGCCAATGATACCGTGCTCGATTTTTATCCGAAATTTGGATTTGAGAGAGTACAGGAAAGTAGTTTTTGCTTATTGGTATCTGATTTGAAAAAACAAGTAGAACAAAAATCGGTCTTGCGTAAGTTGGATGTTGATAGCGAGGCTGATTATCTCGTCATGAAGGAATTTGCCGCCAAGCGAATCCCCGTATCATCGCGATTGGGCGTCAAGGATAGTGAGCATCTGTTGATGTTTTATTTTCTCCTCGCTTTTCGAGATGCAATCTATTATGTCGAAGAGGAGGATGTGATCGTATTATTTGAACGAGAAGATGACCAACTGCATGTATTTGATTTGGTAAGTAAAAAACCAGTTGATATAGAAGCAGTCATTTCTCATTTGGTGTCGGCTGAGACAACGATCATTCATTTTCACTTTATGCCGGATAGTGAGAATGAGAAGATCCAATCTGCTTTGATGACAACGACGGACGATGTCTTATTTGTTCGTCCCTCGTTCAAAATGGAGACAGAACATTTTCGTTTTCCGCTAACTTCACACGCATAAAAGGTCTAGATCCAAGAGACAAGCCTGGAGCGACTAGGGTGCAGTAGGGGTAGAAGACTATACCGACGCGCATGAGCTCAAACAAAAAACAGTTATTACAAGATAGATGTTGTG
>NZ_JAQMYO010000020.1:0-63518 GCF_028369215.1 Brevibacillus sp. AG | reverse complement strand
AATGATAGACTCATTAACGCTTTCGCTGTTCAGTTTTCAAGGAGCAATTTCCTGTCCTCAATGTTCATCGTTATTTGTGATGGCGTCTTAAGGACAAGAACTAATCTATCACGTTACCTATCTTTGAGTCAATATGTTTTTTAAAAAAGTTTTTAAGTATAATTCTCTTCCCCGAGTTTTCTGCGTCTGACATACTTAGATAACTCATTGGGAGAGGCGATTCTTGCATACATGCGAAACATGATGGAGTATCTCTCCTCCATAGCCCGCTTCACTAGATGATCAATTCGTTTATCACTAAAATCAAGGAGCATCTCTTCCAGCTCACGTTTTAACAAGTATTCTAGTTCCTGTACTTCTTTTGTATTAAACAAAAACCCTAGCAACGATATCGCCCTCCGCCTTACGAGTCTCTCCTCTATCCTTTCCATCAAAATTCAGCCCTATTCAAAATAAAAAGCCCTCCGTTTAGGAAGGCTTCAATTTGTTGGCAAATCTGAATTATTTCAGTAAGTTCAATTGCTGTAGTTGTTGGCCCACGGTTTCCTTGAGAATGGTTGGCGTAATCGTACTCTCTACAATAGCAGCAACGAACAACAGAACGATCACAGTAAGAACCGCTACTGGAAATTGCTTGAGCGTATCATACCAGTCATTTTTCAATTGTGCCATCTTGTGTGGTTGGATTAGAACTCCCACTGAGCGTAAACTTAGCACTCCTAAACGAATACCAACTCCCGCTGCAAACAGGATAGCTGGGAGCTCAAAAATTCCATGTGGCAAAATACCTGCACTAAAAATAACCCATGGACTTACTCCCACTGCACTGTATTTGAAAAGGATAAATCCAAGCAGTACTCCATTCGTGAGCAATCCAATTATGGGAAAGAATGCAAACAATATTCCCAACGCCATCATCATCAAAGCACTGAAAACATTATTGGAAAAAATCATCCAGAACACCGCTAAAGGTCCGCCGCCGTTATCTTTTATCCGTTCAGCAATTTCCTTTAATTGGCCCATCATTTTATCGACCATATCTTCGACAACCGGTGCTTGAAAATAACCAATCAAGGCACCACAAAAAAATAATAAGCATGCGGCGAAGAAATATTTTCGGTTATCAAGCCATAAATGCCGCAATCGATTGCCCATGCACCACACCCCTTTACTGCCTCTTCATTCACTATATGCATTGTACCTCAACAATAGCCAACAGGCCAAAGAATATCCTTGTCTTCCCTGCATAAACTGTTATCGGACAAAGGAGGTGCTTATCCATGAAATTCATTTACGTGATCAGCGCGAAACGATTAAAGCAAATCTTAATTATCGTCACGGCCATCGTACTCACAGCTGGAATTGGTTATGCGGAACGCGATTCAATTGCTGCCTTTGCGGAAGGTGCCAGCACACAAGCCCCCCAAGCTATTTATAAGGTCGACACCAAAGAAAAGAAAATCGCCCTGACCTTTGACATTAGCTGGGGAGAGACACGAGCATTACCTATACTGGATCTGTTGAAAGAAAAAAAGGTAAACAAAGCGACTTTTTTCCTCTCCTCGCCTTGGAGTCAACGACATCCGGACATCTTGAAACGCATCAAGGAAGATGGCTTAGAGATTGGTTCGCACGGTCACAAGCACGATAATTACACCAAATACTCCGATGAAGAAATTCGCTCCCAAATGGCCAAAGCCGACTCCATCCTAACCGAAATGACTGGAAAGAAACCGACGCTCATTCGGATGCCAAATGGTGATTTTGACAAACGAGTGCTGGAAATCGCGAATCGCATGGGTTATTCCGTCATTCAATGGGATACGGACTCAAAAGATTGGACCAATCCGGGAACTGATGTGATCATCAATAATGTATTATCGAAAGCTCATCCAGGAGACATCATCCTGATGCACGCGAGCGATTCTGCGAAAGATACACATCTTGCCCTCCCTGTGATCATTGATAAACTTCGCAAGGATGGTTATGAATTCGTTACGGTATCAGAACTCATTTCGGGTACAAGTGTAGACAGCAAAGAAATTCACTAAAACAAAAAAAGCTGACCTTCATTAGGTCAGCTTTCTCTTTTTACCAGACGGTGCAATTGCATGACTTGCCAGACGTTACAAAACAATAGTGGAACGAGCATGGACAGAGTGGCACGCACATTATCTTCCTTCAATGCTGGAATCCATTCCAGTGCCGTCACGACAAACATAAAGAACATCGTCGGTACCCATGCAGATTTATTGGTCAGACTCACTTTTCCATATGCGGTAACAATAGCGACAATCAATAATAGCGTTGGCTCAATAAAGTACGTACCAAATCCTTTTCCTTCACCGAAGGACGTATAGCGAAGATAAATCATATCGAAAAAGACAAACAAAATAAGAAATACTTGGACGCTTTTCCACAGGGAAGCCGTTTTAAATATCGTTTTAGCGAAATAATTAATCGTCATATACGCAAAAAAACCCATCTGAGCCACAATACTAATGGTCATTCCATAGAGTAGATACATGAACAAGCCGACAAAAAAGTTACCGATGCTTCCTACGAGCAGCTTGTCCAAATCAAAGATAAGGGCAACCAGGATGCCACCTAATCCCCCGAGCAAGAGCGTGGTAATAAAAAGCCAGCCATACTTACGCAAACTCACCAAGTATTCCCTCCCATCCACATCGAATATGATTGTACCAATGGATACAAGAAAATACTAGCGTAAGAACAAAACAAAATGCACACGTTACTTGTAGGCAGAGTAAAGAAGGAGGTGTCCACCCCATGAGAAAAAAGACGATGTCTTTTTGGTTAACCGCTCTTGTCTGTCTGGTGCTAACCAGTTGCGGGGGTGGCGGACAAGCGCAAAGTTCGTCTCAACCTGATTATAAAAGCGTCAAAGACATGGTGCTGGACATATTACAGACGGACGAAGCGAAGCAATCTGTTAGCAAGATGATGAAGGATGATAAGTTTAAGCAAAACCTGATGCTCGACGAGTCAACAGTGCGGACAACCTTGATTCAAAGCATGACGAATCCCAATAGTACGCACATCAAAGAAGCATTTAAAGACCCGAAGTTCGCAAGCGCCATGGCGAAGTCCATGAAAAACGAGCAAAAAACGCTCATGAAGGACCTGATGAAGGACCCTGAATACCAAAAAGAGCTCATAAGCGTAATGAAAGACCCTGAGTTTGAGAAAAATTTGATGGACCTGATGAAAAGCTCTGCTTATCGACAACAAACCATGCAAGTGATGAAGGATTCCTTGCAAAGTCCTTTGTTCCAGGCTGAACTCATGAAGATCATGACCAAAGTATCCGAGGACATGACAAAGCCTAAGGAACTAAAGTCAAAGAAAAAAGGAAAGGGAAAAGAAGGTGGCGGAGGCGGCAGCAAATCCGGTGGCGGAAACCCTTCTTCCTAAAACACAAAGGTGAGCTCTATTGCAGAGCCCACCTTTTTCATCTTCTTGGATATTATTGTTTGACAGCTTCCCCGCATTTTTCTATGACACGTTTGGCCATATCGATGTAAAGCTGACCAATTTCCGTCTTTTCTCCATAGATGGATGGGGAATAATCAGGTTCAGATGGATGATTATCCGGTTGGCCCAGCGGAATTTGAGCGAGCAGCTCACATGTCAATGTCTCGGCAAGCTTAGCTCCTCCACCACGCCCGAATACGTATTCTTTCGAACCATCTTTTGCTTCGTACCACGCCATGTTTTCCACAATACCGAGGATTTCATGACCAGTCCGCTTTGCCATAGCACCTGCGCGAGCCGCAACAAACGCTGCAGTAGCATGAGGAGTGGTTACCACAATCTCCATGCTTTGCGGAATCATGGTGTGTACGTCGAGGGCCATATCTCCCGTTCCTGGAGGCAAGTCCAGCAAGAGGTAGTCCAATTCTTCACCCCAGTGTACTTCCGTGAAAAAGTTACGCAGCATTTTCCCCAACATAGGGCCACGCCAAATGATCGGAGAGTTGTCC
This sequence comes from Brevibacillus sp. AG, assembly GCF_028369215.1. Lineage (NCBI taxonomy): Bacteria > Bacillati > Bacillota > Bacilli > Caryophanales > Paenibacillaceae > Brevibacillus > Brevibacillus sp. AG. Next base: position 59,514 of record NZ_JAQMYO010000020.1, on the reverse strand, counting down.
TCCACAAAAAAGCCCATGGACATAACCTTTACGTTTTGCTTTTCAACAGGCAGAATGGTTTCACCAATCACGGTTGGACGTTGTTCAATATTCATCATATCGGGCACACTAAAGCCGTAAATGTCTGCGTCGATTATGCCCACTTTTTTTCCTAAACGCGCGAGTGCAACAGCCAGGTTCACTGTCACCGTCGATTTTCCGACGCCACCTTTTCCGGAAGTGACCGCGATAAAGGTCGTATTCGAATCCTTTGCCAAGATCGGGTTCAAAAGAGGAGCTTGTCCCGGTGTCATGTTATGTGTTTGCCCACCTTGGTTATTGCGAAGCTGGGCAGACAGAGCCGCACGTTCCTCGTCTGTCATCGAACCGAATTGCAGACGTACTTCTTCGGCTCCTAGCGCTTTCACAGCTGCGATAACATCGTCCTCGATCTTGGCTTTGAGTGGACAGCCCGAAATCGTCAGAACGACCGTGAGGCTTACTGTCTTGCCTTCAATATGGATATCCCGAATCATGTTGAGCTCGACCAAGCTACGATTAATTTCAGGGTCTTTTACATCACGTAGTGCTTCGAGAACCTGTTCTCTGGTCAACATTCTGGTTCACCTCATCTATGATCTTTTCAAACATTTTCATGCTGGTATAACGACAGCGTATGCGCGTTCATTATAGCATATTCGGGCGGTTGGGACACGACCACCGCCCTCTCAAGGTGTAATTGGCGCTTTTTCTCCCGAATACTGACGCAATATCCCCTGATAAATAGCATTCGCCATTGCCTTTTGGTATTCAACGCTCTGAAGTCGCTTTGCCTCCTCCGTATTGCTGACAAAGCCTACTTCTACCAAAACGGACGGGCAGTTAACCTCCCGAATCAAGAATACATTGTTCGTCTTACTCGGAACCCGATCTGTATGACCGATCACCCGTTTGATTTCATCTTGTATCAGGTAAGAAACTTCTGCGCTCTTTTTGAAGGTGGGGGAATAGAAAGTCTGCGCTCCCGACCATTTCGGAGAAGGGATAGAATTCACATGAATGCTGACCAAAAAATCTGGTGTACTGTCATTGACCAGCTTCACCCGGTTTCGGATATCCTCAGATTTTCGTTTACGTGCCTGCGCTGCATCTGGACTAGCCAAATCCTTGTCTTCTTCCCTTGTCATAACCACAAATGCACCCGACTGCTGGAGGAAATCCCGCAAGTACATGCTAATGGCCAAGGTCACTTCCTTTTCAACCACATTACCGGCTTTGGAAACAGCACCGCCGTCTAGTCCCCCATGCCCTGGGTCAATGGCTATAACCGTTCCCGTCAGTGGCAGCGACCATGCCTGCCAGGAAGAGCGATCCGGCGCTTCGTAGGTGAACAACAGCATGAGTACCGCAAAAGCCAATATCCAGCCTACTCCTTTTCGTGTCACAGTGTATCGTCCCCTTTGTCCCATTCTCGTTCCATCTTATGGACAAACATGGACAAATATACCCGTTTGTGAAAAGGAAAAACCCCCTGCCTGCGAACAGACAAGGGGTTTGTATCGAACAGCAATTAGCGCTTGGAGAATTGAGGTGCGCGACGAGCTGCTTTCAAGCCGTATTTCTTACGTTCTTTCATACGAGGATCGCGAGTCAGGAAGCCAGCGCGTTTCAGAGCGCCGCGCAGTTCCGGATCTGCTTTCAGCAGAGCGCGAGCAACGCCGTGACGGATTGCACCAGCTTGACCAGTGGTTCCGCCGCCGTTTACGTTAACCAATACATCGTAACGACCAAGAGTTTCAGTCAAAACGAGTGGTTGTTTTACGATCAATTTCAGTGTTTCCAAACCAAAGTAAGTATCCATTTCACGCTTGTTGATCACGATGCGACCTTCACCTGGAACCAGGCGAACGCGTGCTACGGAGTGCTTACGACGACCTGTACCGTAGTATTGTACTTGTGCCACGTATATTTCCTCCCTTTACCTTAACCGCGAATTTGCCAAACTTCTGGTTTTTGTGCTGCGTGTGGATGCTCAGTTCCAGCGTATACTTTCAGCTTGGTGAACATTTGACGTCCCAGGCTGTTTTTAGGCAGCATGCCTTTTACCGCCAGTTCGAACATACGATCTGGTCTCTTGTTCAGCATTGCGCCAGCAGTGGTCTTTTTCAAACCACCTGGATACAGGGAGTGAGTGTAGTAAATTTTGTCATTCAGTTTGTTACCAGTCAATTTCACTTTGTCAGCGTTGAGTACGATTACGAAATCGCCAGCGTCAACGTGAGGAGTGAATTCTGGTTTCAATTTTCCGCGCAGGATAGAAGCTACTTCGCTCGCCAGACGACCCAGCGTTTGGCCTTCAGCGTCTACGATGTACCATTTGCGCTCAACTTCGAGCGGTTTCGCCATATATGTGGTACGCATTTTTGTCCCTCCTAAATATCTTACCTAACACACTTATAACCAAAACAACCGAAACTTGCAATGGAAGATAATTGCTGTTACGGGTGAGCAACTCTTCCAGGTGTTCCATGTAATCACGATCTTGTCTTTCAATCCCGGGGCTAGAGTGGGGCTAGGCGGGGTTAAAATACCAAGGAATATCGTACTACATAGACGCCCCATAGTCAAGTGCTGCTCGTTCGTCTAATAGTTGGAAATCTGAGAACTAGTAGACAACTTCCCACATGGTCAGACCCTTGGCTGGTGCTGTCTTACCTGCCTTTTCCCGATCACATGCGGCGAGGATTTCCCTCAGTTCAGCAGGGTTTCTTTTTCCTTGCCCTACTTCAACCAAAGTCCCCACAATAATTCGAACCATGTTGTACAAAAAACCGTTGCCTCGGCATGTCACCCATACCTCGTCTCCGCTTTTTTCTACGGTGACCCCGTACACAGTCCGAACCTTGTCCTCCACGTATGTCTTTGCTGAGCAAAAGGAAGTAAAATCATGTTCACCCACCAAGTGATGAGCAGCCTGCTGCATCGCGTCCACATCTAACGGAAACCGGACATGATCGGCGTAACGATGTCGAAATACATCTGCCACTGGAGTGTTGTCGATACAATATCGATATTCTTTTACTTGCACGTCAAAACGCGCATGAAAAGAGGCATCGACCTCTTCGACTGTCCGAATGACAATAGAATCAGGCAACTGATTGTTCAACACAAACCGCCATTTATCCATCGGAATGTTACTCGACGTGTCAAAGTGAATCACTTGACCACGCGCATGAACACCCGCATCTGTCCGGCCCGAACCGAAGACTTGGATATCCTCTCCGGTAACCCGATTCAAAGCGGCTTCAATTTCACCCTGGACCGTTACTTGATCTGGCTGTACCTGAAAACCGCTAAAGTCAGTTCCGTCATATGCCAATACACATCGCAGTCGCTTCATGTACGCCACCATCCAATCACGATTACCAAGATCACACTCGCAACAGCTACGATTCCATCACGCCAAGTGAACGTCAGCTTATTCAGCCGCGTTCTCCCCACTCCCCCGCGATAGCCACGTGCTTCCATCGCCAAAGCCAGCTCTTCCGCACGCCGAAACGCACTAACGAACAATGGGATCGCGATCGGAATCAGGTTCTTGGCTCTGCGCACGAGACTTCCACTGGTGAAATTGGCTCCTCTGGCGGTCTGCGCCTTGATGATTTTATCCGTTTCTTCCATCAGGGTCGGAATGAACCGGAGTGCAATTGACATCATCAGGGCTATATCATGAACCGGTATGCCGATCTTCCCTAGTGGTCCTAGTAAACGCTCCAAACCCTCCGTCAAATCGATTGGAGAAGTGGTCAGTGTTAGCAAGGAACTAATGAGAATCAAAAGTCCCAAGCGCAAAGAAATGAAGATCGCCTGGCGAACCCCTTCCTCCTCTACTGTAAACCATCCCCACTGAAAGTAGACCGTTCCGCCTTTTGTGATAAAAATATGCAAGACAACGGTAAACAAAATCAGGATCCAGACTGGCTTTAAGCTTTTTAATATATAGGACAACGAAAGCCTAGAAAGAAGTGCAGCATACAGGGTAAAACCAATCAGTATGGCGTACGTTACCGTATTGTTAGCCAGAAAAATCAAGGTAGCAAAAAGGATAATGAAGAGAAGCTTGCTCCGCGGATCTGCACGATGTAAAAAAGATTGCCCTGGTACGTATTGACCAATTGCGATATTCTGCAGCATGCCTAGCCCTCCTTTGGTACGGACAGTCGTTCCAGCAGATGGGCAATCAGCTCTTCCTCCCGATAAAGGGAGCTCGGCAGACTAGCCTTGTCCGGCAGCAATTGATTCATTTGCGATACGAGAGCCACCGTTTCCGGTACATCCAAAGACAGCTCTCGGAGACGATCTACATGCATGAATACTTCCTCCGGCTTCCCCTGCAAAGCTACTTGGCCTTGTGCCATCACAAGCAAATAGTCTGCATAGCGGGCTGCCTCTTCCATGCTGTGCGTGACCAATAGTGTCGTGAGGTTTTGTTCCCGATGAATCCGGTAGATTCCTTCCAGAATCGTTACTCGTCCCGCAGGATCAAGACCCGCAGTTGGTTCATCCAATACCAGAACCTTCGGCTGCATGGCAAGAACACCAGCCAAAGCAACACGTCGCATTTGCCCGCCACTCAAATGAAACGGCGAGCGATCCTTGATCGTGGCATAATCCAGGCCGACAATTTCAAGGGACTCCTTTACGCGCGCTTCCACCATTTCCGTTGGCAAGTCAAAATTGAGCGGTCCAAAAGCAACATCCTTCGCAACCGTTTCTTCAAACAACTGATGTTCAGGATATTGAAAGACAAGCCCAATATCGCGCCTTTGAGCATGGGGTAATCGCCGCTTTGGAGTAATGACCGCATCACCCAGGGTGATTTGCCCTGTACTAGGCATCAGTAACCCGTTCAAGTGCTGAATCAGCGTTGACTTACCCGAGCCTGTGTGGCCAATAATTCCGACAAACGAACCGGATGGAATCGTCAGCGAAATATTGTGTAAGGCAACTCGTTCGAACGGTGTTCCTTTTGCGTAGATATGGCTTACTTGGTCAAAAGTAATTTGCATACGTGCTCCACCAGCTCCTCTTGATGCAGGACAAACGGTAAATCAATCCCTTTGGAATGAAGTGCGTGTCGCAGTCGAACAGCAAATGGCACATCCAGTCCCACCTGTTTCAAACGATCTACCTCATTAAACACTTCACTCGGCGTACCTTCCATCAGGACTTCACCAGCATTCATGACGATGACCTTATCCGAATAAATGGCTTCTTCCGGAAAATGGGTAATGTTAATGATCGTGAGTCCCTCGTCACGGTTCAGTTGACGAGCCAGATTCAGCACTTCCATTCTCCCTTGTGGATCAAGCATCGCTGTCGCTTCATCCAAGATGATGACAGAAGGACGCATCGCCATAATTCCGGCGATCGCCACGCGTTGCTTTTGACCCCCAGACAGACGATGTGGTTGTGCCTGTAAATAAGACTCCATCCCTACAGAAACGAGCGCCTCATCAATACGATCGCGCATCTCTTTGGGGTCCACACCCATGTTTTCTAGGCCAAAGGCGACATCATCTTCCACAGTAGCCCCAACAATCTGATTGTCCGGGTTCTGAAAGACCATGCCAACATGTCGTCGGATCTCCCAAAGCAGCTCCCCATCTTTCGTATCCATTCCACTGATAAGTACTGTGCCACCTTCTGGAAGCAACAGAGCATTCATCAGCTTTGCCATCGTTGATTTGCCGGAACCGTTGTGACCCAATACGGATACAAAGGAACCTTTTTGAATGGTAAGGTCAACACCTTGTAATACCGGAACCCGTTGGCCATCCTCACCATCGTAGGTATAAGAAACATCTCGCAATGCCAGCAGGTTATCTTCATTCATGAGGCATTCACAACCTCCCCAGCCTTCACAGGGAACTGACTAGCAGGATTTCGATGAGAAAGGAAAAAAGGGTTGAATCAGAGTCCAGCCTATGACCAGATCTGCCCCCACCCTTTTCGCGGTAATCTACCAGGCCGAAACCTGAGTAAACGACCAGTTTACATGTATTAAACGAATTCGATGTACGCCATTGGAGCAGCGTCGCCACGGCGAGGGCCGGTTTTCAGGATACGAGTGTATCCACCGTTGCGCTCTTTGAAGCGAGGAGCGATTTCATCGAACAGTTTTTGAACAGCATCGCGGCCTTCAGCATTCGCAACTTCTTTGCGAACGAAAGCAGCAACTTGACGGCGAGCATGCAGATCGCCACGTTTCGCGAGCGTGATCATTTTTTCAGCGATTGGGCGCAGTTCTTTCGCCTTCATCTCTGTAGTTTCGATGCGCTCGTTGATGATCAGGTCTGTTACCAAGTCGCGGAACAGCGCTTTACGAGCTGAGCTACGACGACCCAATTTACGTTGTGCCATGTGGTTTACCTCCCTCTTAATCGAGAGAACAAAAGTTTGCTTCTTGGTTTGCTATTCTAATCGTCGCTGCGCAGGGACAGGCCCAGTTCAGCTAACTTTTCTTGAACTTCTTCAAGAGATTTGCGCCCCAGATTGCGTACTTTCATCATGTCCTCTTCTGTCTTCTGCGTCAGCTCTTGCACGGTATTAATACCGGCACGCTTCAAGCAGTTGTAGGAACGAACGGAAAGATCGAGCTCTTCGATAGTCATCTCCAAGACTTTCTCTTTCTTGTCCTCTTCCTTCTCTACCATGATTTCTGCATCCTTCGCCTCGTCAGTCAGACCGACGAACAGGTTCAGGTGCTCCGTCATGATTTTTGCGCCGAGACTCACGGCTTCTTCCGGACTGATGCTACCGTTAGTCCAAACCTCAAGTGTTAACTTGTCATAGTTGGTCATTTGCCCTACACGGGTATTTTCCACTTGATAGTTAACGCGCTTGATTGGCGTGTAGATCGAATCAATCGGAATCACACCAATAGGCAGATCCTCAGATTTGTTTCCGTCAGATTGAACATAACCACGACCACGTCCAGCTGTCATGCGGATATGCAGACGACCGCCATTGGCCAACGTTGCAATATGAAGATCAGGGTTTAAGACCTCCACATCACTGTCAGCACGGATATCTCCCGCTTTGACAACGCCTTCGCCTTCTGCATCGATCTCGATTACTTTTTCTTCATCGGAATGGATCTTCAGCGCCAAGCCTTTGATGTTCAGGATGATCTCGGTTACATCTTCAACGACGCCTTCAATCGTGGAGAATTCGTGAAGAACCCCATCGATTTGAACAGTACGAACTGCCGCGCCTGGCAAGGACGAAAGAAGAATTCGTCTCAGCGAGTTGCCAAGGGTAGTTCCGTATCCGCGCTCTAGAGGTTCTACAACAAACTTTCCATACGAGTTGTCGTCGCTAACTTCCACAACCTCGATTTTTGGTTTTTCTATTTCTATCATTAAACAAACCCTCCTTCAAAACGTCGAAATCCTGGGGTGGGCCGCATACGTGCCCACTCAGGAATTTCCCCGGCGGTTTACCGTTTGCGTGCATGACAAGCTATAAATCAGAATTTACCATTCTAGTATGGACATGTTCTGAACGATATAAACCAGTTACACGCGGCGACGTTTTGGTGGACGGCAACCGTTATGCGGAATTGGCGTCACGTCTTTAATCATGTTCACTTCAAGACCAGTAGCTTGCAGGGAACGGATCGCAGCTTCACGACCAGCACCTGGGCCTTTTACTGATACTTCAAGGGAACGCATGCCGTGTTCCATTGCAACGCGTGCAGCCGCTTCAGCAGCCATTTGCGCAGCAAATGGAGTGCTTTTACGGGAGCCTTTGAAGCCGAGGGAACCAGCACTGGACCAAGAGATCGCGTTACCGTGTGGATCCGTGATAGTGACGATCGTATTGTTGAAAGTAGAACGGATGTGTGCTACGCCGACTTCAACATTCTTACGGTCACGACGACGGGTACGAGTTGCTGTAGCTTGTTTTCTTTTCGCCATGTCAGATTACCCTCCTTTACTTCTTCTTGTTTGCTACTGTACGGCGTGGACCTTTACGCGTACGAGCATTTGTTTTAGAACGTTGACCGCGAACTGGAAGTCCACGACGATGACGGATGCCACGGAAGCAACCGATTTCCATCAGACGCTTGATGTTGAGGGAGATCTCACGACGGAGGTCACCTTCCACCTTCACAGTTTTGTCGATGTACTCACGAAGTTTGTTTACTTCGTCTTCTGTCAGATCGCGAACACGAGTGTTAGCGTCTACGCCAGTAGAGGACAGAATTTTTTGAGACGTGGGGCGGCCAATACCAAAAATGTAGGTAAGAGCAACTTCAACGCGTTTTTCGCGCGGCAAGTCTACGCCTGCAATACGTGCCATGTGTCAAAAGCACCTCCTTGTTTACCCTTGTTTTTGCTTATGCTTCGGATTTTCACAAATAACCATTACGTTACCTTTGCGACGGATAACCTTGCATTTCTCGCAGATCGGTTTAACCGAAGGTCTCACTTTCATGGTTCTTGCCTCCCTTTTCTAGGGGTTTTGCTTACTATTTATAGCGGTACGTAATACGTCCGCGGGTTAAGTCGTACGGCGACAGTTCAACAGTTACTTTATCCCCCGGCAGGATACGGATAAAGTGCATGCGGATTTTTCCTGAGACGTGAGCGAGGACTTTATGTCCATTCTCTAATTCTACTCGAAACATAGCATTTGGCAAAGGTTCGATTACCGTACCTTCCACCTCAATTACATCATCTTTTGCCATGGTAAACTCTCCTTTCTTCTGCTCTTCAGTCGGACCATGAGTTTTGCGAAATGATCACACAACGAACTTATCGTCGACACGTTGGACGACAATCCCGAAGCATTCGGAACTACCGTTTTTATGTCCGTGTAAAAATCTCATAGCCATCTTCCGTAATCGCGATGGTGTGTTCAAAATGAGCACAAGTTTTCCGATCCACTGTTACTACCGTCCAATTGTCCTCCAATGTGCGGACATAACGTTCGCCGGCATTTACCATTGGCTCAATTGCCAACACCATGCCTGGTTTTAACCGCGGTCCTCGATCAGGAGGGCCGAAGTTAGGAACCTGTGGATCTTCGTGCAAGTTTTGCCCGATCCCATGCCCCACATACTCGCGAACGAGTGTGAAGTCGGCAGCTTCTGCATGAACCTGAATCGCATGAGAGATATCGGATAAGCGTCCACCCGGAACAGCTTTTTCAAGCCCCTTGTACAACGACTCTTCCGTTACTCTGAGCAGCTTCTGGTTTTCTGTTGAAATCTTACCGACCGGATACGTCCAAGCGGAGTCGCCATGGTAACCCTGAAACTGGGCACCAATGTCGATACTGATAATGTCTCCTTCTTGCAACGCCCGTTTACCTGGGATCCCGTGTACGAGTTCTTCATTGACTGAAGCACAGATACTTCCTGGAAAGCCACCATAGCCTTTAAACGATGGAATTGCTCCCATGCTTCGAATAAAGGTCTCGGCAATTTCGTCTAGCTGCTTCGTCGTGACACCAGGCTTGATCGCCTTGGCCAGTTCTTGATGGGTGAGTGCGACGATACGACCAGCTTCGCGCATAACCTCAAGTTCTGCTTTCGACTTTAGGATAATCATTCGCAATTACCCTCGCAACAAAGACTTAATTTCCGCAAACACTACCTGGATATCTTGTTCTCCATCGATATCTCGCAGAAGTTCCTGTGCGGAGTAGTAGTCGATAAGTGGCTGTGTTTGAGCGATATTTACGTCAAGGCGTTGTGTTACCACTTCGATCTTGTCGTCTTCACGCTGATACAGCTTACCACCATCTTTATCACATACGCCAGCCTCTTTTGGAGGATTGAACATCGTGTGATAGCTAGCACCGCAAACAGGGCAGATCCAGCGACCGGTCAGACGTTCAATCAATTGCTCGCGTTGAACGTTGATGTTAATTACATGGTCAATTTCGCGTCCCAGCTCTTTTACTGTAGCTGTCAACGCTTCCGCCTGAGGAACTGTGCGTGGAAAACCATCTAAGAGGAATCCCTTTGCGCAGTCTTCCATCGAAAGGCGCTCCCGCACAATACCAATGACGACCTCGTCTGGGACGAGATGACCTTTATCCATGTAGGATTTAGCCTCTAGTCCGAGCGGCGTTTCGTTTTTGACCGCAGCTCGGAACATGTCGCCAGTCGAAATGTGCGGGATGTCAAACTCTTCTACGATACGTTCTGCCTGTGTCCCTTTACCGGCTCCAGGCAGTCCCATCAGAATTATATTCACGTCCATTCCCTCCGTCCCATCAAAAAAGCTACAAAAGCTTTTCTGTAAACATCTAAGTCATTACTTGATAAACCCTTGGTAGTGGCGTTTGATCATTTGACTTTCAATCTGCTTCATTGTATCCAAGCATACCCCGACCACGATCAAGAGCGATGTACCGCCGATGAAAATGGATTGCGGCAAGTTTGCAATACTACCGAAGAAGAATGGCAAAATGGCAATTGTCATAAGGAACAAAGCGCCCGCCAATGTTAACCGGTTTAATGTACGAGTAATGAATACCTCAGTGTTTTTACCAGGTCGGATACCAGGAATGTAACCACCATTTTTTCTCATGTTTTCTGCCATTTGTACAGGGTTGATCTGTACGAATGTGTAGAAGTAGGTGAATCCGAGAATCAAGATAGCGTAGAGCGTCATTCCTAATGGTTTGTTGACTTGGAAGTTCTGATAAATCCAGTTAGCAAATCCTTGTCCAGATGCATCCACCCAGAACTGAGCAATCGTTGACGGGAACATTACCAGCGATACCGCAAAGATAACAGGAATAACACCAGCAGAGTTGATTTTCAGCGGAATGTGGGTAGATTGACCACCGTACATTTTGCGTCCAACCACTCGTTTCGCATATTGCACTGGAATCTTACGAAGACCTTGCTGCATAAAGATAACCCCGACAATAATGGCGAGGACCACCAATAGGATAAGCAGAACCTTGACGATGCTGAAAAAGATGTTTACAGATGGATCACCAAACATCGTGGTGTAAATCGTCGCAGCTGCATTAGGCAATCCAGCAACGATCCCGGCAACGATCAGGATCGAAATCCCGTTACCGATACCATTCTCCGTAATCTGTTCCCCCATCCACATCATGAATGCGGTCCCAGCTGTCAAAGTCAACGCAATGAGTGCATAGCTGCTAACCGACGTGTCGTTTAGCAATCCAGGCGCCATATTGTTGAATCCAATCGTCATCCCTACAGACTGAATCAAACCAAGGATGATGGTAGCGTAACGGGTAACGGTGGCAATCTTGCGACGGCCAACTTCCCCTTCACGTGCCCATTGCGTAAGCTTAGGCACAACATCCATGGACATCAGCTGCATGATAATCGATGCCGTAATGTACGGCATGATACCCATGGCAAAAATCGAGAAGTTTTGCAGTGCTCCACCTGAGAAGGTGTTCAACAAGCCCAGTAGTTGGTTTGTATTCTGCTGAAACAACTCGACATTTACGTTAGGAACTGGCACAAAGCTTCCGATCCGGAAAACAACCAGCATCATGAGCGTAAAAAGGATCTTGCGACGAAGGTCGCTAATTTTAAAAATGTTAGTTAAGGACGCTAACATTAGATCACCTCGGTTGTTCCACCGACTTGAGCGATCTTCTCAGCAGCTGCTCCGGAGAACTTGTGAGCTTTTACAGTCAGCTTCACAGTCAGTTCACCGTTAGCAAGAACCTTAACACCGTCGCGCAGCGCGCTGATAACACCTGTTTCTTTCAACAGCTCAGGTGTTACTACAGTGCCCTCTTCGAAACGGTTCAGCGCGTCCAAGCTAACAATCGCAAATTCTTTGCGGCTGATGTTAGTGAAACCACGCTTAGGCAGACGACGGTACAATGGGTTTTGACCACCCTCGAATCCTGGGCGAACACCTCCGCCGGAACGAGCGTTTTGACCTTTGTGACCTTTACCAGCAGTTTTGCCAGTACCGCTACCAATACCGCGACCGATGCGCTTACGAGTGTGACGGGATCCTTCTGCAGGTTGCAGTTCATGCAATTTCATACGTTGCACCTCCTAACTAATTGAGATGTTCAATTAAGCTTCTACTTCTTTCACTTCAACCAAGTGCTTCACTTTGAAAACCATTCCACGGATTGCAGCGTTATCTTCCTTCACTACAGTGGAGTTGATTTTGCGAAGACCCAGAGCTTTTACAGTGTCTTGTTGGTCAACAGTGCGACCAATCAAGCTGCGTTTGAGGGTGATTTGCAATTTTGCCATTTTCATTCCCTCCTTATTAACCCAACAACTCGTCAACAGTCTTACCGCGCAATTTCGCGACATCTTCCGCTGTTTTCAGACGGCCGAGGCCTTCCAGCGTAGCGTTGACCATGTTGATAGGATTGTTGGAACCAAGAGACTTACTCAAAATATCGCCTACACCAGCCAGTTCGAGTACGGCACGAACAGGTCCACCAGCGATAACACCTGTACCAGGGGCAGCAGGCTTGATGAGAACCTTACCAGCGCCGAATTGGCACAGTACTTGGTGCGGAACAGTTGTTCCTCTCATCGGTACACGGATCAATTTTTTCTTAGCATCGTCAATCGCTTTGCGAATGGCGTCTGGAACTTCTTGAGCTTTACCCATACCAGCACCTACGTGGCCGTTACGGTCTCCCACAACAACCAAGGCGCTGAAGCTCATACGACGTCCACCTTTAACCGTTTTTGCTACACGGTTAACTGCGACTACTTTTTCTTCGAGCTCTAATTTGCTAGGGTCGATACGCATTCCTTACCCTCCTTGTTGTTAGAATTGCAGACCAGCTTCACGAGCTGCTTCTGCCAGTGCTTTAATACGTCCATGATAGATGTAACCACCGCGGTCAAAAATCACTTCAGTCGCACCTTTTTCTTGTGCACGCTTAGCGATCAGTGTGCCAACAGCTGTAGCAGCTTCCACGTTAGCGCCATTATTCAGGCCCAGCTCTTTATCCAAAGAAGATGCGGATACCAGTGTTACGCCAGTTGCATCGTCGATCAATTGAGCGTAGATGTGCTTAGAAGAACGGAATACGTTCAGACGCGGGCGAATGGTAGAACCAATCACGCGTTTGCGGATTCGCAGATGACGTTTTTTCCGAGCTTTGTTTTTATCAGCTTTCGTAAACATTAAGCGGCCTCCTTTCTCATGAAGCTAGAAGCTTATTTACCTTTTTTACCTTCTTTACGACGAACCACTTCATTGCTGTACTTGATACCTTTACCTTTGTATGGCTCAGGTTTGCGCAGGGAACGAATCTCAGCAGCAACTTGGCCTACACGCTCTTTGTTGATACCTTTAACAATCAGAGTCGTTTGGTTAGGTACATCGATTTCGATACCCGCTTCTGGAGTAACTTCCACTGGGTGGGAGAAACCAAGAGAGAGAGTAACACCGTTGCCAGACTTGGCAGCACGGTAACCTACACCGACCAGTTCCAGGGTACGAGTGAAGCCTTCAGATACGCCAGTTACCATGTTGGATACCAGCGCACGAGTCGTACCATGCAGGGAACGGTGAAGTTTGTTATCGCTTGGACGCTCTACTACTACTTCGTTTTCAGCGATGTTGATTTTGATATCTTCATGGAAGCTACGAACGAGTTGACCCTTAGGGCCTTTTACCGTCAGCTCAGTACCGTTCAGAGTGAGGGTAACGCCTGCAGGGACCACGATCGGTTTTCTACCGACACGAGACATGTGGTGCACCTCCTGTGCTATTTACGATCTATTAATTACCAAATGTATGCGAGAACCTCTCCACCAACATGTGCTTGACGAGCTTGCTTGTCAGTCATTACACCAGTGGATGTAGAGATGATCGCGCAACCGAGACCACCCAAAACCTTAGGTACTTCATTGTTCTTTGCATAAACACGAAGTCCTGGCTTGGAGATACGTTTCAGACCTGTGATGACGCGCTCGTTGCTCGCACCATATTTCAGGAATACGCGGATGATTCCTTGTTTGTTGTCTTCAACAAACTCCGCATCGCGGATGAAGCCTTCTTCTTTCAGAATGCGCGCGATTTCCTTCTTGATGGTGGACGCCGGGATTTCCACTTTCTCGTGGCGAACCATGTTGGCGTTACGAATACGTGTCAACATATCTGCGATTGGATCAGTCATAACCATGAGAGAAAACCTCCTTCCCGTTTCAAATTACCAGCTTGCTTTTTTCACGCCTGGAATTTGACCTTTATAAGCAAGTTCACGGAAGCAAATACGGCAGAGTTTGAATTTGCGCAATACGGAGTGAGGACGTCCGCAACGCTCGCAACGAGTGTACGCGCGTACTGCAAACTTCGGCTGCCGCTGTTGCTTGATGATCATTGATTTCTTTGCCACATTCTTCCCTCCTTACGAGTGGGTTTATTTACGGAATGGCATACCCATTTGAGTCAGCAACTCACGAGCTTCCTCATCCGTTTTCGCGGAAGTAACAATAACGATGTCCATACCACGAACTTTATCAATTTTATCGTACTCGATCTCAGGGAAGATCAGTTGTTCCTTCAGACCGAGTGTGTAGTTACCGCGACCGTCAAAAGCCTTGGAAGAAATTCCACGGAAGTCACGAACACGCGGGAGAGATACGTTCATCAATTTGTCGAGGAAGTGGTACATACGCTCGCCGCGCAGAGTAACCTTTGCACCGATCGGCATACCTTCACGCAATTTGAAACCCGCGATGGATTTCTTAGCCTTTGTTACTACAGGTTTTTGACCAGCGATGATTTGCAGGTCTTCAATTGCAGTATCCAAGGACTTAGCGTTAGCTACCGCTTCGCCTACACCCATATTGATGATGATCTTTTCTACTTTCGGCACTTGCATGATGGAAGTGTAGTTGAACTTGCTCATCAAGCCAGGCACGATTTCGCTCGTATACTTTTCTTTCAATCTTGTTGCCATCTAGGATATCCTCCTTTCCAACCTGACTACTTGTCGAGTACTTCGCCAGACTTTTTCGCGTACCGAACTTTCTTGCCGCTATCCAATACTTTGTAACCGATGCGAGTAGCTTTTCCGGACTTCGGATCGATCAAAGATACGTTGGATACGTGAATAGCTGCTTCTTGAGTCACAATGCCACCTTGCGGGTTAGCTTGGGACGGACGGCTGTGTTTCTTCACGAGGTTGATACCTTCAACCAGAACGCGTTCTTTCTTCGGATAAGCAGCGAGAACGCGACCTTTTTTGCCTTTATCTTTGCCCGCATTTACGATAACAGTGTCGCCTTTTTTAACGTGCATCGCTTGGTGCACCTCCTATCGAACAAACTGCCTGAGTTTTGCCGTTCAATTAGATAACCTCTGGAGCCAGAGAGATGATCTTCATGAAATCCTTATCGCGGAGCTCACGAGCCACAGGTCCAAAGATACGAGTACCACGAGGGGATTGATCGTCTTTGATAACTACAGCTGCATTCTCATCGAACTTGATGTAAGAACCATCGTTACGACGAACGCCACTTGCTGTGCGTACTACAACCGCTTTAACTACTTGACCTTTCTTGACAACGCCGCCGGGTGTAGCGGATTTTACGGAGCACACGATAACATCCCCGATGTTCGCCGTTTTGCGACCGGAACCACCCAGAACCTTGATGCACATGAGTTCCTTAGCACCGGAGTTGTCAGCAACAGCCAATCTCGTTTGAGTTTGGATCATTTACTGTTCCTCCTTTCGGATTTATCTATCCGAAAATCTGACTTATACGATTACTGCCTCTTCAACGATACGTACCATACGGAAACGCTTGTCTTTAGACAATGGACGAGTTTCCATGATTTCTACGATGTCGCCAACTTTTGCTGCGTTGTTCTCATCGTGAGCCTTGAACTTTTTGGAGAATTTCATGCGTTTACCGTACAATGGGTGTGTCTTGTAAGTTTCAACAAGAACAACAATGGTTTTATCCATCTTGTCGGAAACGACGCGACCTACAACGGTTCGACGCATATTGCGATCTGCGGTCATCGTTCAAACCTCCTTCCTATAATTAGCCGATTCCCAATTCTCTCTGGCGCAGGACGGTTTTCGCACGAGCAATATCCTTACGCACTTGTTTGATACGAGATGTGGTTTCGAGTTGACCGGTAGCCAACTGGAAACGAAGGTTGAACAACTCTTCTTTCAAAGAAGTAACGTTTTGTTCGAGCTCGGCAGTGGTCAAATTACGGTACTCATTAGCCTTCATGTGCGTCACCACCCACTTCTTCACGCTTCACGAACTTGCACTTGATAGGCAGTTTGTGCATAGCCAGACGCATAGCTTCGCGAGCGACTTCTTCAGGAACACCAGCAAGTTCAAACATGATCTTGCCTGGCTTCACTACCGCTACCCATTTCTCAGGAGAACCTTTACCGGAACCCATCCGTACTTCGAGCGGTTTTTGTGTAACTGGTTTGTCAGGGAAAATTTTAATCCAGACTTTACCACCACGTTTAATGTAACGGGTCATTGCAATACGGGCAGCCTCGATTTGACGGTTGGTTACCCAAGATGGTTCCATTGCTTGCAATCCGTATTCACCGAACGCAACAGTGGTACCGCCTTTTGCGTTACCTGCCATTTTCCCGCGGTGTTGTTTACGGTGTTTCACGCGTTTTGGCGTCAACATGATTACTTGCCTCCTTCCTCAGTAGCGACGTTCTTTCTCGCTGGAAGGACTTCTCCACGATAGATCCACACTTTAACACCGATGCGACCATAAGTGGTATGTGCTTCAGCAGTACCGTAGTCGATGTCAGCGCGCAATGTGTGAAGCGGAACAGTACCTTCGCTGTAACCTTCAGAACGTGCGATGTCCGCGCCGCCAAGACGACCGCTTACCAAGGTTTTGATACCTTTAGCACCTGAGCGCAGCGAACGAGTGATCGATTGCTTTTGCGCACGGCGGAAAGAAATGCGGTTTTCCAATTGGCGTGCAATATTTTCAGCTACAAGAGTAGCATCCAGATCCGGACGTTTTACTTCGTTGATGTTGATATGAACGCGTTTGCCAGTCAGTTCGGTCAAAGTTTTGCGCAGAGTTTCAACCTCTGAACCACCTTTACCAATTACCATACCAGGCTTAGCGGTGTGAATCGTAACGTTCACGCGATTAGCTGCGCGTTCGATTTCGATCGTGGATACAGCAGCATCCTTCAGACGCCCTTTTACATACTTACGGATTTTCAAGTCTTCGTGCAACAGAGTTGCGAAGTCCTTGTCAGCGTACCATTTGGACTCCCAGTCACGAATGACACCGATCCGAAGACCTACCGGGCTTACCTTTTGACCCACACGTAATCCCTCCTTATTTCTCGTTTAGTACCACTGTGATGTGGCTCGTGCGTTTATGGATGCGGCTAGCGCGACCCATAGCGCGCGGACGGAAACGCTTCAACGTAGGACCTTGGTCTACGAAGATTTTGCCTACTACCAAGCTATTTGGATCCAGCTCATAGTTGTGCTCAGCGTTTGCAATAGCCGACTTCAGGAGCTTTTCAACAACTGGAGAAGCTGCCTTTGGCGTGTGTTTCAAGATCGCCAAAGCTTCACCTACTTGCTTGCCTCTGATCAAGTCAACCACCAGGCGGACTTTACGAGACGCGATGCGAATATTCCGTGCAACTGCTTTTGCTTCCATCTTTGTACCTCCTCTCTGTCAAGAGAAAATTAGCGCTTCTTGGACTTCTTGTCGTTGTCGACGTGACCCTTGAAGGTACGAGTTGGTGCGAATTCACCCAATTTATGACCAACCATGTCTTCCGATACGTATACAGGTACATGTTTGCGGCCATCGTAAACTGCAAACGTGTGTCCTACGAAATCAGGGAAGATGGTGGAACGGCGAGACCATGTTTTGATCACGCGTTTCTCGTTCTTTTCATTTTGCTCGTCAACTTTTTTCATCAAGTGGTCATCCACGAAAGGACCCTTTTTTAAGCTACGTCCCATTAGTGAACCTCCCTTCGCCATAGGCGTTCGGTTATAGTATCAGCCTACCTTACTTTTTACGGCGGCGGATGATGTACTGGTCGGACTTGTTCTTCTTCTTACGAGTCTTGAGACCCAGGGTTGGTTTACCCCAAGGAGTAACAGGAGCCTTACGACCGATTGGAGCGCGACCTTCACCACCACCGTGTGGGTGATCGTTAGGGTTCATTACGCTACCGCGAACTGTCGGGCGAATACCCAACCAGCGGGAACGTCCTGCTTTACCGATGTTCAGCAATTCGTGATCTTGGTTACCTACTTGACCGATGGTAGCGCGGCATACGTTATGAATGCGGCGAGTTTCACCGGAAGACAGGCGTACGATTACGAATTCACCATCACGACCAAGCAATTGAGCAGAAGTACCAGCAGCGCGAACCAATTGGCCACCCTTACCAGGTTTCAGCTCGATGTTGTGGATGGTAGTACCTACCGGGATTTTCTCCATTGGCAGTGCGTTACCGATTTTGATGTCGGCATCTGCTCCGGATACAATCTGGTCGCCCACTTTCAGGTTTTGTGGAGCGATAATGTAACGCTTTTCACCGTCTGCATAGTTGATCAGCGCAATGTTAGCGGAACGGTTTGGATCGTATTCAATGGTTGCTACGCGACCAATGATACCATCTTTGTTACGTTTGAAGTCGATAATACGGTATTTACGTTTGTGACCGCCACCTTGATGACGAACGGTAATTCTACCTTGGTTGTTGCGACCAGCTTTTTTGCTGAGAGGCGCCAACAAGGATTTTTCGGGAGTCGACGTGGTGATCTCCTCGAAAGTAGAAACCGTCATTTGGCGACGACCAGGAGAAGTCGGTTTAAACTTTTTGATACCCATGTTAATACCCTCCTTTTCGGTAGTCGTCGAGGTTATACTCCCTCGTAGAAGGCCAATTCTTTGCTGTCATCAGTCAGCTTAACGATTGCTTTCTTCCACTCGGATGTGTAACCGGAGTATTTTCCGTAGCGTTTTGGTTTCGCAGGTACACGAACTGTGTTAACTGCTTCTACTTTTACGCCAAATACTTTTTCAACAGCTTGTTTGATTTCTGTCTTGTTGGCTTTGAGAGGTACTTCGAATACGTACTTTTTCTCAGCCATCATGTCAGTGGTGCGCTCGGTAATGACAGGGCGTTTAAGGACATCATGAAGGCTCTTCATTAGGCGAGCACCTCCTCTACTTTCGCAATCGCTTCTTTCGTCACGATTACTTTGTCATGCGCTACCAGATCAAGAACGTTAATGCCTGCAGCATCTACGATTTTTGCACCTGGAATATTGCGGGAAGCAAGAGCTACGTTTTGGTCGTACTCGGAAGTAACGATCAGAACTTTGCGATCTGCTTTCAAGTTGTTCAGAACAACTGTCATTTCTTTAGTTTTAGGAGCTGCAATGTTCAGAGCATCCAAAACCAACATTTCATTGCTTTGTACTTTTGCGGAGAGTGCGGATTTCAGTGCCAAACGGCGAACTTTACGGTTCAGTTTGTAACCGTATTTGCGCGGAGTTGGACCGAATACAACACCGCCACCTTTCCATTGCGGAGAGCGAATGGAACCTTGGCGTGCACGTCCTGTACCTTTTTGGCGCCATGGCTTGCGGCCACCACCACGTACTTCAGAACGGTTCTTTACATCATGTGTACCTTGACGTTGGGATGCTTGTTGCATCACGATCGCATCGTACAGAACTGCGCTGTTAGGCTCAATCCCAAATACGCTGTCTGCCAGATCGATTTCGCCAACTTGAGAACCGCTTTGGTTATAAAGAGCTACTTTCGGCATGTCAGTTCCTCCTTTCCTTACTAGTTCTTCTTGACTGCCGTGGAAACCAGTACGCAGCCGTTTTTCGGACCAGGCACGGAGCCTTTTACGAGAATCAAGTTGCGTTCTGCGATAACTTTAACCACTTCCAGGTTTTGAATGGTAACGTTGTCTCCACCCATTTGACCTGGCAGGGTTTGGCCTTTAAATACACGACCTGGATCGACAGCACCCAAAGAACCTGGGCGGCGATGGTAGCGTGAACCGTGAGCCATAGGACCGCGGGATTGATTGTGACGTTTGATCGCACCTTGGAAACCTTTACCCTTGGTTACGCCGGCAACATCAACGAATTCTCCCTCAGCAAAAATGTCAGCCTTCAACTCTTGACCAACCTCATAGTCAGCGAGGTTTACTCCGCGAATTTCGCGAATGAAGCGCTTAGGAGCAGTGTTAGCTTTTGCTGCATGGCCTTTTTCCGGCTTGTTAGCGCGCTGTTCTTTTTTGTCTTCGAAGCCGATTTGAATTGCTTCATAACCGTCGTTTGCAACGTCTTTCTTCTGAAGAACTACGTTAGAACCTGCTTCGATAACCGTTACAGCAATCGCTGTTCCGTTTGGACCAAAAACTTGACTCATTCCAAGTTTTTTCCCTAAGATTCCTTTGGTCATTTGTGCCACCTCCTGTGCTTATTTCAGTAAAACGTTTTATGTTGTATCAAGTCCCCATCGATGCGCAGGGGTGCCATTTAAGGGTTTGTTGCTTGGTATAACACGCTTATCAAGACAACGTCTGCGCGTGTATCGCTTTTTGGGACCTTACAGTTTAATCTCGATGTCCACACCAGATGGCAGGTCCAGACGCATCAGAGCATCTACTGTTTGTGGTGTTGGATTCAAGATATCGATCAAACGTTTATGTGTACGCATCTCGAATTGCTCACGAGAATCTTTGTACTTATGAACCGCACGCAGGATCGTGTAAATTGCTTTCTCCGTAGGAAGTGGAATTGGACCGGATACGTTAGCACCGGAACGCTTCGCAGTGTCCACGATTTTCTCTGCGGACTGATCCAGGATTTTGTGATCATACGCCTTCAAACGAATACGAATCTTTTGCTTTGCCATTGAAGTCCCTCCTTTTTCGCCCATTTTTTAAACAGACATTTCTCCGTGGAAATATCCTGCACCCCAGTCATGGCAAAGGGCCCGGGTGTGTCAGCAACCTCCCACATCATCGCAAGTCCATGACCAACATTCAATATTGTACTAAAAAGATCTGGGCAACGCAAGTTTTTTCTTGGGTTTCCGTATATTTTTTTGTACATGGTGTGCCTACTGAATGACTCACCTTGATCATCTTACAGATTTCTGCGAAGAAAGGCAAGCGGGATTACCTGCCAACTCGCCGAGCAATCTATCTATAATAGAAGGAAGACGTTATACTTATGATTGTAATCGTTATGAAATGGAGGTTTTCCTCAATGTCTGATGTGAATCAAACCCCTTATGAAATCATTGGCGGTGCAGATACCTTGACCCGTCTTGTCGATACCTTTTATGATCTGGTAAAGCAGCATCCCGATATTACCGAACTCTTCCCTGAAGATTTAACGCAAGTGAAGGAGCGACAATATCAGTTTTTGACACAGTTTCTCGGTGGTCCAAGCCTGTATTCGGATGCCCATGGCCATCCAATGCTGAGAGCACGGCACATGCCGTTCCCTATTGGACCTATACAGGCAGAGGCTTGGCTCGCTTGTATGGATAAAGCCATGGATCTGACTGGACTCGAAGGCGAGATTCGGAAGCAAATCTTTGATCGCTTGCGTTTAACCGCCCACCATATGGTCAATAAGTGGGATCAATAAGAAAAAGCGTAGGACAATTACTGTCCTACGCTTTTGTTGTTATATCAGGCGTTGCTGCTGCACGTGTGGCTTTCGATCCCACCAGGCTACGCGATCCCAAATAAACACCGCCTACGATCATACACAGTGCTAGTAAGTGTACGAGTTGAAGGCTTTCTCCCAGGAATATCGCCGCAAATACCAAACTGGCCATTGGCATTCCATTTAGGAAAACAGCCGTTCGACTCGCTCCCAGCTGACGTATCCCATAATTCCAGCCGATCGAGCCGAGCGCTGTTGATAGCGCACCTGAAGCAAATATCACAAGCCATTGGAAGGAAGAAACATCCAAAGAAAGATAATAGGAAGCAGGTTGAACAGTCAATGCAACTCCCCACAAGAAGATGACCCCAAACATTTGCGATAAAGCCGTAATTAAAAGTACCGGTACCCCTCTTACGACCAATTTCCGTATGAGTAAACCACCCGTTACATACATGAGCATGGAGAAAAACATAATGGCATCTCCCCAGCCATTCATATGAAGGCCACCGTGCTGAGAGATGACGACAATCAATACTCCGGCAAAGCCCATTCCAATGCCAAGCCCTTTTTTCAACGACATGCCTTCCCCTAAGAAAAGCATCGCCAAGAGCGCCGTTGCCAATGGATTTAATCCAAGAATAAGCGATGCATTTCCTGCTGTCGTATATTGAACACCCGCCGCAAGCGTTATTTGATGAAGCGCGATAGAACTAGCACCGACTCCAGCCAACAAAAACCAATCTGTTTTGCTAAATCGCAAACTCTTTCTGTATAAGAAGATGAGTGGCGATAAACAGATTCCACCGACAGTCATGCGTATGGCGGCGACATATAATGGAGGGAACGTTGCTAAATATTTGACCATGACCACGTTCAATCCCCACAGCGTGACAACACCCGCAAGCATAAGAAACAATAATCGCTCATTATTTTTCATCTCTAGTATCCCCCATCCAATCCTGATGGTATTGTAGCATATTGCTACGAGAGGCAAATTGAATGATTTTGATGGGAGTTATTTAAAAATTCGATAAAAGCACATAAAAAAACCCGACAACCAAAGTTGTCGGGTTTTGTGTATCAGTAAAACCTAAGCGTCGATAGAAGCTACAACGCCTGCGCCTACTGTACGGCCACCTTCGCGGATCGCGAAGCGAGTACCTTGTTCCATCGCTACTGGAGCGATCAGTTCTACAGTGAACTCAGTGTTGTCGCCAGGCATGATCATTTCAACGCCTTCTGGCAGTTGGATGATACCTGTTACGTCAGTTGTACGGAAGTAGAATTGTGGACGGTAGTTAGCAAAGAAAGGAGTGTGACGTCCGCCTTCTTCTTTGGACAGAACGTAAACTTCTGCTTTGAACTTCGTGTAAGGCTTAACGGAACCTGGTTTCGCCAAGCATTGTCCACGCTCGATGTCGTTACGGTCTACACCGCGCAGAAGAGCACCGATGTTGTCACCAGCTTGAGCGGAATCCAGCAATTTGCGGAACATCTCAACGCCAGTTACAGTAGTTGTTTTTGTTTCTTCAGCCAAACCGATGATCTCAACTTGGTCACCAACTTTTACTACACCGCGCTCTACGCGACCAGTAGCAACAGTACCACGACCAGTGATCGTGAACACGTCCTCTACAGGCATCAGGAACGGCTTGTCAGTTGCGCGCTCAGGAGTTGGGATGTAGGAATCTACAGCTTCCATCAGCTCAACAATTTTCTTAGCCCAGTCACCAGTTGGGTTATCCAAAGCTTCTTTAGCAGAACCTTTGATTACTGGAGTGTCGTCACCTGGGAACTCATATTGAGACAACAGGTCACGGATTTCCATTTCAACCAGTTCCAACAACTCTTCATCGTCTACCATGTCGCATTTGTTCATGAATACTACGATGTAAGGTACGCCTACTTGCTTGGAGAGCAGGATGTGCTCGCGAGTTTGTGGCATAGGGCCATCAGCTGCGGATACAACCAGGATAGCGCCGTCCATTTGAGCAGCACCAGTAATCATGTTTTTCACGTAGTCAGCGTGACCAGGGCAGTCAACGTGAGCATAGTGACGGTTGTCAGTTTCGTACTCAACGTGAGCAGTGTTGATTGTGATACCGCGCTCTTTTTCTTCTGGAGCAGCGTCAATTGCAGCATAGTTCATAGCTTGTGCTTTACCGCTCTGTGCCAATACAGTTGTAATAGCAGCAGTCAGGGTAGTTTTACCATGGTCAACGTGACCGATAGTACCAATGTTAACGTGTGGTTTATTACGCTCAAATTTCGCTTTTGCCATGAGAGGAAAGCCTCCTTATAGATAAGGGTTTTATGGTTTGAAGAAAGGTTTACCTTACGAATGGTTGTCCCTTCCATATTGTAAACCTTTCTGATTGCAAGATAAAGCTGTAACCTGTAATTATTCGCCTTTAGATTTTTTGATGATCTCTTCAGCGATAAATTTAGGTACTTCTTCGTAGTGGTCGATCACCATGGAGTAAACGCCACGGCCTTGGGTACGGGAACGAAGAATTGTGGAGTAACCGAACATCTCGGACAGTGGTACCATCGCACGGATTACTTGTGCATTTGCACGAGCTTCCATACCTTCGATACGACCGCGGCGGGAGTTCAGGTCGCCCATTACGTCGCCCATGTACTCTTCTGGCATTGTAACTTCTACTTTCATGATTGGCTCGAGCAGTACTGCGCCACATTTTTTCGCAGCTTCCTTCAATGCGAGGGAACCTGCTACTTTAAATGCCATCTCGTTAGAGTCAACATCATGGTAGCTACCGTCTACGATAGTAGCTTTGATATCAACCAGCGGGAAGCCGGCGATAACACCATTTTTCATGGACTCTTCGATACCCGCTTGAACAGCAGGGATGTATTCGCGTGGTACTACACCACCAACGATTTTGTTTTCGAATTGGAAGCCTTGACCAGCTTCGAGTGGAGCAAATTCCACCCAAACGTGACCGTATTGACCACGTCCACCGGACTGACGAACGAATTTACCTTCCACTTTCGCTGCGTTACGGAATGTTTCACGGTAAGCAACCTGTGGAGCACCTACGTTCGACTCAACTTTAAATTCGCGTTTCAGACGGTCAACGATGATCTCCAAGTGAAGTTCACCCATACCGGAGATGATAGTTTGACCAGTCTCTTCGTCTGTACGAGTTCTGAACGTTGGATCCTCTTCAGCCAGTTTGGACAGGCCGATACCCATCTTGTCTTGGTCTGCTTTGGATTTTGGTTCGATCGCAACAGAGATAACTGGCTCTGGGAAGTCCATAGACTCGAGGATTACAGGAGCCTTTTCATCACACAGAGTATCACCAGTTGTTGTATCTTTCAAACCTACAGCTGCTGCAATGTCACCGGAGTAAACCGTTTGGATCTCTTCACGGTGGTTTGCGTGCATTTGCAGGATACGGCCTACACGCTCACGTTTACCCTTAGTAGAGTTGAGAACGTAAGAACCGGAATTCAGTACACCGGAGTATACACGGAAGAATGTCAAACGACCAACATACGGGTCAGTCATGATCTTGAACGCAAGAGCAGAGAACGGACCGTTGTCGTCAGCTGGACGATCAACTTCATCTTCAGTATCTGGCAATGTACCTTTAATTGCAGGGATATCTACCGGAGACGGCAGGTAAGATACTACGTTGTCCAGCATAGGCTGAACACCTTTGTTCTTGTAAGAAGAACCGCACATTACCGGCGTCAGTTTGCACTCAATAGTACCCTTACGCAGAGCAGCACGGATTTCGTCGTTGGTCAGCTCTTCGCCTTCCAAGTACTTCATCATGAGCTCTTCGTCTTGTTCTGCAGCTGCCTCAACCATCGCCATACGAAGTTCTTCGCAACGAGCGAGCAGGTCAGCAGGGATTTCAGCGGAGTCAGAAGTTTTACCCAAATCATCGGTATATACGATTGCCTTCATTTCGATCAGGTCAACCATACCTTTGAATTGATCTTCTGCACCGATTGGATATTGGATTGCTACAGGATTTGCACCCAGGCGAGATTTGATCTGACCCAAGCACATATCGAAGTTAGCACCCATGATATCCATTTTGTTGATGTAGCACATGCGTGGTACGCCATAGCGGTCAGCTTGGCGCCATACGGTTTCGGTTTGTGGCTCAACGCCACCTTTTGCGTCAAAAACGGTTACAGCACCGTCAAGAACGCGCAGGGAGCGCTCAACTTCTACAGTGAAGTCTACGTGGCCTGGTGTATCGATGATGTTGATACGATGACCAGCCCATTGAGCAGTAGTAGCAGCCGAAGTGATCGTGATACCACGCTCTTGCTCTTGTTCCATCCAGTCCATGGTTGCTGCACCTTCGTGCACCTCACCAATTTTATGAACGCGACCAGTGTAGAACAGAATACGCTCAGTAGTCGTCGTCTTACCAGCATCGATGTGAGCCATGATACCGATATTACGCGTATTCGGCAAAGAGAACTCGCGAGCCATTAGGTATGCTCCTTCCATACTCGAGTTTGAGAATAAACGGGTATCCAATACGGACACCCGATTCAATTCCTACCAGCGATAGTGAGCAAACGCTTTGTTCGCTTCAGCCATCTTGTGCGTGTCTTCACGCTTTTTAACTGCTGCACCGGTGTTGTTAGCAGCGTCCATGATCTCGTTAGCAAGACGTTGTTCCATGGTTTTCTCTCCACGGTTACGGGAGTAGTTAACCATCCAACGCAGACCAAGAGTGGTACGGCGCTCCGGTTTTACTTCGATTGGTACTTGGTAGTTAGCACCACCTACACGGCGAGCTTTAACTTCCAGTACTGGCATTACGTTTTTCAGTGCTTCTTCAAACACTTCCATCGGGTTGCGACCTGTGCGCTCCTGGATGATGTCAAATGCGTTGTAGAGAATGTTCTGAGCTACACCACGCTTACCATCCAACATCAGGCGGTTAATCAAGCGAGTAACCAACTTGCTGTTGTGAATAGGATCTGGCAGCACGTCACGACGGGTTACAGGACCTTTACGAGGCATCGTATTCCCTCCTTCTTTTCGATATAAAGTCACGCCACTTCACAGGCGTTTGTCTTATTTCTTTTTCGCTGCAGCTGCTGCTTGACCTGGCTTCGGACGCTTAGTACCGTACTTGGAACGACCTTGTTTACGGTTGTTCACACCAGCAGTGTCAAGTGCACCACGAACGATATGGTAGCGTACCCCTGGCAAGTCTTTTACACGACCGCCGCGCACCAGCACGACGCTATGTTCTTGCAGGTTGTGGCCAATACCACCGATGTAAGCTGTTACCTCGATTCCGTTTGTCAAACGCACACGAGCGTATTTACGCAACGCGGAGTTCGGTTTTTTCGGAGTCATGGTACCTACACGAGTGCAAACACCACGTTTTTGAGGAGAGCTTTGGTTGGTTTGGCTTTTCTTGAAGCTGTTGTACCCCTTTTGAAGAGCTGGGGACTTCGACTTCACAACCTTATCCTCGCGACCTTTACGCACCAATTGGTTAATTGTAGGCATGATGTTACCTCCCTTCTTAATACCCAATCTTCAAGACCACAGATCCAGGTGAGTCATTTTTAGGTCAAATAGAAAGTCCTTGTCCAGTATTACGCAACGTGTAACCACAGACAAAAACATCGTCAACCACTTTTTTTAATCGCAGCAGTAGCTGCTCCCACTTCAATTCCGCACGCTTTGCCTAAACGACGCATGGAATCTACATGGATGACTGGAACACCCTTCTCTTTGCAAAGGAGCTCGACTTTTTGGGTCAAACGCTTATCTGCATCGACAGCGATATACACTGCTTCTACCTGTTGACTTTCAACAGCTTTAATCGTCTGCTTAATGCCGATTGTCAAGTCCTTGGCCCGCTCGACTTTTTCATAAGACATGATTCTCATATCCTCCAAAGTACAGATGTCAGGCACACTTGAATATAATATCAGGTGGGCTAGTTGTTGTCAACGCCCATTTGATATTTTTTATTTAGGAAAGCGCCCACCAATTGGTGATGGGCGCTTTTCCCGCAATTACTCTACAGAAACCGCTTCTTGCTCAGCCTTCGCTGCTTCCAGCTCTGCTTCGTAATCTACTTGGCTAGCAACTTTTACATTGCGGTAACGTGACATACCGGTACCTGCTGGAACCAGCTTCCCGATAATAACGTTCTCTTTCAAACCTAGCAAGCGGTCCACTTTTCCTTTGATCGCTGCATCGGTAAGCACACGAGTCGTCTCCTGGAAGGATGCTGCCGACAGGAAGGAGTCGGTTTCGAGGGATGCTTTGGTGATCCCGAGAAGAACCGGACGACCTACTGCTGGACTTCTGCCTTCCATGAGCGCTTTTGTGTTCGCTACTTCAAATTCTGGTACCTCAACATAGGAGCCTGGCAAGAGGTCAGTATCTCCGCTGTCGATGACACGCAGTTTGCGCAGCATCTGGCGAATCATAACCTCAACGTGCTTGTCGTTAATTTCTACCCCTTGCATACGGTAAACTTTTTGTACCTCTTGCAAGATGTAGTTGGAAACGCCGCGCATGCCACGAACTTTGAGCATTTCTTTCGGGTCTACGGAACCTTCCGTGAGCTCATCACCAGCATTCAGCTTGACACCAACAGAAACCTTGATGCGAGAGCCATACGGTGCTGCATACACTTTATTTTCCGCTTCTCCACGTACTTCGATTTCGCGACGATCTTTCCCTTCGCGAATGTCGACGACTTCACCATCGATCTCGGAGATGACTGCTTGCCCTTTTGGATTACGCGCTTCGAACAACTCCTGAATACGCGGCAAACCTTGGGTAATATCGTCTCCCGCAACCCCACCGGTATGGAAGGTACGCATGGTCAGCTGGGTACCCGGCTCACCAATGGACTGAGCAGCGATAATACCAACCGCTTCTCCCACTTCCACCTCGGCACCTGTCGCCAGGTTGCGTCCGTAGCACAGTTTGCAGACACCATGGCTGGTGCGGCAAGCAAGTACGTTACGGATATATACGGAAGTAATACCTTCTTTTTCGATATACTCGGCAACCTCTTCAGAGATCTCCTCATTGCGGTGCACGATAATTTCTTTCGTCTCAGGGTGGCGCAAAGTCTCGAAGCAAGTACGTCCTGTTAGACGGTCAGACAGCTTCTCGATTTCTTCTTTACCATCCTTGATTGCTGTTACTCGGATACCTTTATCTGTTCCACAATCGGTTTCGCGTACGATCACGTCTTGAGCAACGTCTACCAGACGACGAGTCAGGTAACCCGAGTCCGCTGTACGCAACGCTGTATCGGCGAGACCTTTACGCGCACCGTGCGTGGAGATAAAGTATTCCAATACCGTCAGACCCTCACGGAAGTTGGATTTAATCGGCAACTCGATGATTCGACCGGATGGGTTTGCCATCAGACCGCGCATACCAGCCAGCTGAGTGATCTGGGATACGTTACCACGGGCACCGGAGTTCGCCATCATGAAGATCGCATTGAACTTATCCATGGACTTCATCAATACTTCTGTTACCTCATCCTTGGCCTTGGACCAGATAGAGATAACGCGGTCATAACGCTCGTCTTCGGTAATTAAACCACGACGGAATTGCGTCATGACAGTTGCAACTCTCTCATCTGCCGCATCAAGGATGTCTTTTTTCTTTCCTGGTACCGCGATGTCCGCTACGGCAATCGTAATACCTGCTTTCGTCGAATACGTGAAGCCCAATTCCTTAATTCTGTCGAGGATCATGGATGTTTTCATCGTACCGAAGCGACGGAAGCACTCGGAAATAATGGTTCCCAAGAATCCTTTTTTAACAGCACCCGGATCTGGGAGGTTTTTAATGAACTCCGAAACATTTGTACCTTTATCAAATACAAAGCACTCATCTGGAACCATCGTTTGCAGGTTAGCCCTAGTCGGTGCATTGATGAACGGCAAATCAGCAGGGAAAATTTCGTTGAAGATTACTTTACCTACTGTCGTTACGATCAGCGCGTTCTCTTGACGCTCAGTAAAGCTGGTTTTGTTCAGGCGTTTCGCTGGCAGAGCGATGCGCGTATGCAGGCTGATAAAGCCTTGCTGATAAGCGGCAATCGCATCGTGAGGATCGCGATAAATCGTACCCTCGCCTTTGTCGCCTTCGCGTTCCAGCGTCAGGTAGTAGGAACCAAGCACCATATCCTGGGATGGTGTTACTACCGGCTTACCGTCTTTCGGGTTCAAGATGTTTTGCGCTGCCAGCATGAGGATACGGGCTTCTGCCTGTGCCTCAGCAGACAACGGAACGTGAACCGCCATTTGGTCACCGTCGAAGTCCGCGTTGTACGCTGTACAAACGAGCGGATGCAGACGGATCGCACGACCTTCAACCAGAACTGGTTCGAAAGCCTGGATACCCAGACGGTGCAAGGTGGGGGCACGGTTCAACAGTACCGGGTGCTCGCGAATAACGTCTTCGAGAACGTCCCAAACTTCTGGCTGAACGCGCTCAACCTTGCGCTTTGCGCTCTTGATGTTGTGAGCGAGGCCTTTGGAAACCAGCTCTTTCATCACGAACGGCTTGAAGAGCTCCAGCGCCATTTCTTTTGGCAAACCGCACTGATACATCTTCAGGTTAGGTCCTACAACGATAACGGAACGACCGGAGTAGTCAACACGCTTACCGAGCAGGTTTTGACGGAAACGACCTTGTTTACCTTTCAGCATGTGGCTGAGAGATTTCAAAGGACGGTTACCTGGTCCTGTTACCGGACGTCCACGACGACCGTTATCGATGAGCGCGTCTACTGCTTCCTGCAGCATGCGTTTCTCGTTTTGTACGATAATGTCAGGAGCACCCAGTTCGAGCAGACGCTTCAGACGGTTATTACGGTTGATTACACGGCGATACAGGTCATTCAAGTCGGAAGTGGCAAAACGTCCACCATCCAACTGAACCATTGGACGAAGCTCCGGCGGGATAACCGGCAGTACGTCGAGAACCATCCAATCCGGGTGGTTACCGGAGTTGCGGAATGCCTCGAGCACTTCCAGACGCTTGATCGCACGGTTACGACGCTGTCCTTGTGCCGTTTTCAAATCTTCTTTTAACGTTTCCACATCTTTATCCAGATCGATTTCAGCAAGCAGGCGCTTAATCGCTTCTGCTCCCATCATCGCTTGGAAGGAGTGGCCGTATTTCTCACGATAGTTGCGATACTCTTTTTCGGAGAGCAATTGCTTTTTATCGAGAGGAGTGTCACCTGGATCGGTTACTACGTAAGAAGCAAAGTAGATAACTTCCTCCAAGGAACGAGGGGACATGTCGAGCACCAAGCCCATACGACTTGGAATCCCTTTGAAGTACCAGATGTGAGAAACTGGGGCAGCCAGCTCAATGTGCCCCATACGCTCACGCCGTACTTTGGCGCGGGTTACTTCCACGCCACAACGGTCGCACACTACACCTTTATAACGAACACGCTTGTATTTACCGCAATGGCATTCCCAGTCCTTGGTTGGTCCAAAGATGCGTTCGCAGAACAAGCCGTCTTTTTCCGGTTTCAGTGTGCGGTAGTTGATCGTCTCTGGCTTCTTTACTTCCCCGAAAGACCACGAACGGATCTTATCGGGGGAAGCCAAGCCGATCTTCATATATTCGAAGTTGTTCACGTCAATCACAGGGCGTTACCTCCCTTGGTACCGGAATCTTACTCTTCGTTCAAGCTTCCGCCTTCGAGAACGAGGTTCAGTTTCTCACCGTTACCTTCATCCTCGTCTTCCATTTCACGCATTTCAATCTCCTGCTCATCACCGGACAGAATCTTCACGTCCATACCCAAGCTCTGGAGTTCCTTGATCAATACCTTGAAGGACTCTGGAACACCTGGTTCTGGAACATTTTCGCCCTTAACGATCGCTTCGTACGTTTTCACGCGACCCACGACGTCATCCGACTTGACAGTGAGGATTTCTTGCAAGGTGTAGGCAGCACCGTATGCCTCCAATGCCCAAACCTCCATCTCCCCGAAACGCTGACCACCAAATTGAGCTTTACCACCCAATGGCTGTTGCGTAACAAGAGAGTAAGGACCTGTAGAACGAGCATGGATTTTATCATCGACCAAGTGAGCCAGTTTCAGCATGTATACACAACCAACTGTTACACGGCGGTCAAATGGTTCACCTGTACGACCATCAAACAAGATCGTTTTTCCGTCACGATCCAGACCTGCTTCTTCCAACGTTTCGAATACTTCTGCCTGACGTGCACCGTCGAATACCGGCGTTGCTACGTGGATACCCAGAAGCTTCGCTGCCATACCTAAGTGAGTCTCCAATACCTGACCGATGTTCATACGCGATGGTACGCCCAACGGGTTGAGTACGATCTCTACTGGAGAGCCATCTGGCAGGAACGGCATATCTTCTTCCGCCATGATGCGGGCGATAACCCCTTTGTTACCATGTCGACCGGCCATTTTGTCACCCACGGAGATTTTCCGTTTTTGGGCGATGTAAACGCGAACGAGTTGGTTTACGCCTGGTGGCAATTCGTCGCCATTCTCACGCGTAAATACTTTTACGTCTACGATGATACCGGAACCACCATGCGGTACGCGCAGGGATGTATCACGAACTTCACGAGCCTTTTCACCGAAGATGGCATGCAAGAGGCGTTCTTCTGCTGTCAGCTCAGTAACCCCTTTAGGAGTAACCTTACCAACGAGAATGTCGCCGTCCTGAATCTCCGCACCAACACGGATGATACCGCGTTCGTCCAGGTTTTTCAGAGCATCTTCCCCGACGTTTGGAATATCTCGAGTGATTTCCTCTGGACCCAGCTTGGTGTCGCGAGCTTCGGACTCGTATTCTTCAATATGGATAGACGTATACACGTCATCTTTTACAAGTTTTTCACTCAGAAGAATCGCGTCTTCGTAGTTGTATCCTTCCCACGTCATAAACGCAACGATTACGTTACGACCGAGAGCCAATTCACCTTTTTCAGTGGATGGGCCGTCCCCAATGATATCGCCTTTTTCAATCCAGTCTCCAGTGCTTACAATTGGACGCTGGTTGATGCAGGTACCTTGGTTGGAACGGATAAACTTGTGCATTTTGTATTTATCGAGATCGCCGGCAACTTTTCTACCGTCGATTTCTTGGTAACGACGAATCCAGATTTCGCGAGCCGTTACGCGCTCTACTTGACCCGGATTCTTGGCAACGATCGCCACGCCGGAGTCTTGCGCTGCTTTATGCTCCATACCAGTACCGACAAACGGTGCTTGTGGAATCAAAAGCGGAACGGCCTGCCGCTGCATGTTTGAACCCATCAGTGCGCGGTTGGCGTCATCGTTCTCGAGGAACGGAATCAGCGCAGTCGCTACGGATACAACCTGCTTTGGCGATACGTCCATGAAGTCTACCTTGTCGCGCGGTACGCTCAAGATCTCACCTTTACGACGGCAGATAACCATGTCGTTTACAAAACGGCCATCGTGATCAAGCGGCTGATTTGCCTGCGCTACGTTAAACACGTCTTCTTCATCAGCCGTCAAATAGCTGATATCAGTCAACACGAAGCCTGTTTCCGGATCTACTTTCCGACGAGGCGTTTCGATGAATCCGTAATCGTTAATGCGTGCAAAGGAAGACAGGGAGTTGATCAAACCAATGTTTGGTCCCTCCGGCGTCTCAATTGGACACATACGACCGTAGTGGGAATGGTGAACGTCACGCACTTCGAAGCCCGCGCGCTCACGCGTCAAACCACCAGGTCCGAGTGCGGACAGACGGCGTTTGTGCGTCAGCTCAGCCAATGGGTTTGTTTGATCCATGAACTGAGACAACTGCGAGCTACCAAAGAACTCCTTCAGTGATGCAATCACTGGACGGATGTTAATGAGAGCTTGCGGTGTAATTTGGTTCTGATCCTGGATGGACATACGCTCACGAACTACACGCTCCATACGGGACAAACCGATACGGAACTGGTTCTGCAGAAGCTCACCCACGGATCGCAGACGACGGTTACCCAAGTGGTCGATATCGTCTGTGGAACCAACACTGTGCAGCAGATTCATGAAATAGTTGATCGCCGATACGATATCCGCTGGCGTAATATGCTTGAAGGACTTATCTACATTTCCGTTTCCGATTACTTTGATGATCTTGCCATCTTCGATCGGAGAGAAAATATTGATAGATTGTAAATGGATTGCTTCATCTTCCAGAACGCCGCCATGCGTGCGAACGTCAATAAATCCGATGCTGCCTTCCAGAGCTGGCACAATGCGTTCCAATACACGACGGTCAATCATTTGACCGGCTTCGGCGAAAATTTCACCTGTAGTGGTATCGATCAATGTTTCAGCCAAACGTTGGTTGTACAGACGGTTTTTCAGATGAAGCTTCTTGTTCATTTTGTAACGACCAACAGAAGCCAGGTCATAGCGCTTAGGGTCGAAGAAACGAGAGATCAAGAGGCTCTTCGCATTTTCGACTGTTGGCGGCTCGCCCGGACGAAGACGCTCGTAGATTTCGATGAGCGCTTTTTCCGTAGAATCGGTATTGTCTTTTTCCAGCGTGTTCTTGATGTATTCATCTTCACCCAGCAAGTTGAGAATCTCGATGTCAGAACCAAAGCCCAACGCACGCAAAAGAACCGTTACCGGGATTTTTCGCGTACGGTCGATGCGGACATAAATTACGTCTTTCGCATCGGTCTCCAGCTCCAGCCAAGCACCCCGGTTCGGGATTACTGTAGCTGTAAACGTCTGCTTGCCGTTTTTGTCCACTTTGGTGTTGTAATATACACTGGGGGAACGAACAAGCTGGCTGACAATAACGCGCTCAGCACCATTAATAATGAAGGTTCCCGTTTCGGTCATGAGCGGGAAATCCCCCATGAAGACTTCTTGTTCCTTCACTTCTCCCGTCTCTTTGTTCAACAAACGTACCTTCACACGCAGAGGCGCCGCATAGGTGACGTCACGTTCTTTCGACTCGTCAACATCGTACTTCGGCTCTCCCAAACTGTAGTCGATAAACTCCAGCACGAGATTACCTGTGAAGTCCTGGATTGGCGAAATGTCTTGGAACATCTCACGGAGCCCCTCATCAAGGAACCACTGGTAGGACTTTTGTTGAATCTCGATGAGATTTGGAAGGCCCAGCACTTCGTTAATACGTGAATACGTACGACGCTGGCGGTGTCGGCCACTTTGAATCACTTTACCTGCCAACTTATTCACCCCTCAGGTTGTGTTTTCACACATAGAAACTCGGCATTCGGCAACTTCTTTCAGTCGCATTCGAATGCCTAAAAATAAAAATGGGTTAAAGCAGCTTCAACCATTTTTAACCCAGAGAAACTCTATTTTAAAAGAATTCCCATGTTTTCAAGCAAACATTCCTATCTCAGGAAAAAAGTAGAAACGCTTGACAGACAGGGAATTGCTGAAAAATAGACATTTATCCCATATTGACATTTTATAATGCTATCACATTCAATTATTCACGTCAAGAAAACTTTTCTAATGATTTCTTCTTGCTTATTTGATTGCCCTGAATATGTGATAGCCTTTTTCCCGATCAATTTCTATTACTTCGCGGTACGTTTCCTGTAGCTTCTTCAATGCGGATGGGGCTCCTTGCTTCTTCTGAATGACAACCCACATTTCTCCGCCTTCTACCAACAGGTCGTATCCCTCTACAAAAATGCGATGAACGATTTCCTTACCCGCACGAATCGGCGGATTGGTCAGAATGACATCAAACTGCTCGCCTTGCACGCCGCTGTAGACATCACTCACTCGAACCTCAACATTTTTTATTCCATTCGCTTCTGCATTACGACGAGCCAGGTTAACCGCACGCTCGTTCACGTCGATCATCGTCACCCGACCATGATCAGCAAGCTTGGCAGCCGTCAATCCCATCGGACCATACCCGCATCCCACATCCAGCACACGCGCATGACTGGAGATTTCCATGTTCTCGATGAGCAATACACTTCCAAAGTCAATCCGGTCTCGGGAAAAAACGCCAGCATCCGTTATGAAGCGAAGTTCATTACCACGGAGATTGAACGTAAATTGCTGTTCATCATGTGCAGCACCCGGTTGATTGGTATAGTAATGGTCTGCCACGTGTGATTCACCCTTCCTCATCGTTTACGAAAACCTCTATCATCAAAAGCTTATAGAAAATCCCCCTGCCGCAGGCAAGGGGATATCCTAAAGGAAGCTAACTTACTTTACTTCTACTTGTGCGCCAGCTTCTTCGAGTTTTGCTTTGAGAGCTTCTGCTTCGTCTTTGGAAACGCCCTCTTTGAGTGTTTTTGGAGCGTTGTCTACCAGGTCTTTTGCTTCTTTCAGACCCAAGCCAGTCAGCTCGCGAACAACTTTAATTACGTTGATTTTGGAAGCGCCGCCGCTTACCAGGTTAACAGTGAATTCAGTTTGCTCAGCAGCAGCTTCTGCTCCGCCACCAGCAACTACAGCTACAGGAGCAGCAGCAGTTACGCCGAATTCTTCTTCGATTGCTTTTACCAGATCGTTCAGTTCGAGAACGGACATGCCTTTAATGGCTTCCAAGATTTGGTCTTTAGACATTTGTAAATCCTCCATTCAAGGAATAGTATTTTTTTGAAATTAGCCGATCAGACGATTACGCGCCTTGACCTTCTTTTTGTTCTGCCACTGCTTTGACTGCCAATGCAACGTTGCGCATAGGAGCTTGCAGGACGGAGAGAAGCATGGACAAGAGACCTTCGCGGTTTGGTAGGGAAGCCAGAGCTTTAATTTGCTCAGCATCAACTACTTTACCTTCGATAACGCCACCCTTGATTTCCAGCTTGTCGTTTTTCTTAGCGAATTCAGCGATAACTTTAGCTGGAGCGATGATATCGTCTTTGGAGAACGCCAGAGCGTTTGGTCCAGTCAGATATTGATCCAGTTCAGTCAGGCTTTCCTTCTCAGTAGCCAAACGAGTCAGGGAGTTTTTCAACACCTGGAACTCAACACCAGCTTCACGCAATTGCTTACGGAGCTCAGTTACTTGTGCTACTGTCAGACCGCGGTAGTCAGCTACCACTGTAGTTTGGCTTTCGCGAAGCTTAGCTGCGATTTCGTTGATCGCTTGTACCTTTTCTTCACGAATAACGGTTGGACGAATTTCTGCCATTGATTACACCTCCCGTGCTCTAATCCTAGAAAATGAAGAATGCCCTCGCAGACTCACGAGGGCATAATGCTATATCGTCAAAGGAAAGCAGCGTTTCCTCATTCGTACATTACACGCCTCGGAGGGATATTAAGCGTTACTCTCACAAGCACCGCGCCTTCTGTCTACGGCATATTCTTTTCATCAACAGGGACTATCTTAACAACTCCCATAAAGGAAGTCAAGTGTCATTATTTTACAGCTACGCGTACACCAGGGCCCATAGTGGAGCTCAGGGTTACATTTCTCATGTAAACACCTTTTGCTGCAGCTGGTTTCGCACGGTTCAGTGCGTCAGTCAGAGCAGCCAGGTTGTCAGCCAGCTTGTCAGCATCGAAGGATGCTTTACCGATCGGAGCGTGGATGTTACCTGCTTTGTCTACGCGGTACTCAATTTTACCTGCTTTGATTTCGTTAACCGCTTTTGTTACATCGAAAGTAACAGTACCGGTCTTAGGGTTTGGCATCAGGCCTTTTGGACCGAGTACACGACCCAATTTACCTACTTCACCCATCATGTCAGGAGTAGCTACTACAACGTCAAAGTCGAACCAGCCACCTTGAATTTTCGCGATCATGTCTGCATCGCCTACGAAGTCTGCGCCAGCTGCTTCTGCATCTTTTGCTTTTTCGCCTTTAGCGAATACGAGAACACGTTGTACTTTACCAGTACCATGTGGCAATACAACAGCGCCACGGATTTGTTGGTCAGCACGCTTAGGGTCTACACCCAAACGGAAAGCTGCTTCAACAGTTTCATCGAACTTAGCAGTAGCTGCTTTTTTAACCAGCTCAATACCTTCTGCTACTTCGTATACTTTGTTTTTATCAACGAGCTTTACAGCCTCTTGATATTTCTTACCTTTTTTCGCCATGATTAAATCTCCCTTCAATGTGGTCGTAGCGGTTGATCCTCCCACAGACAGGGGGGCACAACGTCTGTGCCCCCTTGCACTCAAGACAATTAGTCTTCGATTACGATACCCATAGAACGAGCTGTACCTTCTACCATGCGCATAGCCGCTTCTACGGATGCAGCATTCAGGTCAGGACGCTTCAGTTCTGCGATTTCACGAACTTTATCACGCTTCAGCGTAGCAACCTTTGTTTTGTTTGGTACGCCAGAACCGGACTCGATACCAGCAGCTTTCTTCAACAGAACTGCAGCTGGAGGAGTTTTTGTGATAAAAGTGAAAGAACGGTCTTCAAACACGGTGATTTCCACCGGAATGATCATACCTACTTCGCTTTCAGTGCGAGCATTGAATTCTTTACAGAATCCCATGATGTTTACACCAGCTTGACCGAGAGCCGGACCTACTGGAGGTGCAGGATTCGCTTTACCTGCTGGGATTTGTAATTTAATTACGCGGATAACCTTCTTAGCCACGTAACACACCTCCTTACTTCACATGTGGTTATTACGGGGGAATGCCCCCTCCCACCGTTTTTTGAAAGTCTCTATGTAAAAGACTTTCGATCTATAGTGAGAGTGCAAGAAACCCCAATTAATGTTGTGGGATTGTTAAAACAAAATGAAATGTACCACATAGCGCGATACTTTTCAAGTTGAATCCTAATCCAATTTTTGAACTTGTGTAAAGTCTAGCTCTACCGGTGTTTCGCGACCGAAGATGTCCACCAATACGCGAACCTTCTGCCTGTCCGGGTGAATCTCGATAATCTCCCCGGTGCGATTGGAAAATGGACCATCTATGACGCGCACCATATCGCGGAGAGCATAATCGACTCTGATCTTGGGAATTTCGATTCCCATTTGCTTGAGAATCGTATCGGCCTCTTCAGGACGCAGCGCTGTCGGCTTAGAGCCGGCGCCCGTGGATCCGACAAAGCCGGTAACCCCAGGAGTGTTGCGCACGACATACCAAGAGTCGTCCGTCATCACCATTTCAACAAGGACGTATCCAGGAAACACTTTTTTCGTGACGGTGCGCTTCTTACCATCCTTGGTTTCCACCTCTTCTTCAGTGGGAACAAGAACGCGAAAGATCTTGTCTTCCATGCCCATCGACTCGAGTCGCTTCTCCAGATTTGTCTTAACCTTGTTTTCGTAACCTGAGTACGTATGAAGTACATACCATGCTTTTTCCATATCCAACAGGACGATAACCGTCCGTCCCTCCTAAGACTTGCATAATTACGTTCCTAGAATCAAATCGATCAAGCGCGAGATACCCAAATCAACGACGAAGAAGAATATTGCCAGGAGCACAACCGTAACGAGTACAACAAGCGTATAGGTTGTCAACTCTTTACGGTTAGGCCAACGGACTTTCTTTAGTTCGGACATTACGTCACTAAAAAAACCACCGGTACGGCGAAAACTGGCTCCGATTCGTGATAAAAAACCCACTTTGCCACCCCCTGACTTCGTCGCATCAACCATTACTTCGTCTCGCGATGAAGGGTTTGCTTCTTGTCACGGGAGCAATACTTTTTCAGTTCAACACGTTCAGTAGTGGTGCGCTTGTTCTTCGTGGAGATATAGTTACGCTCGCCACACTCGGTGCACGCCAACGTGATGTTTACTCGCATTTATTGCCACCTCCATCTCATTTCAAACCTGCTATTAGTTAAAAGTACCCCGATGATAAATAGTACGGGAAAACCGCTACTTTTTCCAGACCATTTCATTCACCTAAGTAACCATAGAACAGAGAGATAAAAGTCTATGGCTACCTAAATAAATTTATCATACCGAAATACCCATGTCAAACAAAATGACTTGACAAGAAGAAGTCCTTTTGCTTCCAAAATAAAAAGAGAGATTCTCTACAGATGAATCTCTCTTCCTTCCAAATAGCGCTCTAGCTTGCGCTTTACTCGCTGCAATGCATTATCAATAGACTTGACGTGACGCTTCAGCTCGACGGCAATCTGTTGATAGGATCGTCCATCCAAATAGAGCATGAGAACCTGGCGCTCCAAATCACTCAAGATTTCACTCATTTTGCCCTCGATATCATCGAACTCTTCCCGATTGATAAACAACTC
Source organism: Brevibacillus sp. AG (assembly GCF_028369215.1). Taxonomy (NCBI): domain Bacteria; kingdom Bacillati; phylum Bacillota; class Bacilli; order Caryophanales; family Paenibacillaceae; genus Brevibacillus; species Brevibacillus sp. AG. The sequence continues at coordinate 19,613 of NZ_JAQMYO010000020.1, read as the reverse complement.
CTCTGGATCGGTCACTTTTGTTCCCGAGATCACATCGAGTAGCGTGCGGTCAGAATCTTCATCGTAGATAGGCTTGTCCAGTGAGACGTAAGAATTGAGCGGGATGTGCTTTTGGCGTGTCGCCGTCTTGATCGCGGTAATGATCTGACGGGTAATACACAACTCGGCAAATGCTTTGAACGACGTGAGCTTGTCTCCTCGGAAGTCGCGAATAGACTTGTACAGTCCGATCATCCCTTCCTGCACGATGTCTTCGCGGTCAGCCCCAATAAGAAAATAGGATCTCGCTTTGGCACGGACGAAGTTTTTGTATTTGTTGATCAAATACTCCAAAGCTTCGGCGTCATTATCGCGAACCAGGTCGACTACTTCTTCGTCGGTCATTAGTTCATATTGGGCATGTTTTAACTCCTTGAGGTCAACACTCACAAATGATCCCTCCGCCAACCGGTTTCTCCAATAGATAGCGCTATTATACATGATGCCGTAAAAAAGCGTCAACCGAATCCAAGTTATTCCCTTCTCCATTTTTCGAATATTTTCGCTATTTCATCATTCAGCGTAATCCGCCTGGAGAAGCCGTCTTCTTGCGTTTTTTCGACTTGTTTCTTGATTTCTTTCCCCGCATTTTCCATATCGAGCAACAACTCCCGGGCAGATTTGCGCAAAGCTCCCTGCCCAAATATGACACGTTGTGACGTATAGTCAGAAGTTGCCACATAAATTTGTCGATTTTTATTGTGAAATTCGGAGACTAACTGCTCTATTTTTTCGTCAGCCGTCTCCTTTTTCTTCGTGAAATAGACTTCAACCTGGAAGTCTTCCATTTGACGGCCAATGCCAGGAACGTTGTACGCATCGAAAACGATGATAACCTTCGTCCCTGTGTAGCTCTGGTATTCTGCCATTTTTGCGATCAACTGATCACGCGCCTCGTCCATCCGCTCTTGATCCTTCAGCAGGCGCAGATCGGGCCAGGCGCCGATGATATTGTATCCATCTACGATCAACAGCTGCTTGGCTTTTCGTTTTGACATGTCATTTCACCCGCGTTGGAATTGGACTCCTGGAGCGATAGACTTCATACATCAACAAGGCAGCTGCTACAGAAGCGTTGAGTGAGGTAACATTGCCCGCCATCGGAAGGCTGTACAGAAAATCACAGTTTTCCCGAACGAGGCGACTCATGCCTTTTCCTTCGCTGCCAATGACAATCGCGAGCGGCATCGTATAATCACCCTGGCGGAAATCTTGTTTGGCACTCGCGTCTGTTCCTGCGATCCAAACACCGCGTTCTTTGAGCTCTTCCATGGTACGAACCAAATTCGTCACTCGCGCTACCGGCACGTAGTTGATCGCCCCTGCCGAAGCTTTTGCCACTGTTGCCGTAAGACTGACAGAACGTCGTTTCGGAATGATGACACCATGAGCACCGACTGCATCGGCTGTACGCATGATCGAACCGAGGTTATGCGGATCTTCCAGCTCGTCCAACAGCAAAATGAACGGCGCCTCGTTTTTTTCCTCTGCCCGCTTCAAAATATCGTCTACTTCTACGTAATCGTAAGCAGCAACAGAAGCCACTACACCCTGATGGTTGTCCGTCGACACGAGCTGATCCAGCTTTTTGCGGTTCGCTGTCGTCACAATGACACCCTGTTCTTTTGCCAAAGCAAAGACAGGTCCCATCAAATTTTTATTCGTTCCCTCTGCAACCCAAATCTTATTGATCGTACGACCCGATCGCAAAGCCTCGATGACGGGGTTTTTCCCCAGAATCCACTCTTCACTCATTTCACGATTCTCCTTCCACTATGGCAAAAGCCTGCTGCACAATTTCAGCGATCCGCTCTTCTTTTCCACACAAGTACAGGTACCCGATCAATGCTTCAAAAGCCGTTGCATGACGGTAGTCGATAATATCGGCGTTTTTGGCACTGGAACCGGATTTGGCATTCCGCCCCCGCTTCACTACATTCAATTCTTCCTCCGGCAATGTGGGCATTAACGTCAACAACACATTGGCCTGTGCTTTCGCTGAAACATAGCGGTTGGCCGCCTTGTGGAGCTGGTTTGGTTTAACCAGCCCCTTGGCGATCAAATGATACCTAACACAATGCGAATAGGTAGCATCCCCGAGGAAGGCAAGCACGAGTGGATTTGTCAGATTAGGATCTCGGGTTAGTTCTTCTTTTTGCATCTATTTTCTTCGGCCCCTTATTTTCGACGCCAGCGAACGCCTTGTGGCGTGTCCTCCAGCACGATTCCTTTTGCTGCGAGCAGATCGCGGATTTCGTCAGAACGGGCAAAGTTTCTTGCTTTGCGAGCTTCTGTGCGCTCTTCGATCAACGCATCAATCTCACTATCCAACAGTTCCTGCTCTTCTGCAATTTCAAGACCAAGAACCTCCGTCAACTCCACCAACAAATCCATGTACGCACGAACTTCGGTTTCGCCTACATTTTGATGACGCAAATACAGGTTGGCTTCCTTCACGACGTCAAAAATAACGGTAATGGCATTCGCTGTATTGATATCATCATCCATCTCAGCAATGAAACGCTCACGAAGCTCTCCAATGATTCGTGCCTGCTCCTGTGCCTGATCATTCGGCTCTTCTGCGCGCACGGTATCCAGACGATGAGACAGATTCGTATACGCGGTCTTAATTCTATCTAGACCATTAGCCGCCTGTTCAATCAACTCTTCGCTAAAATTGATCGGGTTGCGATAGTGCCCCTGAAGCATAAAGAAGCGAATTAATTGACCGCCGAATTTCTCCGAAAGATCGCGTGCAAGCAAGAAATTCCCGAGGGATTTGGACATTTTTTCGTTATCGATATTGAGCATGCCGTTGTGTAACCAGTAGCGAGCAAAGACTTTACCCGTAAAGCATTCCGACTGGGCAATTTCGTTCTCGTGGTGCGGGAACACAAGGTCTGTTCCGCCCGCATGGATATCGATTTCCTCACCCAAAAACTTCAGGGCCATAGCCGAGCACTCAATATGCCATCCCGGTCTTCCTTCGCCCCACGGACTGCCCCAGGTAACTTCTCCGGTCTTGGCCGCTTTCCAAAGGACAAAGTCCAGGGGATGTTCCTTTTTCTCGTTGATTTCTACACGAGCACCTGCCTGCAAATCATCCAACGGTTGATGCGAAAGTTTTCCGTATTCCTGAAAACGTCCCGTGCGGAAATAGACGTCACCTTCACTCTCGTAGGCAAAGCCCTTTTCAATCAGCCCTTGCACGAATTCAATGATCTCCGGAATGGTCTGCATCACTCGCGGTTGAATATCAGGTGGCAGTACGTTTAGTGATTTCAGATCAGCGTTGTACGCATCCGTGTATCGATCCGCCACTTCTTTGACAGTGACACCTTCCTGATTCGCCACACGAATCAGTTTGTCATCTACGTCCGTAATATTTTGCACGAATGTCACTTCGTAGCCACGATATTTCAAGTAACGGCGAAGTGTATCAAATACAATGGCAGGGCGCGCATTTCCAATGTGGATGTAGTTGTACACGGTCGGACCGCACACGTACATTTTTACCTTCCCTGGCTCCAATGTGTGAAACGGTTCCTTTCGCCGCGTCATCGTGTTAGTCAACTGAATGCCCATCATTCTTTTTATCCTCCCTCAAAAGCTCCAATTCTTTGCGTAACTGATCAATTTCCTTTTGCATCATACGAATCGTATCCGCTACCGGGTCTGGCATATTTACATGGTCCAGATCATTTTTGACCCGCTTGCCATCCTGGATGACGATGCGTCCCTTGATTCCTACTACGGTCGAGTTAGGCGGTACCTCCTGCAAGACAACGGCACCAGCCCCTATCTTTGAATTATCGCCAATTTTGAAGGAGCCCAACACCTTTGCTCCCGTAGCAATAATGACATCATTGCCGATTGTAGGGTGACGCTTTCCTTTTTCCTTACCTGTTCCCCCGAGTGTAACCCCTTGATAAATCGTTACATTGTCTCCGATTTCGCACGTCTCTCCGATCACAACACCCATGCCATGGTCAATGAACAGGCCGCGGCCAATTGTTGCGCCCGGATGAATCTCAATTCCCGTGAAAAAACGGGATAGTTGAGAGACAATTCGGGCGAGTGTACACAGCTCAGCCTTCCAGAGCCTGTGGGCAATCCGGTGCCCCCATATCGCGTGCAAACCGGAATAGGTCATAACGACTTCCAGCGTACTTCGCGCAGCCGGGTCTCGTTCAAAAACAGCATGAATGTCATCTCTCATCTGTGCTAACATTTTTGGGTGGCACCTCCTGCCTGATTTACCTGCTCACGTTCAACCTCAATGTCAGGGTTCAAAAAGTTGTCTTTTCAGCATTGAGAAAATAGCGAAAACCACTTTTTGAACTACCTTTTCAAAAAAATAAAAAACGTCCCTATCCCCTCAAAAAACACGAAGGGACAGAGACGGGTTTACCGTGGTTCCACTCTGCTTAGATCGTCATCACTGTCACGAAAAACTCACAACAGTCATGAGCAAATCTCGCTCATATCCCGATAACGGCGGGAAGCCGATGGCGCCTACTGATATCTTTTCAAAAAGATAGGTTCAGCTCATCGCTCACAGGGGCATTTCCATACAGGGCACACCAGATGGCTCTCACCTATCCATCCTCTCTGTAGATGTGCAGACTGTTGTACTTCTCCTGATCGTCGCATTCATTATTTATAAAAGAAAACCAGCCAATACTTACTGACCGTTTGCAATTACTTGCTCTGCACGTGCAATCACCTTGTCGCGTCCAAGCAGATACAACGTCTCCGCCAGATCGCGACCATGCGCCTGACCAGTTGCTCCTACACGGACCGGCATGAACAATGCCTTGCCTTTGTAACTCGTTTCCTTTTGCACGTCTTTGAGTACCGCTTTAATAACATCCACATTATATGCATCTTGGGCAGAAAGGTGTTTCACAAAGGAAGCAAGCACTTCCGGTAATTGCGGTTCTTTTAGCACCAGAGTTGCTTCTTCATCGTACACCACTTCGTCGAGGAAGAAAAGAGCTGCCAACGGAACGATTTGCGCACAGTAGGACATTTGCTCTTGGTACAGGCCTACGATACTGCGAACCCATTCGCGCTTCTCAGCAGACAAATTCTCTTCGATGAAGCCAGCTTTTTGCAGATGCGGGATACACATGTCTGTAATCATATCCAGCGGTTGACGCTTCAAATAGAAGTTGTTCATCCAGTTCATCTTCGTTGCATCGAACACAGCTGGCGACTTGTTCACGCGGTCCATTGAGAACAGCTTGATCAGATCTTCCATTAAGAAAATCTCTTCTTCGCCACCTGGAGACCATCCCAAAAGAACAAGGAAGTTCACGATTGCTTCTGGCAAGAAACCGAGGTCACGGTACTGTTCAATGAACTGAAGAATGCTCTCGTCGCGCTTGGACATCTTTTTGCCATCTTGGTTGAGGATCAGTGCCAAGTGAGCAAAGTCAGGCGCTTCCCACCCAAACGCTTCGTAAATCATCAATTGACGAGGCGTGTTGGACAGATGCTCTTCTCCACGAATGACGTGGCTAATTTTCATCAAATAGTCGTCCACTACAACGGCGAAGTTGTATGTAGGAATTCCATCCGGACGGCAAATAACGAAATCGCCCATCTCGTTGGAGTTGAATGTTACCTGGCCACGAATCAGGTCGTTCACGACATACTCGCGATCATCCAGAACGAGGAAGTGAATGGATGGCACTCGCCCTTCTGCTTCGTACTGAGCACGCTGCTCGTCCGTTACATGGCGGTGCTTTTCCAGAATGCGTGGTGTTTCTCCACGCGCGAGCTGTTCTTCACGTTCTGCATCCAGCTCTTCTTTTGTCGCGTAGCAGTAGTACGCTTTGCCTTCTGCCAGCAGTTGATCGATATATTTCCGATAAATGTCCAGGCGTTCTGTTTGACGGTACGGTCCATATGGTCCACCAACGTCTGTACCTTCTTCCCATGTTACGCCGAGCCATTTCAGGTTTTTCATTTGCTCTTCGTCCGCATTTTCCTTATTGCGCGTTTGGTCCGTATCTTCAATCCGAACGATGAACGAACCACCGTGATGTTTCGCAAAAAGATAATTGAAGAGCGCTGTTCGCGCACCGCCGATGTGTAAATGCCCCGTAGGACTCGGCGCATAACGAGTGCGAATTTCTTTCGCCATTGGTAGCACCATCCTTATGAATGTAAAAGGCTATAAACCCTAGACCTAAGTAAAAACGTATCTAAGGCTTTATGTTACACCTTGCCCTTCTACTTGACAAGCAAGCATACTGCCTGTGCAGCGATTCCTTCCCCTCTGCCTGTAAAACCGAGTTTCTCGGAGGTAGTCGCTTTCACATTCACTTGCGAGAGATCTTCTGCCTCCAGCACGCGTGCAATGACTTCACACATTTGCGGGATGTACGGCGCCATCTTCGGCGCTTGGGCAATGATCGTTGCATCCACGTTTCCTAAACGGTAGCCGCGCTCCCGAACCAACTTCCATACATGCTCCAGCAGCTTCACGCTATCCGCATCCTTGAAAGCCGGGTCTGTATCTGGGAAATGACGGCCAATATCCCCCTCACCAATCGCTCCAAGAACCGCGTCACTAATCGCATGGAGGAGAACATCCGCGTCAGAATGCCCTAGCAAGCCTTTTTCATACGGGATGGTGACGCCACCGATAATGCATGGACGCCCCTCTACTAATTGATGCACGTCAAAACCTTGTCCAATACGCATGAGCTACTCTCCCTTTCGTTTCCGCAATATCTCTTCACCAAACCACAGATCGTCTGGCGTAGTAATCTTAATATTCTCATAGCTTCCGTTCATAATCGATACCGGATGACCCAGCCACTCAACCAGCATCGCATCATCCGTACCCAGCTTCCCCGCTGCCTCTGCTGCCTGATGTGCCTCTCGCAATAAAGACATACGAAAAGCTTGTGGGGTTTGAACCGCCCACAAGCTTTCCCGTGCTGGGGTTGACTCTACAAGTCCTGTTGCCCCCACCACTTTAATCGTATCTTTGACAGGTACTGCCATGATCGTTGCCTGATCTTGTTGCACCTGTTTGATCATGTCACTGATCTGTTTGCGAGTGACGAAAGGACGGGCAGCATCGTGAACTAGTACGTAATCGCAATTTGCGGATAGTGATGCCAAGCCATTTCTCACACTGTCTTGTCGCTCTGCTCCACCCAGAGTAACCACAACCGTCAGCTTTTCAGCCGAGATCAAGGTCGTTACTTCTGCGTGGTCTGCTTCACTCACCACTAGCACGACTTCATCAATGTCGGGATGAGTAGCAAAAAGACGTACCGTATGAGCCAAGATCGGCTCGCCCGCAAGCGGTAACCACAACTTGTTTCGTTGTCCACCCATTCGTTTACCCGAACCGGCTGCAACGATCACGACACCCGTACTCACTGATTCATCCCTCTCCTGTTGTCTTTTCTATAACGCTCGTTCCAGCAACTTTGGTTTGGCGAAGATCATGCGTCCCGCAGAAGTTTGCAGCACACTCGTTACGAGAACATCGACGTCATTTCCGATGTATTCTCGTCCGCCCTCTACAACAATCATCGTGCCATCGTCCAGATAAGCGACACCCTGACCATGCTCTTTCCCATCTTTGATGACTTGAACGTTCATCTCTTCTCCAGGTAAAACTACAGGCTTAACTGCATTCGCCAAATCATTGATATTCAAGACTGCAACACCTTGCAGCTCACATACCTTGTTCAGGTTAAAGTCGTTTGTTACAACCTTTCCGTTAATGAGCTTAGCGAGCTTGATCAGCTTGCTGTCCACCTCGGATACTTCTTCAAAATCGCCTTCCCAAATCTGGACCTTTACCTTCATTTCTTTTTGAATCTTGTTCAAGATATCCAGACCACGACGACCGCGGTTTCTCTTCAGTACATCGGAGGAATCTGCGATATGCTGCAGTTCCTCTAGCACAAATCCCGGAATGACCAGTACCCCTTCCAGAAAGCCAGTACGGCAAATATCTGCGATGCGTCCGTCAATGATGACACTGGTATCGAGAATTTTATTTTCCAAGTTAGCGGCAGTTGTTGCACTATCCTTTTTCTTATCCTTACGTCCAATCGAAAATACCGACATAATCTCGTCCCGCTTGCGGAATCCTACCTGGAAGCCCAAATAACCGAGCAACCCGGAAACAATTAACGGCAAAAGATCTCCTACAAATGGAATCGGAATTTTACTGATGGGCAGGAATAATAAGAATGCAATAATAAGACCACTAATCAACCCCATCGCTCCGAACATCACATCGACAACCGGCATTTTGACGAGTGTCTCTTCACCCCATCGAACGATGCGCAGAACATAATCCACAACCCAATTCGCTAAAAAGAAAAACAAGATGGCACCTAGTACAGCTCCAATATATTGCGATCCGGCTACTACACCAAAGTTTAACAGTGGATCGAGCAACGAAAACAGTTCGTCACCAAAGCGATACCCTAATCCGCCACCAATCAAAACAAAAATGAATTTTCCTACTCGGCGTAACATGCCTTCACCTCCTTTTACTAATATAGACAGAAGCCTAAGAGTAAAACCCTATTTTTTTCCAAATCATTATAATGCTTCATTTTACTTTCCCTCACTATAGCAAAAAAGATTTTGCCATGTCAAATAGCCAAAAATTTTAACATAGTTGTCATTTTCTCGTCAACCCGGGAACACTCGTTTCCTTCGATGTTAAATTGACAGGGAGCTGACTCCCTTCTTATAATGTCAGTATCGTAATGAGAGAATATTATGACGATACCAACAGCCTAAAGCAGAGGTGAACCAGATGGACAATCGAAACATAGACGACTTTCAAACGCAAGTATCCGAACTTTTGATCAGACATCGTAGCGTACTGGACGTCATGTCCAAAGTTCAGGAAACGGCATCCCGCATTAACCGTTCACTGACCAAAGCCATCACCGAATGCGGCTGTGTCGAAGTGGTTGCCAAAAAACAGACGTACGATTCGAACAAGAATCTGGAGGACAACAAGTCCCATTTGGACACCCACTTTAACGGACCGCTGTGCGAGCATTGTCGCGATGTAGTTACTGCTGAGCTTGGCAAAAATCTCTTTTACCTCACTGCCCTGTGCAATATTACTGACATTAAGCTAGAAGATGTGCTTCAGAAAGAATCCAACCGACTGAATACTTTGGGTGTCTTCAATCTGTCTTAAAAGTCCGTTACTCGTATTACGAATGAACCCTAAAAAAAGTTGCATACAAAAAAGAAAAACCCGCACATTGAAGTGTGGGTTTTTTTATGCCGTAACTATTCAAACGGAACGGATTCTTCCTCTTTGTTTTTACGCTTGCGTAATTTTTTGACGAGAAAGTCAACGTTTTTTTTTATTCCGTACAGTGCATAAAAAGCAAGTGGCAGGAAGACGATTTTTGGAAATTGCTGCGGATACTTAATCGCTACAACAACCACAATCGCGATGATAATGGGTGTGATCCAGTAAGCAGACTTTGGAATCCCCACTTTTTTAAAGTTAGGATACTTGACCTTTGATACCATCAAAAAGGCAAGCAGCAACATACTTACGGCAAGCAATACCGGAGTGAATACTTGGTGATAGAGTGCGAGCGTAGCCAGTACGCCCCCCGCTGCCGTAATCGGCAAACCGATGAAATACCCCGGAACCCCGGCCTGTACGTTAAAACGCGCCAAACGCAGCGCACCACAGATCGGAAAAATGGCTGTAATGAGAATCCCAAGCAAATCAAAGTGTTGCAAGACGACAACATACATGATGAACGCTGGCGCAATCCCAAACGTAATGACGTCAGAAAGTGAATCCAATTCCTTTCCGAACTCGCTTTGGGCATTCAACATACGAGCTACACGTCCATCCAGCCCGTCTGCCAGCATACCAATGATCACTGTGATCGCTGCATATTCGACGTATTGATCGCCTCGAAACGCAAGAATAATTGCTAAAACTCCCAGAAACAAGTTGCTTACGGTTAGTATGTTCGGTAACGATTTCACGAACATAGACTACCTCCTGATTTCTTTTGCGTAAGGAGCAGGTTATCCTGTCGACCTTGTTTTCATCCAAGTCCCCTAGGCAAATGTTGAATACAAATAATGCCTTTATCCTATTCTACTTTAAATGTGTCTGTCAATGAACACTTGTTCTTGAATCCGTTTCAGCCCCTCTTTAATCGCTCTCGCTCGGACCTCGCCAATGCCTTCCACTTCGTCTAATTCCTGAATCGTTGCCATCATGATTCGCGGCAGATGATGAAAATGCTCTACCAGATTTGAGATGATCGTAACGGGCAAACGCCGGATCTTGTACAGGATCCGATAACCTCTAGGGGAAACGGATTCATCCAGCATACTGGCATTGGAGGAATACCCCAGCGTTCGCAAAAAAGAAGTGAGTTCCAGCATTTCCTCCGAGTTTAATTTTTTCATGTCCCGCAACACGAAATCAGGTGAATAGGATGGATCTCGGGAATAATCCCGAATAAGCATGTGTGCCTCTTCCTCAATGTTTGAAACCAATTCCTCCAACTGCATACTGACGAGCCTTCCTTCTACCCCTAGCTCACATATGTACTTGGAGACCTCTGTCTTAATACGTAACACCATCTCAATCCGTTGCAAAACCGAGGCAACTTCGTGTAGAGTAACGAGCTCCTCAAATTCTAACGCACCGAGATTCGTCAATGTTTGATCAAGAACGGCCTTGTATTTCTCAAGGGTAGATACAGCCTGATTCGCCTTGGCCAAAATGACACTGATTTCACTTAAGACATACCGGAAATTCCCCTGGTACAACGTGATCACATTGCGACGCTGAGAGATAGCAATGACCAGATGATTCGTTTGAATGGCTGTCCGTTGCGCTGTACGATGCCGTGTCCCCGTCTCGCTCGTGGGGACTGAGGAGGGTGGGAAGATTTGCGTATTCGCGTACAGGATGCGTTTTGCGTCTTCACTTACTATAATCGCCCCATCCATCTTCGCTAATTCATACAAATGGGCAGGAGAAAAATCACAATTGATGGAAAAACCGCCATCGACAATCGTCTTCATCTCTGGACCGCACCCAATGACGATCAAGCCCCCGGTTTTGGCCCGTAAAACATTTTCCAATCCTTCACGAAGCTGTGTGCCGGGTGCCACGAGACGAAGCACATCACCGAATTGCGGAGCTCTTTTGATGTTCCCCTGCATGCCCACTCCTACCTCCTTATCACCTCGTTCAACGCATCGGCAATATTGCTCACACCAATCACTTGAATATCTGCTGGCGCATCCAGACCGCGGATGTTTTTCTCCGGGATGATAACACGCTTAAAGCCTAACTTATGTGCTTCTCGTACTCGTTGCTCAATACGAGAGACACCGCGCACCTCACCAGTCAAGCCAATTTCTCCGATAACGACATCATGCGGATTGGTAGCGTGATCACGGAAACTGCTTGCAATACTTACGGCAATCGCCAAATCAACCGCTGGCTCATCCAATCTGACCCCACCTGCTACGTTTACATATGCATCCTGATTTTGTAGCATCATGCCCATGCGCTTTTCCAACACTGCCATGATCATCGCCACACGCTGATGATCGACCCCTGTTGCCGTTCTCCGTGGGGTGACAAAGCTGGTCGGGGCAACGAGTGCTTGCAGCTCAACCAAAACGGGACGTGTGCCCTCCATACTGGCTACGACCGTGGAACCCGCAACACCAAATGGACGCTCTGCTAAAAATATCTCAGACGGATTCGCCACTTCCTCCAAACCGCGATCCTTCATCTCGAAAATACCGATTTCGTTTGTCGAACCAAAACGGTTTTTGACGGCGCGCAAAATTCGAAACGTATTGTGGCGCTCCCCTTCAAAATAGAGAACAGCATCTACCATGTGCTCAAGCATACGCGGACCGGCGATGGAGCCTTCCTTGGTAACATGACCGACAATGAAGGTACCAATTCCTTTCCCTTTTGCAATCCGCATCAATTGGGCAGTCGCCTCCCGCACTTGTGCGACACTTCCAGCAGCCGATTGGATCGTCGGGTGAAACACGGTCTGGATCGAGTCAATAATCAGCACATCCGGGTCTACTTGATTAATATGCTGTTCGATCAAATCCAAATCATTTTCTGCCAATACAAACATCGGCGGCGTTTGCAAATGGAGTCGATCCGCGCGAATTTTGATTTGTTTTGCCGACTCCTCTCCAGATACATAGAGAACCTTTGCCCCTTGATGAGCCAAGGCAAAAGATGTCTGTAAAAGCAATGTCGATTTTCCGATTCCGGGGTCTCCTCCAACCAAAATGAGTGAACCCGGAACAAGTCCTCCACCAAGAACACGATTCAATTCTCCGATCGTGGTATCCATGCGTGGCTCTTCTTCACTGGCTACCTGAGTCAATGGAATCGCAGATTGGCGCTGGCCGCCGCTCATCCCTTCGTGACGATGTGGATTTTTTACGGTCACTTCCTCCACCAAGGTGTTCCAACTGCTACACCCCGGGCATTTTCCCATCCATTTTGGCGATTCATAGCCACATTCTTGACACGCGTATTTCGTTTTATACTTTGACATAGTCGCACCCTCACTTGGATTTCTTTCTCTACTTTTATCATAATTACGCACCCAAAAAAAGAATACCTCCCGAATCAGGAGGCATTCTATTACGTTTCAATCCAGCTTATGATTTCGTTTTTTCGAGGCGCTTAACAACCAGCTTGCCTTCTTCGGCTTCGATATTGACGGTATCGCCTTTACTGATCGTGCCCTTGAGCAATTCCTCGGACAAATTATCCTCGATGTGGCGCTGGATAGCACGACGCAGAGGACGCGCACCATAGGCCGGATCAAAGCCTTCTTTTGCCAATACTTTCTTGGCCTCTTCACTCAATTGGAAATCAATGTCTTGCTCTTTCAAACGTTTACGCAGATCTTCTGTCATGAGAGATACGATTTGCTCGATGTGCTCTTGCTCCAAAGAGTGGAACACGATGACTTCGTCGATACGGTTCAAGAACTCAGGACGGAAGCTCTTTTTCAGCTCATCCATGACTTTGTCCTTCATATCCTGGTACTTTCTTTCCGAATCGTTGGTCGTGAAGCCGAGCGTCGTATTTTTCTTGATCATGCTGGCTCCGACGTTGGAAGTCATAATGACAACCGTGTTGCGGAAATCAACGGTACGTCCCTTGGAGTCTGTCAGACGACCATCATCCAATACTTGTAGCAGGATGTTGAATACGTCTGGGTGAGCTTTCTCGATTTCGTCCAGCAAAATGACGGAGTAAGGCTTGCGACGCACTTTTTCGGTCAGCTGACCGCCTTCATCAAAGCCTACATAGCCAGGAGGGGCACCAACCAGACGAGCGGTGGAATGCTTCTCCATGTACTCGGACATATCTACACGAATCATGGCATCCTCGTCACCGAAAAGCGTCTCTGCTACGGCACGAGCCAATTCAGTTTTACCCACACCAGTAGGTCCTAGGAAGATAAACGAGCCGATCGGGCGTTTTGGATCTTTCAAACCAGCACGGGCACGGCGGATTGCACGCGAGATGGATTTGACTGCTTCATCTTGACCAATGACGCGATCGTGCAAAATCTCTTCCATCTTCAGCAAGCGCTCTGTTTCTTCTTCCTTCAGCTTCAATACAGGAATACCCGTCCAGCTCGCCACTACTTGCGCGATGTCTTCTGGTGTAACCTCCATGTTCAGCTGGCCTTGGCGCTCTTTCCAGTCTTTTTTCGTTTTATCCAGTTCTTCACGCAGTTTTTGCTCCTGATCGCGAAGTGCTGCTGCTTCCTCGAACTCTTGTGATTGTACGGCTGCGTCTTTTTCCTTGCGTACCTCTTCCAGACGTCCCTCCAGCTCTTTGAGGTTTGGTGGAACCGTAAAGGATTGCAAGCGAACTTTGGAGGCCGCCTCGTCGACCAAGTCGATAGCCTTGTCAGGCAGGAAGCGTTCCGTAATATAGCGGTCAGACAGTTTTACTGCCTGCTCGATTGCTTCATCGGTAATTTTGACACGATGGTGGGCTTCGTAACGATCACGAAGGCCATGCAGGATACGAATCGCATCCTCCGGTGTCGGTTCATCAACCTGAATCGGTTGGAAACGACGCTCCAGTGCCGCGTCTTTTTCGATGTACTTGCGATATTCATCCAGCGTAGTGGCACCCACGCACTGTAGCTCGCCACGTGCCAGAGCAGGCTTCAAAATGTTGGAGGCATCAATTGCGCCTTCTGCTCCACCAGCACCAATCAAGGTGTGCAGCTCATCAATAAACAGGATGATGTTTCCTGCTTGGCGAATTTCGTCCATGATTTTTTTCAGACGATCTTCGAACTCACCACGATATTTGGTTCCCGCAACAACGGTTCCCATATCGAGTGTCATGACGCGCTTATCACGAAGGGTCTCTGGAATTTCGTTGTTCACGATTTTTTGGGCAAGACCTTCTGCGATAGCTGTTTTCCCGACGCCAGGCTCCCCAATCAAAACAGGGTTGTTCTTAGTACGTCTACTAAGTACTTGGATCACACGCTCGATTTCTTTTTGGCGACCAATGACAGGGTCCAGCCCGCCATCACGAGCGATTGCAGTCAGATCCCTTGCCAAGCCGTCCAATGTCGGCGTATTCGCCGCTGGGTTCCCTCCAGACGGTTGATGAGATGCCATCATTTCCGAGCTGCCAAGGAGCTGGAGCACCTGTTGACGTGCCTTGTTCAGGCTAACGCCCAAATTGTTCATGATTCTTGCAGCAATGCCCTCTCCTTCACGGATCAAGCCAAGCAGAATATGTTCAGTCCCCACATAGGTATGACCTAGTTTGCGGGCTTCGTCCATTGACAGTTCAATAACCTTTTTGGCGCGAGGTGTATAGTTTGGTGTGTAATTACTACCGGACTGCTCTGTTCCTCGCCCGATTAACGACTCCACTTCACTCTGGATTTTATCGAGACCAAGCCCAAGTGATTGCAGTGCCTTCGCCGCAATTCCTTCGCCTTCTCGAATGAGTCCCAGCAGCACATGCTCTGTCCCAATATCTTTGTGTCCGAGACGAACCGCCTCTTCCAGGGCAAGCGCCAGTACTTTTTGTGCTCGTTCTGTAAAACGTCCAAACATCATATCGTACACCTCCGTATAACCGTGTTTTTTCTCTATATGGTTAACAATTGCGTGATACCATTACGATTACTCTTGTGATTCTACTACGCGCAGACGTTCGCGAATCAGCCTTGCCCTTCTTTCGTCACGTTGGTCCGGAGTGAGCTTTTGTCCAGCGTGGTGCTGTAAAAACCCCGGCTGTGTCGTGACCAACAGTTCGTTTAGGACGAGCGGAGATACATTTGGAATAATACCTAGATCAATCCCCAAACGTACATCGGACAGGCGCTGAGCCGCCTCCTTTGACTCTACTGTGCGAGCGTACATCAGGATGCCATACGACCGAAAAATCCGATCCTCTAAAGAAACCCGGGTATGCTCCAGCAAATAAGCACGTGCCACACGCTCTTGCTCAATAATCTGTCTGGCTACACCGTAGAGATTGGAAAGGATATCTGACTCAGACATCCCCAGTGTGACCTGATTGGATAACTGAAAAAGATTCCCTAGAGCTTCGCTGCCCTCTCCGTAAATTCCTCTAACAACTAGACCAACTTGATTAATTGCCTGTAAAATTCTGCTGATCTGCTGCGTCATCACCAGAGCCGGCAAGTGCAGCATCACAGATGCACGAATACCCGTACCCACATTGGTTGGGCAGCTTGTCAGATATCCTCGTGTTTCGTCGAAAGCGTAGTTCAAGTTTTTCTCAAAAATGTCGTCTATCTTCGTACCTAATTCCCATGCCTCGTTCAAACGAAACCCGGGTAATAGTACCTGTATTCGAATGTGGTCTTCTTCATTAACCATAATGCTGACAGACTCATCTTCACGAAGTAATACGGCACCTTTGCGAGATTCCTCTGCCAGATGAGGGCTAATCAGATGCTTTTCTACGAGCACCTTTTTTTCTAACGGGTTAATTTGGTCCATATGGATGATCTGAAGCTGGTGCCTTTTGCGCATTGCCTCCGAATCGCTTACTTCCGTTACCTTTCTGACGACTTCCTCGCCCTGCGAGTCCGTTGCCAATAACGGAAAGGGGTGCTGGCGCAGGTTACGGGCGATACGCAGCCGTGTACTAATGACAATGTCGGAATCAGGACCTTCTCCTTTCATCCAATTGCTCCACGGGTTTTGCATAAACTGCTTTTGGGACATAACCAGCTAACCTCCCTTGCTACGATTGGGCCATTTTTTGTTCCAATGCTCGAATTCGATCACGCATTTCTGCTGCCTTCTCGAACTCTTCACTGGCGACATGACTTTGCAGCGCTTGCTTTAGTTGTTCCAGCTCTTTACGGATCTTCAATTTGCCACCGGTACGCTCTGGTACTTTTCCACTATGCTGTGTGTTTCCGTGAATCCGGCGGAAAAGGGGGTCCAGTCGGTCACCCAAAAAGGTGTAGCAATCACTACAGCCAAATCGTCCACTTTTACTAAATTGAGAATATGTGAGTCCACATGTTTCGCATTGAAGCGGCTTATTCGTTGCCGTTTCGCGTCCATTCTTTTGCATGGGATCAAATTTTAAAAGTCCTGACAGGAGATTGTTGATGCTGAAGTTGTGAAAGCCGGTAAAGACGTCCCCTTTTTCATGAGCACACTGCTCGCAAATATGGTATTCGGTTTTTTCGCCATTGACGATTTTCGTCAAATGAAGTGTCGCCGGTCGTTTTCCGCATTCCTCACAGTTCATAACATCATACCTCCTTTTACTTCAACAAGATTGCTGCGATCATCTGCTTTAAAATATTTGCCCGCAAACGATCCCGCAATTCAGCTTCTAGCGTCAATACATTTCGCGAGGTAGCGATTTTCATCAAGGTGGCTTCTCTGATGTTGACTAATCCTTCTTCCATTAGTCTTTCTACGATCGCATTTCCCACGCTCTGACTGATGCTCTCACCAATCAGTTCTTCTGTTAGCAATTCCTGCAAACGTGCTTTGCTGACAATCTGCACCTTGCGTATGCGAATATACCCGCCGCCCCCGCGCTTACTCTCTACAATGTATCCTTTTTGAACGGTAAAACGCGTATTGATGACGTAATTGATCTGAGACGGCACACATTGAAAATGGTCGGCAAGCTCACTACGCTGAATCTCGATCGATCCATTGGGACTGTTTGTAATGATGCTTTTCAAGTGATGTTCAATGATGTCCGAGATGTTACGCAAGTCATCGCCTCCTATTCCTCTGTGTATGTTCTTATGAGGTTACCTATTGACTTTGACTATCTTTGACGTTAATTATAATGGGTTTACTGCGTGCCCGCAAGTGTCCCTTACACATTCTAGTTTGGGCAAAAGAAGGTCGCTTGAAACTTGGACATGATCAACAAAAAAACCACTCCCTGAGGAATGGTTTATGTTTGTTCTTGTGTGTTGGTGTCGATTGCTGGCAAATGATTCAGTAGCTGAGTGAAGCTGGTGATGATGACATCTGCCCCATCAAGCTCGCCTGGTTTGGCAAAACCGAAGTCGCATCCAATGGTAAATAAACCGTTTGTTTTGCCTGCTTCCATGTCGGAGTGACGATCTCCTACCATGATGGCCTGCCCGATTTTGTAATCAGACAACAATTTTGCAACCAGGTCATTTTTGGAATGCGTACGGAAACGACCGGCTGAGTACAGATCGGTCATCAGCGGCTTTAACTCGTATTCCTGACAAATGGCATCGATGTACTCTTCCTGCCCATTGCTTGCTACAAACAAAGCAAATCCTTTCTCACGAAGCGTTTCCAAGGTTGATTTTACATCCGGATATAGCTCGGTCACTCTTTCTTGGAGTAACTGGATTTCATTATCTAGCAAGAAGGCGTCTGCTGAGCGAATGGCTTCCTCACTCGCGCCCGGCAGCAATTTGTCCCAGATCTGCTCGATCGTCATTCCCAGAACATTGATCAGTTCACGCTCGTCAGGAGTTTCCCCTTGCCATAGCCCTTTTTGACGAAGCTGGTCAAACGTTCGAATAAATGCGGGGGTCGATAGCTTTTCTGTTTGCAGTAACGTGCCATCCATATCAAATAATATGGCGAATGGTACAGTCATGGGTTCCTCCATTTTGTCTGGCTAGGCAGCTATTCTACTTCTCTTGACAACATATTCATATCATCCATGATAAACTCAGTAATTCGTTGTGCAGCATCTGGCTTCGAGATTTTCTGTCCCATTCTGCGCATATAGTCCACCTTGGACGGGCTATGCAATAGTTCATCGATAAAGTAAATCAATTGCTCCGACAGATTGGCATGTACCGCACATCCATTATTGAGCAAAAAGTGGCTGTTCCTCTCTTCTTGTCCAGGCAGAGGATTGTAAATAATCATGGGTACCCGTTTACTCATTACTTCAGCTGATGTAAGTCCGCCTGATTTGGTGACGATTAAATCAGCCGTCTCCAAGTATTCGTGGAAGTTATTGATGAATTTTAGTGGAACGACTTCATGGCGATACGTACGATTTATCACTTTATTGTACAGCTTGTCGTTTGTCCCTGTTAACACAAAGGTTTTCAGAGGAATGTTAATCTCTTCTAGCCCATCTAATACCTTTTCCATCGAGCCGAGGCCCAATCCGCCCCCTGAAAGAATAATGCTCTTTTGTCCAGGAGCGAGGCCCAGCTTTTGCCGAATCAAATCAGGGTCCAATGGCAAGCTGAATTTTTTCATAATGGGGATGCCCATCGGAATGAATTTTTGATGGTCCTGTCGATAAACGTCTAACAAGTAATACAGTTGTTCATGGCCGATGAAGTAATAATTGATATGGTGATTAATCCACGAAGGGTGGATGGTATAGTCAGTAATGATCGTATAGATTGGTTCCTTCCAATCATTTCTCCCCTTCAGTACGGAGAGCATACAGCTTGCAAACGGATGCGTAGCAATAAAGGCATCAGGCTGTACACTGTTAATCAGCTTTTTCAGTTTGTTTGCCAATAACTTATTCATCAGCACATTCATATCGAAGAAACGGGTTTTTTCCGTATTATGGTAAATCCTTCCCCACATCTTGGGTGACAGCCTTAACAGATTCATATAGCTTTCCAGCAAAATCTTGTGAAAGGTGGGGCTAATATATTCCAACGTATCGATGATCATTGATGTGCAACCACTCTCGGCCAAGCTTTCCTGCATGGCTCGCGCTGCCTGGTTGTGTCCGTTACCGATGGAAGCGGAAAAGATTAGAATTTTTTTCATGAACGATTCTCCTTCATAACCTCGCCTACTCCAACGCCTGGATCAGGTACCTTCTCATGTTAGTCTACCCCAAGACCCGTCTGCAAGAGGGAACTTGTCGGTCATTCGGCCTAACTTATCGACAAAATAATCGCGAGTTTGACTTTTTGCTATAAAAACGAAAAACCTCCTTACCCATTCTGGGGTAAAGAGGTTGGTTTCATTCCCTGAAAACTGAATACGCATGATTGCTAAGAGTG